>JADIYN010000026.1 GCA_016705335.1 Draconibacterium sp. | reverse complement strand
TTATCTTTCTGACCAGGGAAATATTGTTTCTGTCCATGGAAATTGACTTTCTGTCTGAGGAAATATTGTTTCTGACCAGGAAATACTATTTCTGTCCAGGGAAATTGACTTTCTGTCCAGGAAATGTTGTTTCTGACCAGGAAATACTTTTCTGTCCAGGTGTTTCTGTCCAGGGAAATATTGTTTCTGAAAGCTCAAGGAAATAATCTTTCTTACCAAGGATTTTAACTTCATATCCCTGGATATTTTATTTCCAGACCTGGAAATTAAGTTTCTGACGAGGAAAATACTTGCCAATATCAAAACAAACCTAATTTAACTATGACATTTCTAATGTTTTTCCGCAATTAACAAATACTTTACAAAAGCTTTTGAACATGCCTTTATATTAGTCGAAAGTTCTGCGAGCAGATTGTTTTCCTATATTTGCCCCCTTAATTATTCAACCTGATTTTTATTTCCGGAAAACATGAAACGAGCATACAAAGTTCTTGACGTACAGGAGAATCATTATAAGCGAGTTGCATCGAATTCCATTGAAAAGATTTAAATTATAATGAGATGAAAAACATCAAATTTATCACTGCAAAAGAAGCAGTTAAAGTAGTAAAATCAAACGACCGAATTCATTTGCACAGCGTGGCTGTAACGCCTCACCCGTTAATTCAGGCTTTATGCGAAAGAGGACGTAACAAGGAATTCAGAAATGTGCGTATCCAACATATTCATACCGAAGGTCCTGCACCTTATGCCGACATTGAATTTGAAGGCATCTTTCAACTTGAATCGTTTTTTGTAGGCCATAACGTAAGGAAACAAACCCAATTGGGTTATGCCGATTATATTCCGGTTTTCCTTCATGAAACACAACGATTGATCCGTGAAGGTGTTTTAAAAGTAAATGTGGCCATGATACAGGTTTCGGTTCCCGACAAATTTGGTTATGTATCACTTGGTACTTCTGTTGATGCTACACTTGCAGCAGTTGAAAAAGCTGATACAGTGATTGCAATTGTAAATCCAAATGTGCCGCGTGCTTTTGGCGATGCCATTTTTCATATCAACGATATTGATTTGTTTGTTGAAGACGACAGTCCGCTTATTGCAAAGGAAATGGGCGAAATTTCGGACATTGACCGCAAAATCGGCCGTTTTGTTGCCGAATTGGTTGACGATGGCGCTACCCTGCAAATGGGTATTGGCGCTATACCAAATGCTGTGCTTTCGATGCTCGGAAACCATAAAGATCTTGGCGTACACTCCGAAATGTTTGCTGACGGCATACTTCCGCTTGTTGACAAAGGTGTTGTAAACGGCAAAAACAAAGCCATCGATAAAGGAAAGATGGTTGCTACCTTCCTGATGGGATCAAAAAAACTATATGATTTTATCGACAATAACCCGGGTGTAGCAATGCTCGACGTAGCCTATACAAACAGGGTTGCCATAATTGCACAAAACCCAAAAGTAACTGCCATCAACTCGGCATTACAAATTGATATTACAGGTCAGGTTTGTGCCGATTCAATTGGAACTACCCACTATTCGGGAGTTGGCGGGCAAATCGACTTCCTTAGGGGAGCTTCTCTCAGTGAGGGCGGTAAACCAATCATTGCAATTCCTTCAGTAACAAATAAAGGAATCAGCAAAATTGCACCTATTTTAACTCCCGGGGCAGGTGTTGTAAGTACAAGAGCCAATATTCACTGGCTTGTTACCGAGTTTGGCGCAGTAAACCTTTATGGCCGCTCGCTGCAGGACAGGGCTAAACTGATTATTTCGATTTCACATCCCGATCATCAGGAAAATCTGGACAAAGCAGCATTTGAACGTTTTGGGCCTCACTTCCATTTTGTTTGGGATGCTGAATAAAAGGGAAAAGGAAAAAGTAAAAAGGAAAAAGGGAAAGTTTAAAGGTTAAGAAATATCAGGTACCAGATTTGAAATGAGAAAAGTGATTTATCACTAAAAGTATTTTGAATCTGGTATTTAAATATTTATTCGAAATTTACTTTATTTTACTTTAACTGTTATTTTCAAACCAGGTAATCACTCATTTCTATCATCAGAAATCAACGGGAATAACTGCGTTCTTTTTAATCAGAACCCATTAGTAACAACTTCCAATAACCCAATATTAACTTATTCTGAAATTCTTAATAAAAAACTCAATGTTTTTCAATTTTGAACGAATGAAATTATGATATACCTACCTTTGCGCCTTGTAAAAATCTGATATATAATATCTTAAATCGATTCTAAATAACAAAAACATGTTGAAAAACATGCGTTTAAATTATAACTATATAAATTTTTTATCACATGAATATTACACATATTGAACACATCGGGATTGCAGTTACCAGCCTGGAAGAAGCGATCCCTTATTACGAAACCAAATTGGGGCTGAAGTGCTACGCCATTGAAGAAGTAGCCGATCAAAAAGTCAAAACAGCATTTTTTATGGTGGGTCAAACCAAAATCGAATTATTGGAATCAACAGATCCCGAAGGCCCAATCGGTAAATTCATCGAGAAAAAAGGGCCCGGCGTTCACCACCTTGCTTTTGCCGTTGATAATGTAAACGAATCCTTAGCTGAATTAAATGAAAAAGGAATTCAGTTAATCGATAAAACTGCAAGAAAAGGTGCGGAAGGATTACAGATTGGTTTTCTTCATCCAAAATCAACCTTGAGTGTTTTGACAGAAATTTGCGGAAAATAAAAATCATATTTCAAACTACTAATTATGAATAATCAGGATAAAGTAAAAAAACTAATCGCCCTGCGGGAAGAAGCAAAACTCGGCGGCGGTGAAAAAAGAATTGAAGCTCAGCATGCAAAGGGCAAATTAACAGCCCGTGAACGTATTTCATTGCTACTCGATGAAGGCAGTTTTGAAGAATACGACATGTTTGTAACACATCGCTGCGATAACTTTGGTATGGAAAAAACCAAATTTATGGGTGATGGTGTAGTTACAGGACAAGGAACTATTGATGGTCGCGTTGTTTATGTTTATGCCCAGGATTTCACTGTTTTCGGTGGTTCCCTGTCAGAAACCTATGCACTTAAAATTTGCAAGGTAATGGACATGGCCATGAAAATGGGTGCTCCGGTAATCGGTATTAACGACTCGGGTGGCGCCCGCATTCAGGAAGGAGTTACAGCACTTGCCGGTTATGCTGAAATTTTTGAGCGTAACATTATGGCATCAGGCGTTATTCCTCAAATCTCAGCTATTTTTGGCCCATGTGCAGGTGGTGCCGTTTATTCTCCGGCACTAACCGACTTTATTGTAATGAGTAAAAACACAAGTTACATGTTTGTTACAGGTCCTAAAGTTGTAAAAACAGTAACCGGCGAAATTGTAACCGACGAACAGTTGGGAGGAGCTTCGGTTCATGGTTCAAAATCGGGTGTTACCCATTTTGTGGCCGATGATGAAGAAGAAGGCATTCTTTTAATAAGGAAAATGCTGAGTTACATGCCGCAAAATAACCTCGAAGATGCCCCTCTTGTTAATTGCACCGACCCAATCGACCGTCTTGAAGATTCGTTAAACGAAATTATTCCTGATAATCCAAATAAACCATACGATGTAAAGGATGTAATTCACGCCATTGTTGACCAGAATGAATTCCTTGAAGTACACCGCAACTATGCACAAAATATTGTTGTGGGATTTGCCCGTTTCAACGGATCATCAGTAGGTATTGTTGCCAACCAGCCCAACTACCTCGCAGGGGTTCTTGATATTAATTCTTCACGCAAAGCAGCCCGTTTTGTAAGATTCTGCGATGCATTCAATATTCCGTTGGTAACATTGGTTGATGTACCAGGATTTTTACCCGGAACAGCCCAGGAATATGGCGGCATCATCATGCATGGTGCAAAATTATTATTCGCCTACGGTGAAGCCACAGTTCCAAAAGTTACAGTTATCCTGCGTAAATCGTACGGCGGAGCATACTGTGTAATGAGCTCGAAACACCTGCGCGGCGATATCAATTACTCATGGCCAACAGGCGAAATTGCAGTTATGGGACCAAAAGGTGCGATTGAAGTACTTCGTGGTAAAAAAATTGCAGAGATTGCCGACGAAACCGAACGCGCTGAATACCTTGCAAAAGCAGAAGAAGATTACAAGGAAAAATTTGCAAATCCATATAAAGCAGCCGAATATGGATACATTGACGATGTAATTGAACCTCGTAATACCCGTTTCCGCATTATTCGTGCTTTGCAGGCACTGGCAACGAAAAAAGACGTTATGCCGGCAAAAAAACATACAAACATTCCGTTATAATGAAAAGATATGCGAAATAGAGCTAAAAAAATTATAACCGGAATTGTATCGGTCGCATTAGTTGTTGCATTCAATTACACAGTAAAATCTCAAAATGCAGTTACTTTGAGATTAAATGAAATTTTGGTTAACAACAATTCGAATGCGGTTGACGATTTTGGACAACACAGTGCATGGATTGAAATATTCAATTCATCATATAACACAGTAAATATCGGAGGTTGTTACCTTACTGATGATTTAAACGATCCAACAAAATACTGGATTCCAACAGGCGATCCGATTACGAAAATTCCATCAAGAAACTATATTGTTTTTTGGGCAGATAATCACCCGACCCGTGGTATTTTTCATCTAAATTTCAATTTAATCGAAGGCAAAACTCTGGCGATTTTTGATGCCAATGGAAAAACGCTAATTGATAAAATTGAGATACCGGCAGGACAAAAACCGGATATTACATATGGAAGACCATCGAATGACAGTGAAGACTGGGTTTTTCTTGAAAAATCGACTCCAGGTGCAAACAATGATTATACAAAAAAGAAATCGGCAGGTGAAAGTTTTGTTGAATTTGACCCGTATGGAATCGGAATGACCATGATTGCCATGTTTGTAGTGTTTTCAGCACTGGCTATTTTGTTTGTCATTTATAAAAATATGGGGCGATTTTTTATCCGTCATGCTAACTCATCAAAGAAATCAGCATCAAGTGAACAAAAACCATCTGAAGCACATTCTGAAGTGGAAATGTCAGGCGAGGTAAATGCTGCTATTGCCATGACAATTCATCTTTATCTGAGTGAAATGCACGATTATGAAAATACGGTTTTAACCATACAGAAAGTATCACGTAATTATTCGCCCTGGAGTTCAAAAATTTATACATTAAGAAAAACACCAAATAAAATCTGATAAAATGAAACGAGCATAAAAGTTTCATCTCAAAAAAGAGAATCATTATGCTGCGAGTTCCATCGAATACCAATAAAAAACAATAAATTATAATGAGATGAAAAAATTCAAATTTACCATAAATGGCAACCAATACGAGACTGAAGTTCTCAGTGTGGAAGATAACATTGCCGAAATTGAAGTTAACGGAACGCTTTATAAAGTTGAAGTTGACAAAACCATGAAAACCACCAAAACGCCCAAACTGGTTCGTCAGGTTGCAGTTCCATCAACTGACAGTCATCCTTCAGTGGCTAAAACAAGCAGTCCATCCGGACCAAAAGGGGCAGGAAGTATTAAATCGCCACTACCGGGTGTAATCCTCGAAATATTTGTTCGCGAAGGAGACATTGTTAAAATGGGACAGAAACTGTTGATGCTTGAAGCCATGAAAATGGAAAACAACATTGAAGCCGATATGGCCGGAAAAGTAGTATCAATACTAAAACACAAAGGCGACAACGTTATGGAAGGCGATGTGCTGATAATAATAGGAGAATAAAACATGGGTAATTTCTTTGAATTTGTTATAGAACACCTGGTACAATTCCTGCAGTTTACTGCCTTTGCGAACTTAACTGTAGGTCATATTATAATGATTTGCATTGGACTTGCATTTATATACCTCGCCATTGCAAAGGAATTCGAACCAATGTTGTTGATTCCTATTGGTTTTGGTATTCTTGTTGGAAACGTTGCATTTGCCCCCGGTTACCAGATTGGGGTTTACGAATCGGGCAGCGTACTGAATTATCTCTATTTTGGGGTACTTCAGGGTATTTATCCACCTTTGATTTTCCTTGGGATCGGGGCAATGACGGACTTCTCAGCGTTGATATCAAACCCAAAACTTATACTGATTGGTGCTGCTGCACAGTTGGGAATATTTGGCGCTTATTGTCTTGCTCTGGCATTTGGTTTTAGCCCTACTGAAGCGGGAGCAATTGGTATTATTGGTGGAGCCGACGGCCCAACAGCAATCTTTCTTTCATCGAAACTGGCTCCCGATTTAATGGGCGCAATTGCTATTGCAGCCTACTCATACATGGCATTGGTTCCTGTGATTCAGCCTCCGGTAATGAAATTGCTGACTACGCCAAAAGAACGTTTGATTAGAATGAAACCACCCCGTACAGTTTCGAAAACTGAAAAAGTAATTTTTGCAATTGCAGGTATGTTGCTTACTACCTTTGTTGTTCCAAGTGGTCTTCCACTTTTAGGAATGCTTTTCTTTGGTAATCTGCTGAAGGAAAGTGGTGTTACCAAACGTTTGGCCGATACTGCAAAAGGACCGATGATCGATATTGTAACCATCCTGATTGGATTGACAGTTGGAGCATCAACACAGGCGACTACTTTTCTTACGTTTAAATCGATTGGAATATTTGCATTGGGTGCAGCTTCTTTCGTTGTAGCAACTTTTGGTGGTGTTATGTTTGTAAAAATCATCAACCTGTTTCTGAAGGAAGGCAACAAAATGAATCCGTTGATCGGTAACGCAGGTGTTTCGGCAGTACCTGACAGTGCGCGGGTTTCGCAGGTTGTTGGACTTGAATATGATAAAACAAACCATTTACTGATGCACGCGATGGGTCCTAATGTGGCCGGTGTAATTGGATCGGCTGTTGCAGCGGGTATTCTGCTAAGCTTCCTTGCTTAGATGTAGGTAAAGTACTTTAATATTATAAACTGAGACCTTCAGGGAGAAATCCCTGAAGGTTTTTTTTAGTAATCTTCCACCCATCTGTCTTCAGGATCGTGTGGAAAAGACACTTCTTTTTTGAAAATTTTAAAATTCTGGGTTGAACCAATCGTTCATAATCCTCAAAACTCAGTTTTAACATTTCGGTGTGGTTTCCATTGTTAAAAGCAATCTCTTTATCTTCGGCAAGCGATTTGGCAACAAACACGTCCATATCGTAAAGGTTGCCAAACGGTGGCATTGCTCCCACTTCACAATCCGGAAAGAAATACTTGAATTCTGCCTCGGTGGCCAGTGTTACAAGCTGAGTGCCAAAAAGTTGTTTTAAAAGTTTGAAATCAACACGGTAAGATGCCGGCAAAACAACCATGGCCATTTTTCCTTCCACTTTTATGATTACAGTTTTTGCAAATTCTTTTCCCGCAACATGAGCTTTTGCTGCAATCTCCTGCGCTGTATATGCGCTTGAATGTTTAATTGTTACATACTTCACATTGTTCTCATCAAGAAAAGCTTTTAATTTTTTGGTTGGCATTTTGTTTGTTTTTTAAGTGATTAAACCTTGAAATTCAGTAAAAAACCTTCTTTAATCTCCCGTTTTCCATTTGAATTTTACTTCAGATTTCTGAATAAGGTTTCAAACTGTTTCCAAAAAAAACTATTCAAGCCATAAAATTGAAATATGAGTTTCGTCAACTTCAAGAACTTTCCATTTGTAGGTAGAGTTGCCTCCCCAATAAGGCACTGAAATATGCAGAATCGAATCAGAATAAGTCCAACTTCCTTCGTATTCGGCGTAGGAAATTGGCGGAGTTCCGCAAAATCCTGAATTTTTATGCTCTGTAAACTTGCCGTTTGGACTGATTGCAAAGCAGTATTCGTTGTCAATTAAAGATTCAGCCCTTTGATATGTAAACGTGTTATCATTTGCCTGTTGGTTAATCCAAACACCTGTTATTTTTAACTGATCTTCTGCTAATTCCTCAGGTTGGGAACAAGCTAAAAACCAAAGAAAATTGCCAAAAGGAAAATAGATTTACATTTCATCTGATTCAAGATTAATAGAAAATAGAAGTGAATTGTTACTTACCAGATGAAAAAGACAGTGTAAAAGTTGCGTGAAAATTTTATTTCAATATTCGTTTGATACTTTTTTGACTGAGATTACCTGAATAAACAATCAAAGAATACTTTAAAACCAAAGGTTTTCGGGTTGATATCGGAACGATTGTATTACCTGGGAAAGCGGCGTTTTGCATACTTTTTTGCTTACGTAAAATCCATGGTTGCGGATATCCCGGGTTTTCAGGATTGTCAACCATTACAATTCCACCACTGCTGTTATTTTTGCCGACTGAACCCGAAATATTGACATAACCTTTTGATTGAACTGCTTCATTCTGAGGTTCGATAATTCCAGCCGGACCAATGAATTTTACATCCTCAGGAAGTTTCATCCGAACCGAAAAACCACTGTACCCTTTTACATCTTCTGAACCTCCTATCGAAAGGTTTTCCAAAGCAATCAAACTTATCTCAAAATCAATGATTCGGTAATTTCCATTTTTTGAATGAATTGTAAAAGTCGATTCTTCCCTCAAATAAGGCACTTTTTCACCATTCGCTTTCCACAAATCCGATTTCCAATCGACAATTGTTTTTAAGACCGCAGTTCCACCTTCTTTTGAAATATATTCAACATCGGTTACTTCCTGTTCAAAATTAGTTTCATCTGATAAAACAAAACGTTTTCCCCTTCTTCTGTAAATAAAATCCCTTCGTTTTGTTTTTGCATTTTAACTTGTGCAAAACCTGTTATTACAAAAACCATCAAAACAAAAATTCCTGATATTTTTAACATTTACATTTTTACTTAAGATTTCAAAAAATATTGAAAATCAGTTTCCATAAATAGATTTTTCAGCCAAATATAATAACCATTGATTAATTACTCCTTTCATGCTGATGCTAATTTTACAAATATAATTATCTGTTTTTAGGGATTATTGTATCTGACACTCCAATCAATTTTGTAATTTTGGATTTGTTCAGATGCATGAAAAATTACCGATGAAACGAATATCTCTTTTACTCATAATATTTGCGGCTATTACTAGTTTGCAAACCAATGCACAATCGGTTGGGCTTGTATTAAGCGGTGGTGGTGCAAAGGGAATGGCGCATATTGGCGTAATCAGGGTACTCGAAGAAAACAATATACCAATCGATTATATTGCAGGCACTTCAATTGGAGCAATTGTTGGAGGTTTATATGCTGCAGGATATTCAACAGATGAAATGGAAGAACTTTTCAAATCGGAGGACTTCTATTTTTGGTCAACCGGAAAAATTCAAAAAGACTACCGTTATTATTTTAAGGTGCCCGAAGAAAATCCATCGTGGATAAATGTTCGGATTGAAAAAAAGACGAAAAATATAAACTTATGCCCCAAACTTATTTAATTCCTGAAGAACAAATGGACTTTGCCTTTATGGAATTAATGACGGCAACAAATGCTGCCAGTAAAAATAATTTCGATAGTTTGATGGTGCCATTTTTTTGTATTGCCACCGATGTAAATAAAAGTCAGCCCGCAATCTTAAGAAATGGCGATTTGGGCAATGCAATCCGGGCTTCAATGACAGTACCCTTATATTTTAAACCAATAGAAATTGATGGAAACCTGATGTTTGATGGTGGGATCGTCAACAACTTTCCACAGGATGTAATGAGCGAATTATTTAAGCCCGATATTATTATTGGACATAAAGTGGCAAATGATAAAAAAGTGGCAGATGCCAGCGATATTATGGCACAAATAGCAAATATTGTGATGAGGCCAACAGACTTTAAAATTGAAGTAAATAAGGGCATTGTTCTTGAAACACATTTTGACAATATTGGTCTGCTTGATTTTAATAAAATTGACCTGGCAATTGAAGCAGGGAAAAAAACAACTCTTGATTCAATCGACAACATTCGTAATCTTGTAAAAAGGAGAGTTCCGAAGGAAGTGGTTGACAAAAAACGGCAGCAGTTTAATGCAAAAAAACATGAACTTTATTTTCAGAATATTCAGGTTGAAGGAGTTAAAGATCCCATGCAGCGTAAATATATTATCCAGTCAATCAAAGGTAATTATGATGTAATCAGTCTTTCGGCATTGAAAAAGGAATATTTTAAATTAATTGCCGATGATCATATTAAATCGATTGTACCCATTTCGAGATACAATAAAGAAACCGGTTATTTTGATTTGCACCTGAAAGTGGAACCTCAAAAGAAATTTGAAGTATCTGCGGGGGGAAAGATTTCGACAAAACCAATCAATCAGGGATTTGCAAGTTTGAATTATCGCGCATATAAAAGCAGGGCATATACAATCTCGTCAGATATATATTTTGGCCGGTTTTATAGTTCGTTTAAATTAGGCGGACGAATCGATTATCCTTCAACACTTCCGTTTTACCTCGAAACATTTGTAACCTTTAACCGGTGGGATTATTTTGCTTCAAGTTCAGAACTTTTTTTCGAAGATGTGCGCCCGCCTTACATAATTCAAAACGAAAACAATACGCGTGTTGAAGCAGGAATTCCTGCCGGATTGCACAGCAAAATATATGGTGGTATTGCCTTTTCGAACAGTGTTGACCAGTATTACCAAACTGACATTTTTAATAAAGCCGACGAACCCGACAAAACTACCTTCAACACTTTTTCGACAGTAGTTGGAATGGAAAACAACTCGTTAAACTATAAACAATTCCCATCCGATGGGGTGTACCGTTATTTAACTGTAAAATATATTTCAGGGCGGGAATCAAATATTCCGGGAACTACTTCTGAGAAAGATAACCTGCCAAAAATTGCTGATCACAACTATTTATTAGTTCAGGCCCACTCTACCCGTTTTTTTCATTTTGGCAATAAATTTACACTCGGATTAAAAGGTGAAGCTGTTTTTAGCAACAAAGACTTATTTGGAAACTTTCGGGCAACCAAACTAAATTCACCCGGATTTTACCCAACACCTCACAGTAAATCATTATTTATTGAAAATTTTCATTCGAATAATTATTTTGCCGGTGGTGTTAATACTATTGTAAACCTGGGGGCAAACCTTAATTTTCGATTGGAGGGGTATTCATTTATTCCATTTAACGAAGCACTTCCTGAAACGAAAGAGTTTGTTCAAAAATCAAAATTTATTGAAAATTACTATTTACAGGGATTGGCTGCTTTGGTTTACCAAACGGGAATCGGTCCGCTTAGCATTTCTCTAAATTATTATGAAAAACAAGATACGCAGTTGTATTTCCTTCTAAGTTTTGGTTATATCATGTTCAACAAGAGGGGGTTTTAGCGGGATGCGGATGCTGGTTACTGGTTACTTGATGCAGGTAGCGGGTTACTGATTACTGGTTGTAGGTTAACAGGTTCCAAACCTGAACTTAGATTCTACAACTTTGAACCCTAAACTTTGAACTCTAAACTCTCCTCTATCTTTTACCGTAACATTTCACCCAGTCGATTTCAAAACCTGCCGGAAGATGTTGGGTCGGTACATCCTGAATTACAATACTCGATGCATTTAGATGCATTTTTTCTTTCAGGTCCGAACTTTGAAGCGTAAAAATTTCAGTTTCATTGATTTTCCAGGTAAAGTTCCCTCCACTTTTTTCAACAGAAAAGATATACCATTTCCCTTTTTTCAGGTTCGAAATATCCAGGCCATTTACATTTGCTTTTCCGTCGTTTGCCGAGAGTTCAAAATACCAAGCCTGTTTTTTGCGCCCATTTCAAGTAAATTTAAGCGGGGTGTATTTTGCTCACCGGTCAGGTAAAACGAGCTGACAATTTGCTGAACAGGATCAAATTTCATTTTTGCTTCAACAATCCCGTCGCCGGTCCAAAAACTTTTCCACGACGAAATAATTCCTGAAGAATAATCCAGTTCAACAGGGATAAATCCTGCAGGCATTTGCCAAACCTTACCTTTTACTTTTTCCTTCTTAACAGTAATATTCAATTTACCGTTGAGCTGCAAATTTTTTCCATCGGTAAAAATATGGTTGTCACCTGCCAGTGAGTAGTTATCGCCAAGCATTTTTTCTGCCAGATAACCTTTGGTTGACCATTTTTCGGTATCGAGTTTTACTTGTTGAAAATCGTCTTCAAAAACCAACTGCCATTCATTAAAGAAATTAAAAATATTTGTGCCTTTGTTTTTGTGATACTTAACCAAATGAGGCAACTGCTTCATTTTTAAATATTCCTGTTGCCTTACAAATTCATCGGTCTTTTCCCATTTCTTTTTATCTTCCAAATAGGCTTTCGTTTCTTTAAATTCTTTTGATGAAGTAATCTCTTCGAGTTCATAAAATCTCTTCAGATCAAACGATTGTGCAACATCGAGATAATTTTTGTAAAGTTCCGATTTTTCAAATTTGAAAAAGAACTTCAAATCCTGATCATTAAGTAATTGTTTGAACCGGGTATATTTTTGTTTGCTTCGCTGTTTTCGAATTTCTTTTTATCCTTTAAAAGGTTTCACGCTTTTTAAAATCAGGATTTTCAACAAACGCCTTTAATTCATTGTATCTCGTTAATTCTGGCCGCCAGCGGTTTCCCTGTAAATCTTTAGTTTTTTTGATTTTTTCGAATTTGAAATAATTTATTAGCTCAGAATCGTTTTTCAACCTTTTAAATTCATCTGATTTTGTTTTATCCTTATCAGGAATATTTCCCAGTTGAACAAAGTTTTTTAGTTTATCCGATTTGACAAAAAGTTCGTGTTTTTTCAAAAAATCTGAATTATGCAACTCTTTGTAAACCTTAATTTCTATCGATTTATCAAGTTTTTTAAAATCAATCCAATGTTTTTCTTCAACCGAACCTTTAAAAACCTGCGATAAAATTTCCTTTTTATCTTTGGCAAATTGGCCTTCTTTTACATATTCCTGCAATTTGTAAAACTCCGCCAGTTTTTCTGCAGATTTCAAATTGTTAAAACGAATCAAATCGGGTGAATTGGCAACCTTAAAGTATTTCTTTAAAGATTGTTTTTTTTGTAAGCCTTCAAATTCCTTTAACTGGTTAAACTCTTTGCTGCCATTAAAATGCAGAGATTCCACTTCAGCCTTTTTCTTTTTGAAAATTTCCGAATTAATTTCGCTTTCAAGCTCAAGATATTTTTTAAGCTCTTCAGAGTTTTCCACTTTTAGAAATTCGTTGTAATCATCCAACAGCATTTTACGCTGTTTTTCAATGGTTTCCACTGGTTTCAATTTGCCGAAAAGCTGAAGTGTGAAAATTTTAAATGACATATATTTTGCGTTTAGTTTTATGGTTTCAAAAATAAAAATTAAACCCATTAAATTCTAATTTTTAATGGTTTTGATTTTCAACAATATCCAATTTCTGTTTCACATATCTGGAGTTTTAAACAAAAACAAGTGTCAAATCAAGTTTCCAACGACTGACTGTTTATATTTTGGCAATCACAAAATTGCCTGTTTATCTAAAATAGAATAGATTTGAACGCAAACAAGTAAATACAGATGATCCAATATTCAGAACTTATTATAAATAACGACGGCTCAATTTTTCACTTGCATTTAAAGCCTGAGCAAATTTCTGATAACATATTACTTGTTGGAGATCCGAGACGGGTTGACACAATTTCTTCATACTTTGATGATATTGAGTTTTCGGTTCAAAACCGGGAATTTAAAACCGTAACCGGCTGGTATAAAGGGAAAAGATTAACAGTTATAGCTACAGGTATTGGAACAGATAATATTGATATTGTTTTAAATGAATTGGATGCGCTTGCAAATATCGATTTAAAAACACGGACAATTAAAGCAGAACACAAATCACTTAATATTGTAAGAATTGGTACTTCCGGCGGGCTTCAGCCCGATTTGCCCGTTAATTCATTTGTAATTTCTGAAAAATCGATTGGATTTGACGGTATGCTGAATTTTTATGCCAACCTTGAATCGCATTGCGATCTTGAATTCGGGAAAAGCTTTTCAAACTTTTACAAACTGGAAAAAATCTTTACCAACTTTTTATGTTGTCGATTCTTCAAAAAATTACTTTCAAAATTCGACGACGATATTTTCAGAAAAGGAGTAACTATTTCTGCTCCCGGCTTTTATGGTCCGCAGGGTAGAGTATTGCGCCTGCCGCTTGCAGTTCCTGAGTTGAACAAACAGATTGAAGATTTTCGATACGAACATTATAAAATCACAAATTTCGAAATGGAAAGTTCGGCAATTTATGGATTGTCGGAAATGCTTGGCCACGAAGCACTCACTATTTGTTTAATTATTGCCAACCGAGTTGTTTTAACTGCCAACGAGAGCTACCATGATGAAATGAAAAAGCTTGTTTTATTGGTTTTGGAACGCCTAACAAAAGATTAAATGACGAACCGAAAAGTAAACGCATTAATAGAACTGCTTGACGACCCTGATTTAACTGTTTATGAGCTTGTTGAAAAGGAATTGCTCAAAGAAACAGACAAAATCATTCCGAAACTGGAACAAAAATGGGAATCGAGTTTTGATGTGTTTTGCCAGGAACGTATCGAAAATATAATACAAAATCTTCAATTTAAGGAAACAGCACGGTTGCTGAAACAGTGGCTGAAAGCGAATTCAGAAGAACGCGATTTGTTTACTGGTTTTCTGATTATCGACCGTTTTCAATATCCCGATGTAAATCCATTAAATATCAGGCTAAAACTTGAAAATATCAGAAAAAAAGTCTGGCTCGAACTAAATAACTCGCTCACACTGCTCGAAAAAATTACAATCCTCAACCATTTTCTTTTTAACCTGAACGAATTTTCAATCAATTTTAAAAATATTCATTCGCCCCAAAATTGTTTTTTAAACCAGATGCTTGATACAAAAAAGGGCAACCCTGTTTCAATCAGTATTTTTATACAATTGTTGCCCGAATGCTGGATCTTCCAGCCCAATTTATTGACTTTCCGAAGAACCCGCTTGTTGCAATAGTTGACGCGAAACTGGCCAGAAAAGTGCATGGGAATGATGTTAAATCTGACGTTTTGTTTTATATAAATCCTTCAAATAAAGGTTCGATTACAAGTATAAAAGAGATTGAATATCATTTGCGGACAAACAATTATTTCCCTTTACACCATTATACCGAGCCGAAATCGGACGTTGCCTTTATTAAACTCCTGGTTGAGTCACTTGAACTTTCATACCAATCGGTAAATTTCATGGACAAAAAAGATCGTGTAAAACAATTGTTGCGACTTTTTTAGGCAAAAAAAAAACCTTCCAAAACCGTTAACCGGCTGGAAGGCATTTATATTTCTGTATATAATTCTAATTATTTTGCATAACTCACTGCACGCGTTTCCCTGATAACTGTAATTTTTATTTGTCCGGGATAGGTCATTTCATCCTGTATCCGTTTCGAAATATCGTAGGAAAGTTGTTCTGTTTCCTGATCACTTAGTTTATCGGCACCAACAATTACTCGAAGTTCGCGACCTGCCTGAATTGCATAGGTTTTCATAACACCGGGATATGAAAGAGCCAAATCTTCAAGGTCTTTTAAACGTTTAATGTATGATTCAACGATCTCGCGGCGGGCACCCGGCCTTGCTCCTGAAATAGCGTCGCAAACCTGTACTATTGGTGCAAGTAATGTTTGCATTTCCACTTCGTCGTGGTGGGCGCCAATCGCGTTACAAATGTCTGGTTTTTCCTTGTATTTCTCAGCCAGTTTCATACCAAGAACAGCGTGTGGTAATTCCGGTTCATCATCAGGCACTTTCCCAATATCATGCAGCAATCCGGCACGTTTGGCCTTTTTCACATTCAAGCCCAGTTCGGCTGCCATAACTGCCGATAGGTTTGCCACTTCCCGCGAGTGTTGTAAAAGATTCTGTCCGTAAGATGAACGGTATTTCATTTTACCGATCAGTCGAATTAATTCAGGGTGTAAACCGTGGATACCGAGATCAATCGTAGTGCGTTTCCCTGTTTCTATAATTTCTTCTTCAATTTGTTTTTTTACTTTACCAACAACTTCCTCAATTCGGGCGGGGTGAATCCTTCCATCGGTAACGAGTTGGTGTAATGCCAAACGAGCAATTTCACGGCGAACCGGGTCAAATGCCGAAAGTACAATTGCTTCCGGTGTATCGTCAACAACAATCTCAACACCTGTTGCAGCTTCCAAAGCCCTGATATTGCGACCTTCACGACCAATAATCCGGCCTTTTATTTCATCGCTTTCGATGTGGAAAATGGTAACCGCATTTTCAATGGCAGTTTCGGTAGCCACCCGTTGAATCGATTTTACAACTATTTTCTTAGCTTCTTTATTGGCAGTAAGTTTTGCCTCTTCCATTATTTCGTTGATGTAGGAAATCGCTTCTGATTTTGCTTCTTCCTGCAACGATTCAACCAGTTGTGCTTTTGCTTCTTCAGCCGAAAGCCCCGAAATTTGTTCCAATTTGTCAAGATGCTGGCGGTGCATTTTTTCAAGTTCTTCGGTTTTGTGCTCAACCCGCTGCATTTGGGCAGTTAAGTTCTCTTTAATGATTTCAACTTCCCGTTTCGTAACCTCAAATTCCTTTGTCTTTTTCTGTAATTCATCACGACGTTGGTTCAACTGGTTATCTTTTTGTTTCAACCGGTTTTCAAATTCGTTTACGTCGGCACTTTTTTCAACGATGTATTTTTCATGCTCCGATTTCAACTGAAGGAATTTTTCCTTTGCCTGTAGTATCTTATCTTTTTTAATCACTTCGCCTTCCGCCTGAGCTTCGGCAACTATCCGCACTTTTTTCGAATTCAACGCACGGTTCCAGATAACATAGGACAAGCCGCCGCCGACTATAAAGCCGGCAACTACGCCTATAAATAATGATATTAAATCCATATGTGTTATTTTAATCAATTAATAAAAAAAGCCCGTAAAAAATATTGTAATACACACTATTACAATATTTTATACGGGCTTCGATAAATATATTCTCGTCTGTAAAACTATACTATTTCTTTCCTTTTTCCTTTAAAAAATCAGAAATATCATCGTTTAAGTTTTTTAGTTCTTCAACAAAAAGAGATTTGCTATTGCGTTGATCAACTACAGTGTTACTCAATGCAATTTGAAACGCAGTCATTCTCAAAATATCTTTAGAGTCTTGATCTCCAAACTGTTCGCGATATTGGCGTACAATTTCATTGACTCTTTTTGCAGCTAATCGGTATCTCTCTTCATCTTTAATATTGATGGTTAATGGATAAAATTTACCATCAATCTTAATATTTATTCTAAAATTTTTCTTGTCCACCGGCCATTACTTATTTAGTAATGCAATACACTTGTCAATTTCCCGTATTAATTTATTTATTTTTTGTTTCGCTTCCCGGTTTTCATCGACACCCGATAAAAGGTGGGTCGCTAACTTCAACTGTTCATTTCTACGACTGATTTCGGTCTTCTCATTCTTTAATAATTCAATTTCGTGCTTTAATTTTAACACGTTTTTTTCCAGCTCTTTTTTTTCGTTTTCAACCCGTGCAAACTCTTCAAAAAACTGCTGTACATTTAATTTCAAATTATTCAGAAGCAATTGTTCTTCGTCAGTCATCGTAGCTGCTTTTCATGGGCAAAGTTAATATTTTTGACCTATTGTAAAAGTAATTGCAGAATAATGGGACGAAATATTACAAACACCTTTCTGTTAAGTAATATGTAAAAGATTACTTTTACCAAAAATTGTTAGTAAAATCAGGTATTATGATGAAGTTGATTGTCGTGCTTTTTGTTCTCTTCAATACTTTTTTTGTTTCTGCTCAAGACGTTTATTACACAAATCCTATAAAAATACCAATGCTGCTGAGTGGTAGTTTTGCTGAATTAAGAAGCAATCATTTTCATTCAGGGGTTGATATTAAAACACAGGGAAGGGTTGGTGTTCCTGTA
Organism: Draconibacterium sp.; assembly: GCA_016705335.1. Taxonomy (GTDB): domain Bacteria; phylum Bacteroidota; class Bacteroidia; order Bacteroidales; family Prolixibacteraceae; genus Draconibacterium. The sequence continues at coordinate 42,915 of JADIYN010000026.1, read as the reverse complement.
AATTGTGTTGCCGATGGGTATGTATCGCGAATCTCAATTTCGCCTTCGGGATATGGAAATGCAATTTATATCGATCACGATAACGGAACAACTTCGGTTTATGGACATTTGAACGCCTTCAGGCCCGATATCGCCGAATTCGTTAAAAATGTTCAGTATGAAAGGAAATCTTTTCAAATTGATATTCCTGTTTTGCCGGGAATTTTCAACATCCCAAAAAATGAAGTAATTGCACTTAGTGGTAATTCCGGGAGTTCCGACGGCCCGCATTTGCATTTCGAATTGCGGAATACGAAAACTGAGGACCCGATAAATCCACTGAAATTAGGGTTCATTGTAAAAGATAATACGCCTCCCAAAATTTATGCACTGCAGATTACGCCACTTTCTGAATCATCACATATAAATTATAAAAATGAAAAGGTAATTTTCGATGTTGAGTTTGTTGATGGAAAATTCAGGTTAAAAAATAATTTTACTATCCCCGTTTTTGGCGAAATTGGTTTTGCCATCGAAGCAAATGATTTTCTTGATGGATCGGCAAATAAATGTGGCATCAATTCAATGGAACTTTCAATCGACGGTGTTATTTATTCAACATTCGAAATCAACCGCTTTTCTTTTAACGATTCGAAAAAAATCAACAGTTACACTGATTATGAAGAATATACCAAATCAAACCGCAGGTTTCAAAAGACCTGGATTGAAAATTGTAACCCCTTTCGCAATTTTGAATACTCTGAAAACAATGGGATTTTTGACCCGATGATCGGCTCTGTTCATCAGATAAAAATTGAAATAAAGGACACACACAAAAACAGTTCAATCCTTGAATTTATGGTTGAAGGAAAATACAGGGAAATGCAGCCACCTGTTGCAGAATTTACTGCTGCTTTTGAATGTGGGCAAAAAAATCAGTACAAAACAGAAGAATTCAGTATTGAAATTCCAAAAAATGCGCTTTTCAACAACCTTCTTTTTAAATATAATTTACGTGATGCAGGAAACGGATTTTATTCATCGATACACCAAATCCATGAAAACACAGTTCCACTTAACAGTAATGCAACAATTGGAATTAAAACAAAAAATTTGGATGAACGACTTGCAGAAAAAGCATTGTTGGTCAATATAAATCCCGAAACCGATAAGTTTTCTGAAGCAGGAGGTAAATACGAAAACGGCTGGGTTACAGGGGAAATTAAAACTTTTGGCAATTATGCTGTTAGAATTGATACAGTGCCTCCCACAATTTTACCGCTTAGCATTGCAAATAAAACAACGCTTACAGAAGCCGATAAAATTCGTTTTGAAATTAAAGACGATTTAGCCGGTATTGAAAGTATTGAAGGACTTTTAGATGGCAAATGGGCTCTTTTTGAATTCGATGCAAAAAATAATTTGATTACCCATGTATTTGATGCAAAGCGATTTGAACTGAATAAACAACACAATTTAAAACTTACTGTAACTGATTTAAAAGGAAACAGCGCGATTTATGAAGCCACTTTCAACAAGTAAAATAAAAGCGGTTGGTTTAATGTCGGGTACTTCGCTTGACGGACTTGATTTAGTAGCCGTAGAATTATGGCAAACTGACGTAAAGTGGGAATTTGAAATAATTTCGACTAAAACCATTTCATATTCAAGCGATTGGACAAATAAATTAAGCAACTCTCCCACCCTTTCCGGCGAAAAATTAATTGAATTACATACCAAATATGGCCGTTTTTTAGGTAAAGAAACAAAGCGATTTATTGAAGAAACCGGCTTTCAACCTGATTTGGTAGCTTCACACGGACACACGGTTTTTCACCAACCTGACTTAGGATTTACTTTCCAGATTGGAAACGGCGCTGACATTGCTGCAATAACAGGAATTACAACTGTTTCCGATTTCCGTACCGGCGATGTGGCGTTGGGCGGACAAGGAGCGCCACTTGTTCCAATCGGCGACAAACTGCTATTTTCTGATTATAAATATTGTCTGAATCTGGGCGGGTTTGCAAACATTTCGTTTGAGGAAAACAACCGCAGAATTGCTTTTGATATTTGCCCTGTAAATTTCATCCTTAATCATTTTGCCGAAAAACAAGGACTTCAATTTGATAAAAACGGGGAATTGGGCAGAAAAGGAAAAATTGAAACTGAGCTGTTTGAAAAACTAAACCAAATTGGTTTTTATCAAAAAAAAGCGCCAAAATCGTTGGGACGTGAATGGGTTGAACAGGTGTTTATGCCGGTTTTAAACAACTTTGAAATACCTGAAAACGACAAATTGAGGACAGTTTATGAACATATTGCTCTTCAAATTACAAATGTTATAACAGAACAGGGAAAAATGCTTGTAACCGGCGGCGGCGCTTTTAATTCGTTTTTAATTGAACGCATTAAAAGTTATACAAATGCCGAAATAATCATTCCATCAAATGAAATTGTAAATTTTAAAGAAGCGCTGATTTTCGCCTTTCTTGGGGTTTTAAAGATAACTGGACAAAATAATTGTTTGGCATCGGTAACCGGTGCAAAACATGATCATAGCAGCGGCGTTGTTTTCAAGGTATGAATAAATCAGTCTGAAAATAAGATTTTAATCATTTAAATAACCCTCAATATTTCTGAATTTTGAAGAGTTATAAAATTCAGAACTATGAAATTCAATCCTGCAAAAGCTATTCACGATTTGCGTCAATTTGGGGAATTTGGTGACGTAAATCCATCAATTACCGACTCTTCGACATACACTTTTCTTCAGGGAAACACCATGGAAGAGACTTTTTTGGGCCATATGGAAGGATGTTTTCTTTATTCGCGTCACTGGAATCCCAGTAATAAATACCTGGCTGAAGCAATGGCAGCAATGGAAAATACAGAATCAGCCTGGATAACTGCATCGGGAATGGCTGCAATAACATGTGCACTTTTACAGCTTTGCAACTCTGGCGATCATATAATCACGAGTGTTACTACCTATGGTGGAACTTATGCTTTCATGAAAAACTGGCTGCCAAAATATAATATTGAAGTAACTTTTGTAAATATTACAAACCTCGATGAAGTAAAAAATGCAATACGTCCTAACACAAAAGTAATTTATACTGAAAGCGTTACAAATCCATTACTTCAGGTTTCGAATATTCCGGAACTGGCAAAAATTGCGCATGAAGCCGGAGCAAAACTTATGGTTGACAATACATTCACACCAATGATTTTTTCACCTGCCATTCTAGGTGCTGATTTAGTGGTTTATAGCATGACCAAATTCATTAACGGAAAAAATGATTGTGTTGCCGGAGCTATTTGCGGATCACATGAGTTCATTAACCAACTTTCGAATGTAAATAATGGAACGGCAATGTTATTAGGGCCTGTTCTGGACCCTTTGCGCTCCTCCTCAATATTAAAAAACCTAAACACGCTGCATATCCGAATGACACAACACAGTAGAAATGCGCTGTTTCTGGCAGAAAATTTCGAAAAATGGGATTGAAAGTAATTTATCCGGGATTGAAGAATCATCCGCAATTCGAACTTCACAACAAAATGATGAACAAAGAATACGGTTTTGGCGGAATGCTTGCGCTAGATTTTAAAACGATGGAAAATGCTTATGTAATTATGCAAAAAATGCAGGAAGCGGATGTCGGCTATCTGGCAGTATCATTAGGATATTTTAAAACTTTATTTAGTTGTTCAGGGCACAGTACTTCTTCTGAAATACCAATAGAAGTTCAAAAGAAAATGGGACTTTCGCCGGGATTGGTAAGGTTTTCTGTAGGGCTTGATAACGATATTGAAGAAACTTTGGAAGCGATAAAAGGGTGTTTGTAGCACACAATTAATGCACATTAGAATTCAATAAAAATAAAACGAAATAATAATTTCTAACTTATATTTGTAAAAAACAAGCAAAATGGATTTACAGACTAGGAAGCTAAATGCAATTGAATATCTGGCAGGACTGAAAAGGTTTTTCGTAAAATTGAATCTACAATTAATGAAGTTCAGAAAGCACAGATTGAAAAAAGAATTGTAAAGCCTTTCACAAAACAACAATTATTAAATCGCGCCAAACAATCAGAACAAGATTACCTGGATGGGAAAATTAAGGACCAGGACGAATTAGAAAAGGAATCTGAAAACTGGTAATTAATATGAAAATATTTTGGACCGATTTTGCTTCAGGAACCTTAACTGAGATTTATGAATACTACAAGGAAAAAGCTAGTCCAATTGTTGCCCGAAAAATAAAATCAGAGATCTTCAAATCAACCCAACAATTAAAACAATTTCCTTATTCCGGCCATGTTGAGTTGAATCTTCAAAAACTCAACAAAGGATATAGATATCTTGTAAAAGGGAATTACAAAATCATATATAAAGAAATCCCTGAAGGGATTCTTATAACTGATATTTTTGATACCAGGCAAGATCCGGTCAAAATCAATAATCCAGACAGAAAACCAGACACTTAAATCAAATAGGACTTGTTTTTAGACAGTAAGACGATAAAAGTCATATCCAAAAAACTTCAAATAACTATATTTGCCTTCTTTATAAAAATATAATAACTATGAATAAAACATTAAAGACAATTGGTGCTGGTATTGCACTTATTATTGCAAGCATCAACATATCAAATGGTTGCACAAACTTCCTTATCACAAAAGGAGCTTCTGTTGACGGTTCAACAATGATAACTTACGCTGCCGATTCTCACACCTTATTTGGAGAATTGTATTTTCAACCGGCACAGGACTATCCGGTTGGTGCAATGCGCGATATTTATGAATGGGACACAGGCAAATACCTTGGAAAAATTCCGCAACCTGCACATACTTACAGTGTTGTTGGGAATATGAACGAATTTCAGGTTGCCATTGGAGAAACTACTTATGGCGGACGCAGTGAACTTGGAAGCCAAACAGGTGCAATTATGGATTACGGAAGTTTGATTTATGTTGCCTTACAACGTGCCAAAACTGCCCGCGAAGCAGTTGAAGTGATGACAACTTTGGTTAAAGAATACGGGTATTACAGTTCAGGCGAATCATTTTCAATTGCCGATCCAAATGAAGTTTGGATTTTGGAATTGATTGGGAAAGGTGAAGGACAAAAAGGTGCTGTTTGGGTTGCCGTAAAAATTCCCGACGGTTATATTAGTGGCCATGCCAACCAGGCGCGGATAACCACTTTCCCGTTAAATGATAAAAACAATTGTGTTTATGCACCCGATGTAATTTCTTTCGCCCGTGAAAAAGGCTGGTACAAAGGGACAGACAAAGATTTTAGTTTTTCAGATGTTTATGCACCGGTTGATTTTGGTGGAGCCCGTTTTTGTGACGCCCGTGTTTGGGCCGGATTTAATAAAGTCGCAAGCGGAATGGAAAAATACAGCGATTATGCAAAAGGAATTGTAAATAACAGTGGTGAAAACCATTTTGCCAGCAATCGTTTGCCATTGTGGGTTAAGCCAGAGAAAAAACTTACAGTTCAGGATGTTATGGGTATGATGCGCGACCATTATGAAAATACCGAACTGGACATGACAAATGATATTGGCGCTGGTCCTTTTAAACTTCCATATCGCTGGAGAAACATGACATGGAGTGTGGACTCAGTAGAATATTGCCATGAAAGGGCAATTTCAACACAGCAAACCGGGTTTTCATTTGTAACCCAAAGCCGCAGCTGGTTACCAAACCCAATTGGCGGAATCATTTGGTTTGGTGTTGACGATACTTACAGCACTTGCTATGCACCAATGTATTGCGGAATTACAGAGATTCCCGAATGTTTTAAAGTTGGCAACGGCGACATGTTAACCTATAGTGAAACTTCGGCATTTTGGACTTTCAATTTCGTCACAAATTTTGCCTACCTGCGTTACAGCGACATGATAAAAGATGTGCAGAAAGTACAAAGCGAACTTGAAAATAAATTTGTTGCGTATGTTCCAGTAATCGATAAAGCTGCCGAAACACTTTTTAAATCGAATCCCGAACAAGCCCGTAAATTTATTACCGAATATTCGGTAAACGAAGCAAATAATATGACATCACAATGGAAAGAATTAGGTCATTATCTGCTTGTGAAATATATGGATGGGAATATTAAACGCGAAAAAGACGGCAAGTTTGAACGCACAGAAACAGGATTGCCACCATCACCCATTTTTGCCGGATATCCGGAATGGTGGTACGAAATAATCGCAAAAGCAACAGGTGACAGTAAAAAAGTTATTGGAAGTGCCGGTCATTAAACAAACGCAATTCAAAAGTTTCAAAAAATAAATTTAAAAGCCATTTATTGAAAAATGAATGGTTTTTTTATTTGGTAAAACATATAAGGACGTTTTTGTCCTTTACTATTTAATGCTTAGATTTGTGGAACTTTACTTTCAATATCATTAAGTATAAAGGAAAATAAAAACAATTTTCGAAATGAGAAAAATTGGATTAATCGGAGGACTTGGTCCCGAAGCTACAGTAGATTATTACAAGGAAATTATTAAAGCCTTTTCTGCGGGGAATGAAGATTTAAACTATCCAGAAATAATTGTTTACAGTGTAAACATGTCAGTTTTTATTGGCTTAATGAAACAAAAAGAATACACAAAAGCATCAATGTATTTGTTGGAAATAATTGAATATTTGAGTCGTGCAGGTGCTGATTTCGCAGCCATTACAGCTAACACACCGCATTTGTTTTTTGATGAACTTGAGGAAAAATCACCACTACCGTTAATCAGTATTGTAGAGGCAACCTGCAGGGCAGCAATGAACAGAAACCTGAAAAGACCGGGATTGTTTGGTACAGGATTTACCATGGATGCATCTTTCTATCCAAATGTTTTCAGAAAAAATGGTATTGAAGTTATAATGCCCGACAAAGCTGAAAAAGAAGTAATCAACCAAAAATTATTCAGCGAGATTGAACTGGGGGTTTTCAAAGACGAAACAAGGAATTTGCTTATAAATATCATTCAAAAAATGGTGGATGAAAAACAAATAGATTCAATTATCCTTGGTTGCACTGAATTTCCTTTGATACTTCAGGAAAACGAATATTGCGGTATTCCGGTTTTAAATACAACCCAAATACATGTTAACGAAATTGTTGCAGAATGTTTAAAATTATAGAACCATGAAAACAGATTATACACCAATAGATCCTGATTATTTCGATATTGTCGAAAATGAAATTCTGAAAGACAAACTTTCACAGGTTTTTTCTTTCAAAAACAAAAAGTACAGGGAGAAGAAAAAGATAAAATAGAGAAAATATTTTCAGTGAATAATTTTGAAAAATTCATATTGATGAGCAATGGAAATAGCATCCGCATGGACCGGATTATAACGATAAATGGAATACCCGGGACTGCCTATGATGAATACGACAGATATGCCCTGGCATGTCTTGAATGCAATGTAAACGCGGGTAATTAAACAGGTACTCCTTCAAAAGTCATTTGGTTTCCTCATAAAAAAGTTCGTTTTAGAATTGTACAAAACAATTATCTTATGTATCTTGTTATGAACTTATGACAATTAGATAACGTAAAATAAAATTATTTATTTTGATAATAAAGTAACAATACATTGAAACCATGGATGTAGAAATTCTTGCTCGGTTGCAGTTTGCCTTTACCATTTCATTTCATTATATCTATCCACCGTTGAGCATCGGGTTGGGATTGATGATGGTAATTTTTGAAAGTATGTATATTAAAACGGGTAATAAGGAATACGAGGTACTGACCCGTTTTTGGACAAAAATTTTTGCAGTAACATTTGGGTTGGGTGTTGCTACAGGAATAGTAATGGAATTCGAATTTGGCACCAACTGGGCAACCTATTCGCGTTATGTTGGCGATATATTTGGAAGTGCCCTTGCTGCAGAAGGTATTTTTGCCTTCGCCCTTGAAAGCGGGTTTTTGGGAGTATTGCTGTTTGGTTGGAACAAAGTAAAACCCTGGGTACACCTGGTTTCAACTGTTGGTGTTTTTCTAGGGTCTATGTTTTCCGCCATCTGGATTGTTGTGGCAAACAGTTGGCAGCAAACTCCGGCAGGATACCATATTGTTGGCGAAGGAATAAATGCGCGTGCTGAAATCACTGATTTCTGGGCTATGGTTTTTAACCCTTCAAGTGTTGATCGAATTACACATGTGTGGTTGGGTGCGCTGTTATCAGGAGCATTTCTTGTGTTGAGTGTTCACGCGTATTATATATTAAAAGGCCGTTACGAAACGATATCAGTAAAAGCTTTCAAAATTGCGCTCGTTGTTGCCACAATTTTTTCACTGGCTCAGCTTTTTACCGGACATCGCTCAGCAGATGGCGTTGCGAAAAACCAGCCTGCAAAATTAGCTGCTTTCGAAGGACATTTTGAAGCAAATGCACCGGCGGATATGTATTTATTTGGTTGGGTTGACAAGGAAAACCAAAAAGTACTGGGACCAAAAATTCCCGGTGGTTTGTCGTTTTTAATTGATTATGATTTTAAAGCTCCTGTTACCGGGCTCAACGCTTTTCCAGAAGAAGACAGGCCGGGACAAATAAATGCAGTTTTTCAATTTTATCATATCATGATCATCATTGGGATGACACTGATTGCGCTCACACTTTTTGCAAGTTTCCTGTGGTGGCGCGGAAAGTTATTTAAATACAGATGGTTGATGGTTGTATTTGTTTTCGCTACCCTCCTACCCCAAATTGCGAATCAGGTTGGTTGGTTTGCTGCCGAAATGGGAAGGCAACCCTGGGTTGTTTATGGATTGCTGCGTACTTCCGATGCACTTTCAAAATCTGTCCAGGCCAGCCAGGTGCTTTTCTCTCTCATATTGTTTATGGCTATTTATTTATTGTTGTTCCTGCTTTTCATATATATGATCGACAAGAAAATCAAAAAAGGGCCATATGATGAAAGCAACGAAGATGACAGACCGTTGCAGGAAGAAATTAGTAACGTTATAACAGGTTGAAATTATGCAAACTTTTCTTGGACTTGATTATCAAACATGGTGGTTTTTAGTTGTTGGCGGGCTCTTTTCGGGTTATGCAGTTTTGGATGGTTTCGATTTTGGAGCAGGTGCCTGGCATCTTTTTTTCAGAAAAGAAGAGAGCCGTCGCATTGCTTTAAATGCAATTGGTCCGGTGTGGGACGGAAATGAAGTATGGCTGGTAATCGGGGGCGGTGCGCTTTTTGCCGGATTCCCGGTAATGTATGCTACTTTACTTTCATCACTATATATTCCATTTATTGTTTTTCTTGTGTTTATCATTTTCAGGGCTGTGGCAATCGAATTCAGAAGTAAGGAACCAATGGCCTGGTGGAGAAATACATGGGACGTTTTTTACAGCCTGTCGAGTATTATGCTTGCATTTTTACTTGGTGTTGTGCTTGGAAATGTTTTGCAGGGAATTGCCATCGGTGAAAACTACGAATATCAGGGGACGGGATTATTCGAATTTTTCACTCCTTTCACATTGCTTACCGGTTTTAGTGTACTGTTTTTACTCATGACCCACGGCGCTATTTATCTATTGTTAAAAACCGAAGGGAAACTTTATGTGAAGTTAACAATCCTTGTAAAGCAGGGAATCATCGCATTTGTGGTGGTTTTCGCAATTACAACTTTATATACTTTAATATTTATCCCACACTTATCCGATAAATTTAAAAACAACCCTGAGCTATTTATTGTGCCACTGGCTGCATTCCTGAGTATTGCAAATATTCCACGTCTGGTCAGCAAAAAGAAGTTTATGCCGGCTTTCCTTTTTTCTTCATTGACAATTTGTTTGCTGCTGATTTTAGTGGCTGTGGAAATATATCCGAACATGCTTTTGTCAACTATTGACCCAAAATACAACATAGATATCTACAATGCAGCATCTTCACAAAAGTCACTGAAAATCATGCTGACCATGGTTGCTATTGGTGGACCACTTGTACTTGCCTACACAATTTTCGTTTATCGCACTTTTAAAGGGAAAGTAAAATTGGATGAACATAGTTATTAATTAGTATTGAGTATCAAGTAATGAGTATCAAGATTCGGATTACGGGTTGCTTTAAATGGTAAATGGTAAATGGTAAATGGTAAATGCCAAAATCGTAAATCATAAAACACGATTTCAGATTTATCCTTGCAATTCAAGATTTTAGTTTGGCAAATTAATTTTTTTATTACTTTTGCGCAACTTTTAGCAATCTCTTTTCGGTCGGAGGACTGGATACATTGCCAACAATAATAAAAAATATTGAAATGGACTTAATTAAATTAGTAGAACAAGAATTCGAGACAGGGACACAACACCCTGAATTCATTGCAGGGGACACCGTAACAGTTGGTTACAAGATTAAGGAGGGAAATAAAGAAAGAATCCAGAGCTTCCGTGGTGTGGTTATCCAGGTTAGTGGAAGCGGTAATACCAAGACATTTACGGTAAGAAAAATATCAGGTAACATTGGTGTTGAAAGGATTTTCCCATTGTCATCACCATTTATTGATTCTATTGAAATCAATAAACGTGGTAAAGTACGCAGAAAAAGAATTTTCTACCTGCGTGATTTAACCGGTAAAAAAGCCCGTATCAAGGAAAGAAAACACTAAATCGAAAATAGAAAGGTCTCTGAAAAGAGGCCTTTTTTTATGAAAAAACTGAACAAAGCATCTCAAAAATATCAACTATTTAACAACTCTTCAGCGGTTCGCAAAGTTGCATCCGAATAACTATCGCCGCCAACCATTTTGGCTAATTCAACGATGCGCTCATCGGTATTCAGGTGTTTTATTGAAGTGTAAGTTTTCCCCTTATCTTCAAATTTGTAAACCATCAGATGTGCATCGCCTTTTGCGGCAATTTGCGGTAAATGCGTGATATTAATGATTTGTGTTGAATCGGAAAAAGATTTGATGATATTTCCCATTTTCAGCGCTATTTCACCTGAAACACCTGAATCGATTTCGTCGAAAATAACTGTTGGAAGCGATTTTGATTTGCGAAGCAGGTTTTTTATTGCCAGCATCAGGCGCGACATTTCGCCCCCGGAAGCAACTTTGGAAATCTCGGCAGGTTCAGAATCAGAGTTTGCACTGAAAAGAAAAGAAACTGCATCTTTTCCGTTTATAGTGAAATCCGAAAGTTGTTCATGTACTACCTCCAATTTCGATTTAGCCATTCCCAACTGCTGCAAATCTTCAATAATAGCTTTTTCAATATGTTTAAAGCATGTTTTGCGGATTGTGCTTAGTTCATCTGACTTCTCCTGAAGTTTTAAACGACTTTTCTCAAGGTTGTTTTTCAGCTTTTGAATTTCATCATCATATCCTGTTACCTTGTTTATTTTCTGATCAAAAGAATTCCTGAGCACAATTAATTCTTCAACCGAATTTACATGGTGTTTTTGTTGCAGGCTGTAAATCAGGTTCAGTCTGTCGTTAATCAATTCAAGTTGGGCCGGGTCGTGTTCAATATTTATGGCCAGACTTTCAATTTCATCCAGAATGTCTTTTACTTCAAGCAAACTGCTTTGTAATCGCTCGCTTAAACCTGCAACTTCGGGTATGTAACTTTTAATGTTTTCAAGTTTTTTCCGGCTTTCCTTTAAATGAAGTACAACAGAAAACCTGTCACTATCCAACAGGTTTTGGACCTCAGAAAAGGCATTTTTTATTTCTTCAACATGATTTAGCTGTTCAAGTAAAACTTCAAGTTCCTCCTGTTCGTTTTCCTTTAAATCGGCTTCTGAAAGCTGGTTAAACTGAAATTGCCAGTAATCAAGGTCAGCGCTTTCCTTGTCACTTTTGGCAATTAATTCCTTTAATTCATTTTGTAACGAAATAAATCCGATGTACAATTCACGATATTGCGCAAGTACTTTATCTGTTTTGGAAACAGTATCAACCAAATCAAGTTGAAATCTGCGGTTTCCCAGTTCCAGATTTTGATGTTGCGAATGGATATCAATCAGGCATAAACCAAGTTCCCGCATGGTTTTCAGGTTAACGGGAGTATCGTTTATAAAAGCCCTGAATTTGCCTGAAACAGTTATTTCCCTGCGAATAATTGTGGTTGTGTCATAATCCAGATCATTTTCTTCAAAAAAAGGTTGAAGCTGATAATTCCCAATTTCGAAATTTCCTTCAACAACGCATTTTTTCGACTTGTCTTTTAACACCGACAAATCGGCCCTGTTACCAAGTATCAAACCCAAAGCACCCAGCATTATCGATTTTCCGGCCCCAGTTTCACCTGTTATTGAATTTAGTTTTTGATGAAAATCAATGCTTAAGTTATCGATTAACGCGTAGTTTGAAATTGAAAGTTTTGTCAGCATGAATTACTTTATTACAACTCTTCCGTTTCTGAAATTTTTGAATATTTACTGCCATTCGAAGGATCTATCTCATTCAAAATAGTCAAAACACGCGTCCTTTCATCGGGAAACGATTTTGAAAAAATATTGACGAGTTCATCAGATTTTGCATCGAAAAACATTTGCAGAATATAGGTTGACGGCCGTCTTCTGAAAACTTTTTGCAAATCGCGGAGTGATTCGGCAATGTTTGCACGGCCCTCTTCAGCCCTTTGCGACATTAAATCCAAACCATTACGGTGATAGCTATACATACATTTTCTGAAATCGGAATAGGATTTATTCATTATATTTTCAAGCAGCCAGTACCGGTTTCTTTCACTTTCAAATGATTTCCAGCCTTTTTCAACCTGATTTTGTGAGTTGTTTACAATTGACTGTGCCTTTTCAAAATATGGTGTTCCTCCTTCAGGTGAAAACGAATCGTAACTAAAACCCAAAATTACATAGGCATAATATGCCAATATGTTGGTTAGGTTATCCCTGTTTGAAGTTTCGTTAAATTCAAGTGGTTGAAACTCGACATAACGGCAACGAAAATCGTTGTCTTTGATATTCAGTATTGTAGTTTCATAACTCGAATCGAAAACAGGTCTTATCAATTGTACCTGTATTGAACCACGGAATTCATCAGCAGAAATCTGTTCTTCGAGAAGGATCATTATATTACATTTCAATTTTTCATCGTAACTGTACACATGATCTGTCCATTTTCGGGTATTCATAAATTCATATACATCCGATTGCATTGTGCGGAACAGGTTTTGGTTTGCACCTTGAATCCTTTGGTGCGAAATAGTTACATTACAGCGCAGTTCCTGAGCATTCACGCCCGAAGTAATATAAATCAGAGATAATATTAATAGCAATATCGACTTCATAATAATCAAAAATAGTGATTATAAAAATAGAAAAATAACTCCGGTAAAAACGCTATTTAATAATTGATTTGATTTTATTAACAATATCAACAGCAACTTCTTTCTTACTTTTTAACTCAAAAAACTGCTGATTATTGCTTTTATCGATGATTGTAATTTTATTTGTATCGACCTGAAAACCGGCTCCTTCTTCGTTCAAAGAATTTAAAACAATAAAATCGAGATTTTTACTTTCCAGCTTTTTCTTTGCGTTGCTGATTTCATCGTTGGTTTCAAGCGCAAAACCTGCAAGTATTTGTTTTTCGCTTTTCAACTCACCCAATTTCGCGGCAATATCTATGGTTGGCTGCAATTCGAGGCTCCAGTTTTCACTGCCACGTTTTGTTTTCTTTTTTTCGACTACAACCGGGGTGAAATCGGCAACGGCAGCACACATTACAGCCCCGTCACAATTCGGAAACCACGACAAACATTTAACATACATTTCATCAGCCGATTCAACTTTAACAAGCTGAATATTCTTTTTATTGGTTTTCAACGAAACGGGGCCTGAAACCAAAATGACATTCGCACCGCTATCGGCAAGTTCTTCGGAAATGGCATAACCCATTTTCCCCGATGAAAAATTTCCTAAAAAACGGACGGGATCAATCTTTTCATAGGTTGGTCCGGCGGTTACAAGGAAAGTTTTCCTTTTAGTACTTTCTTGAATTGAAATATTCAGCAACAATTTCAACAATATTTTCGGGTTCTTCCATTCTCTCCCTTTCCCTGTTAATCCACTTGCAAGTTCACCTACAGAAGGTTCGATAATTGAATTTCCGAAGGATTTCAATATTTCAATATTTTTTTGGGTTGAGGGATGAGCAAACATATCCAAATCCATCGCCGGCGCAACAAAAACCGGGCATTTTGCTGACATATAGGTTGTTACCAACATATTATCAGCAATACCATTTGCCATTTTTGCAATTGTAGAAGCAGTTGCAGGAGCTACCAACATTAAATCTGCCCACAACCCAAGGTCAACATGACTGTTCCATGTGCCGTCGTTTGCGCCAAAAAATTCGCTGATAACAGGTTTACCTGAAAGCGCCGAAAGCGTAACCGGTGTAATAAATTCCTTGCCGGCCTGAGTAATTACAACTTGTACCTCAGCACTTTCCTTTACCAATAAACGCAAAAGCATAGCTGCCTTGTATGCTGCTATGCTTCCGGTTATACCTAAAATAATTTTTTTACTTTTAAGCCTCATGGGCTTTAAAATTAAATTTTGGGTTTATTCTCCCTGCTTGGATTTCTATGATAAATTTCATTTTCCTTTAACTCTTCAAAAGCAATTAAAGAAGGTTTTGGCATTCTTTCGTAAAACTTCGAAATTTCTATTTGTTCGCGGTTTTCAAAGATTTCTTCCAGGTTATCGGTATACGAAGCAAACTCCTGAAGTTTCTGATTTAATTCTTCTTTTAATTCAGACGAAATCTGGTTTGCCCTTTTTGCCAAAATCATCACAGTTTCGTAAATATTGCCAGTTTCCTGTGTCAACACTTCCAAATCACGTGAAATTGTTGATGGTGCAGCTTTTGTTTTCTTGTAATCCATTTAATTAATATTTGTTTCTTCTTTATAATTTAACAATTGTGAGGTCTCTTTGCGAAATTTCTCGGCTTCTTTTATGTGTTTGCTTTCCGGAAATTCATCGACAAAGGCGAAATATTCATCGAGTGCATTTGAAAGTCTTTCCTGTTTTTTATCATAAATACTTCCTATTGCGAGCATATATTTCGATTCGAGCAACATAAACTTTAATTCTTCCCTGTATTTTGAATCAGGAAATTTATTCAAACAATTGGTTAACGCAATTACTGATGCTTTATAATTATCGAAATCATAATAAAGTTTAGCACTTAAATAAGCTTTATAAACCAATTTATCATTCAATTCATCAATCAACCGGTTTGCCTCATCCACCCTGTCGTTAAACGGATAAAGGTTAACATACAACTGCAATGCATCAATTGCTTCGCTTGTAACATTCTGGTCAAGTCTCGCTTTTGGAGACATTAAATAAGAACAATAACCATCCATGAAATAGGATTCCTCGGCAAAATCGCTCATCGGATATTCCTTTATCAAAGTTTTAAAAAAATGACCTGCCATTAAATAATCCTTCTGACCGATCATACTTTTAGCATAGTAATAATAAACTTTATCGGCACGATTTGTTCCCCTGTAAATACTTACAAGTTCTTTCAGTAATGTACCCGATCTCACGTATTCACCATCTTCATAATATTCAATGGCTTTTTTGTATTTATATTCGTAATCGGTGCTTTTTACAATTTTATTGTAACTACCACACGAACTTAAAATTACTGTTAACAGAATTAGTCCCGACCAAAAAAATCTCCTTTTTATTAACATGGCGCAAAAATATACTTTTTTTATATACCTAAAACGATTTGACAAGTTAAATTTAAACGTATTTAATGATAAAATGTTATTCGTAGCATATTCATTTATAGTTTCATACGCAAAAACCAAACCTTAAAACCGGCGTGAAAATAGGAATGTTTTTATGTATAAAATCAGTTATTAGCATTATTTAACAGGTTTGTGCGAAAATTAAAAAAGTTTACATTTGCACCGAAATAATCACAAAAAAAATTACAACGTGGATATATTTGAAAAATTCAGGGCAAACAAGGGAGAAATAGGTAAACACATGAAAAAAATTCATGGATACTTTGCATTTCCAAAACTTGAAGGTGAATTGGCTCCAAGAATGATATTCAGGGGCAAAGAGGTTTTAAACTGGAGTTTAAACAATTATTTGGGACTGGCTAACCACACTGAAGTGCGAAAAGCTGATGCCGAAGCAGCCGCTCAATACGGAATGGCATACCCAATGGGAGCGCGAATGATGTCGGGACAAACATCAAAACATGAGCAACTTGAACGTGAATTGGCTGCTTTTGTTGGTAAACCGGATGCATTTCTTCTCAATTACGGTTACCAGGGTATGGTTTCGGTTATCGATGCAATTTGCGGAAGAAACGATGTAGTTGTTTATGACGCTGAAGCACACGCCTGTATTTTGGATGGAGTTCGGTTACACATGGGGAAAAGGTTTGTTTATTTACACAACGATATTGACAGTTTACGCAAACAACTTACTCATGCAACGCGTTTAGCCGAAAAACAAAAAGGAGGAATCCTTGTAATTACAGAAGGTGTATTCGGGATGGCCGGCGATATGGGTAAACTTGATGAAATTGCTGCTTTGAAAGATGAATTCAAATTCCGTCTGCTTGTTGATGATGCCCATGGTTTTGGAATGATGGGAAAACAAGTGCCGGTACTGCTGAACATTTTGGGGTTACTGATAAAATCGATCTTTACTTTGCCACTTTTGCAAAAGCAATGGCCGGAATTGGTGGTTTTATTGCCTGCGAAACAGATATTTGCTTTTACTTACGATATAATATGCGTTCACAAACCTATGCTAAATCGTTGCCAATGCCAATGGTTTTGGGTGGTTTGAAACGTCTTGAACTGATTCGTACAAAACCTGAATTAAAGGAAAGATTATGGACAGTTGTTGCTGCACTTCAAAAAGGTTTGCGTGAAGCAGGTTTCGACCTTGGAAAAACTAACTCAGCTGTAACACCGGTTTATATGAAAGGTGGAGAAGCTGAAGCAACAAATTTGGTTTATGACCTGCGCGAAAACTTTGGAATATTCTGTTCGATGATTGTTTATCCGGTAATTCCAAAAGGAGATATTCTGCTGCGGCTGATTCCAACTGCTATGCATACACTGGAAGATGTTGAAATTACAGTTGACGCATTTAAAAAAGTTCGTAAAACTTTACTTGAAGGAAAATATTCAACTACTGATTTTGCAATTGTTGAAGTTGATATGTAAACTTTTAAAAAATGATATTAAAAAGGGAACTTGAAGGTTCCCTTTTTTTATATACCATAATTTCATTGTTTAGTCACTTGTCATTTTGAGCGGTCAGTACAAGAAAATCTTTAAACCGTTCTTTTGAGGCATAATATTTTCCTTGTGGTTCTATCAATTCAATTAATCGTTCTTTTTTTGAAAAACGTTTGACCAAATTGAAATTAATAATTCGGTTATTATGAATTCGTATAAATTTTGAATAGGATGAAAGTTGTTTTCATACTCACCTAAATTTTTACAGGAAACAATTTTCCGACCATTTGTAAGGCATAGCTGGAATATCGTCCTGAAGCTTCAATCGTTGAAATTTCATCAACACAGATAAGTTCTGAATAAAGGTTGCCTTCTACAACAATTCGATCATTAGGTCCAACCGTATGCATCTTTTTATGAATTTCACCAAATTTTGCTACAATTGGATCAAACCCTGCTTCAATATTGATATTTACCCTTTGAAATGCCTCTTTCAATTTTTCGCTGTCGATTGGTTTTTCAACAAAATGAAGTGCTTTAAATTGAAAAGCAAGCGCATAATACCTTGCTTCCTGATGTGCCGTAATAAAAATTATTTGAAAATTGAGGTCGTTAGTTGCCTCAAGTTCGCTCAACATATCAAATGCTGTCTTTCCTTCCATTTCAAATTGAATATCAAGGAGTATGACATTGGGTTTTAACTTCCTTATCAGTTGCACCGCTTCGGTTAGCGTGGTCGATTTTCCGATAATATTAACGTGTGGAGCTACTTCCAACACCAGTTTCTCAATAGTAGCAAATAGCTTTCAACATCTTCAACAATAATTGCTTTAATTTCGCTGCTCATGGTTTAGTATTGTTATTTCAATTTTTGTTCCTTTATCAGAGCTTTCGGTATTGATGGTAATCTTATACCCAAGCTCGTTCAATAATTTAATTCGGTTTAAGGTCAACATTGTACCTTTCGATTCATATCTGAAAGGTGAATCTGTTAATATCCGGCCTGCTTTTTCAATTCCAATACCATTATCTTCAACAATTATCCGTAATCCTTTTTCTTCCTTACGGGTTATTTCCAATTTTAATATTCCGAAACCATTTTTTGGCAAAAGGCCATGTCTGATAGCATTTTCAACAAACGGTTGGAGAATCATTGGTGGTATTGTTTCCTGTTCCGGATTAATTGCTGAATCAGTATTAATGATATATTCAAATTTATTAGGATAAATCAATTGTTGAAATTCCACAAATCCATTGATGAGTTCAATTTCCTTTTGTAGTGTTTGTTCCTTTTCTATACTTATGCTGTTTTGTAAATTTGCCGAACCCGTTGATGCATCAAGGAAACCGCGGATAAGACCTGCTAATTTTACAAGATAATGGTTGGCCTTTTCAGATTGAAAAGACAAAATCATAGATTGAAACGAAGCCAGAACATTAAAATAAAGTGCGGATTCATTTGCGACTGAATGGCCTGTACCTGAAAAACTTTCGATTGCCTAGCAGTTAGCATCATTTGGGTACGGGTGTGCAAAAACAACACAAATCCCAAAATTGACAACAAGGCAAATAAACCAAACAATGTGGGAAAAAACCAGGTTGTTTCCAAACAGCCACTCTTACTTTAACCATCAGGCTGGATGTTGCCTTTGTATCGGGCAAACCCGGGAACTTAACCCTAAGCATAATTTCCGACTTACCATCAGTTAGATTGGAAACAAAAGCATAGTTCTCCATCTGCCAGGCCGACCAAACAGTATCGGTTGACAATTTCCAGGAATATTGTACCGGGCTTGGGCGATTAAAACAAATAGCATCGAAAGTAAAAATGGCTGATCTTTGGTTGCGGGGCAGTTCAACCATTTCATCGTTATACGTGAGTTGTTCTCCATTAAATCCTAAAAACCTCACTGCGCTGAAATATTTCTGCAGTTTCAGTTTTTTTGGATTCAGTTTCACCACTTCAGTACTTGTAGTCATCCAAATATTCCCATTCGAATCAATCATCGCACCATCCTGTCCGGGATCAATACCTAAAAATCCATTGTTCTCGTTGAAGAAATACAATTCGATAGCTCCGGAACGATTGAATTTTTTTAAATCCATCAGGTAAATACCGGTAGATTGGCTAAAAACCAACCAGGTACTATCAATAGCAGAAACAAAATTTACAGTTCCCGAAATTTCTTCACGTTCAATTTTCCGAATCGAGTCGGTTTTGGCGTCGTAGTAAAGCAAGCCCTGGGTGCTGCCAAACCAGGTGCGTCCATCTGGCGTATTAAAATTTGAAATTACTCCATCAGCAGGTAACCGACCATTAGCTCTGTTGTAATTTTCAAACTTTTTAGAGTCCCAGTTATAACGGCAAAGACCTGTAAAACCGCCCAACCAGTAATATCCATTTATATCTTTTCCGATGGTTGCCACATAGCCATTTAATCCTAATCCTTCAGTCTGACCAATAGTTCTGACAAGTTTATGTTCTTTGTTATACACCTCCGCAAACAAACGGTAACCGCCCCATAGTAAATCGCGGTCGCTGTCATAAAATGTGGTCAGACAACCAATCCTGTCATTGATTTTGAAAAATTTTCCGTCATAAGCTAAAATTCCCGGGTTGAATGGAAAATACAAAGTTCCGTGTTTATCAACAGACGGATGAAAGTAGAAATTAAGTCCATATTTTGGGATTCTTTTTCAAGACCATATTTCTCGATATCGTTCACCGTAAAAGTAGTCAAAGATTTTCCGTTGATTTTCCTCAACCCATAATTGTAAGATGCAAACCAGATGTTTTGATTACTATCTTCCAAAATCGACCAAATTGCCGGTAAAATTTCCCGTTTGTAGGTTTCAAACCCGTTAGATTGAATCCGGTAAAGCCCTTCTTCAGTGCCAATCCAAAGTTGTCCATCGGTATCGGTAAGAAAACATGATTTGTGCATTTCTTGAAAAGCATTGATAATAAGTGAATCTGGATTGATGAAGTATAGTGGGTTTCCACCAAAACGAGGGGAAAAAGCAAATTCCCTGGTGCATTTATTTACACCAATCAACCTGCCATTCCTGATATTGGCAAGTTCATTGAGTTTGCCCTTTTCGTATTCAAACAGGTTGACAAAATCCTTCTGATTCGTTTCCAGAACCAGAATTACAGAGTCTTCCAATTCAAAGTACAGGTTTTCTTTAGCTTGATGTATTTTTTTAACAACCCCGTTTTTAAGTTCGAATAGATTATGCCGGTCATGAAAAATGAGAGTCTGACTATCTTTACAATAAGCGATCTCTGCCCCGTCCGGATTATTCAACTCAGGCAAAAGCTCCAACTGATCGTGAAATTCATCATTTTCGAGATAACCAAAAATTGTTTTATTATTTCGATCAATTGCTAAATACCAAACTTTTCCATCGGGCATTGGGGCAACATATCCAACAAAAAAATTCTCAGGAGAAAAAGATTTCCATGTTTTCCCGTTAAAACGTGAAAAACCTTTGCGGGTTGATACCCAAATATTACCCTCAAAATCTTCTGTTATCTTTTGTATGTATGAACTGGCCAGTCCATCCTTTTCATCGAAACTATTGATTTGGTCACCGTTAAAACAATTCAGGCCTTTTTTGGTTCCTGCCCAAATATAACCCCGGCTGTCCTGAAACATACTGATTACCTGCATTTGTGACAGACCATCGCGCAATGTATATTGTCTGTATTGGGGATGTGTAAATTGTGAGCTGGCTGTCAGGTTCACAACAAAAAATAAGAATATTATGATAAATCTGAAAAACATCATTACACAACTTTGAAGTGCATAAATTTATGTTTAAAAACTGCATAAAAGCAACACGTCTTATTAAATTATTAATTGAAAACTTCCCTTTCAAGGGAATAAATGTGGTGGATTTTTCCGTTTATGCTAAAAAAATGGCCAATAGTTACACCGATTTGACAGGTTGTTACACAATGTAATAATATTTTATTTTTTGATTTTATTTTTTGATTTTATTTTTATAACGGATTAAACACAAAAACCAAAGAAATCCAGGATTAATCAATTGTAAAGTTTCGTTCGATTATGTTGATTTTAGGCCTGAAAAGGATTTAACAGTAATCGAGGTAATTAATGATTGATGGCGCTGGTAAAAGCTAATATTCTAATCGTTTTTAATATGAAAATTCAAAAATCACTAACCCAGTTGTTTTTAATTATGATTATCTTAATTCTAAACATAATTTCGGTTAAAGTTGCCGGCCAAAGTTATACACAAACCTCATACGATATGTGCAGTTCAGCTACATGTGGGATTTATGCTGCTAATGCGACTTCCAATCCTAATTTAAAACTGATATGCACACTTTCTGGATCCACAGCAACATTCAGAGTTGAAAAATGTTCCGGTACTTTTTCCTCAAGTGGTACAATAAAAATAATTGTTGGTGGATCATTAGATGAGCCATGTACTGGTACAACAATAAAAACTGCGGCGATTAGCACTGCAAGCACTGGTTATACGTTTTCAAGTTATACACTTACAAATAGTAACTATTCTTTATGGTTTTATGCTGTTTATACCAATGCAGCAAATAACAATTATTATGCTGGTTGTATCAAAATTACACCCATAGCTGAAGCACCAACAGCAACTACACTTTCTGCTTCCACCTCTCCAATAAGTGCTATTTTAAACGGTTCAGTAAATCCGAAAGGTTTTGGCACTTCGGTTTATTTTCAATATGGATTGACAAGTAGTTTAGGTAACACTACTGCCAGCCAAAGTATTGGAAATGGAACTTCCACTCAAACTGTTCAAGAAACTATTTCGGGATTATCACTACTTACCAAATATTACTACAGGATAGTGGCAACAAATTCAGGTGGCACAACCTATGGTTCAATATTGAGTTTTGAAACACCAGACCCATGGATTTCTCCAACAGTAAACACATCGGGAACAAGTAATATTACTTTAAATTCGGCTGTTATATCAGGGTCTGTAAATCCCAATGGTTATGCAACTTCATATTTATTTAAATATGGTACGACTACAAGCATGAATAACAACACAAGCTCTGTAAATCTTGGAAATGGAACATCTACACAACAGGTTAATGCAAATCTGACCAATCTTTTGGAAAATACTACATATTATTATGCTATATATGCCGCCAGTACGAATGGAAGTGGAAATATTCAAAATGTTCAAGGCACAACACAGCAGTTTAAGACTAACACACAATCACCTATTTCCCTACAACTTTCAAGCGAAATGGGTTTTTATGAAAGTTCTTCAAGTTCGACGAAAATCACTACTTTAGAAATTGGGAAAACGTACTATTTCAAAGCAAGTATAAAAAATATAGGTGGAACAAATTTTTCAGGAAATTTTTATCTAAAAAAAGGATTGGGCGCATCCTATTCCAACTATATTTCTTTTCTTTCAAATACAATCAGCACAAACGGAGTTAAAGATATATCGGGAACTTTTACACCATCTATTGCTGAATCAAACATCTCGTTAGGGCTTTATTATTCCGATGGTGGAGCAAATCAAGGACAGGTATCCGGGGAAAGTTATTTGCAAAACATTGTTATAAGCACTCAATCAGCCATAGTAAGTGAATGTGATTTAACTGAACTTAGTACTTCGAGTGCCTATTATGAACCTACTCTGTTTCTTTGTCAAAGAGGTGTAATCTCCGGAAGTCAGGATGGAGCAGTAAACGTAACCGATTTTCTTAAACGCTCGCACTTGGCAAAAATAGCTTTTAAAGGTTTATACAGACTTTTCAACAGAACAATACCCACAAATTTACCATCCGATTTTTATCCTTCCATTTATCCTGATCTAAACGTTCAAACAACTACCAATGAATATTATTATCAGGCTGCCAAAGTTTTAATGTACCTCGAATATGGCGATGGCATTTCTCCATTCGACAGAAATAAAACCAATTTCAACCCTGAAAATTTTATTACAAGAGCGGATGTACTTAAGGTTTTATTCGAAGCATTTGATATAAAACCCGATTTAACAAACATAAACAACCCTTTTCCCGAAGATGCAAATGTTGCTGATTTATTGGTGAATAATCCGGTAAAATTCGGGTATATCCGCAAAGCTGCCGATCTTGGAATTATAGCAACCCCAACGAGCACAAATAAAGAATTCAGACCGTTTGACAATTGCACACGTGGCGAAGCCTTTATTTTACTTTACCGCATTATGCAAAAAATTGAAGCCGGAAATCAGGGAATTACCGATCCTGCGACCGTCTCCGAAGATTATTTCGAACCATTGAATATTACACTTCAAACCATTTCTCTGGGCTTGACCCTGCCTTTAGGAAATTTTAATCATTACACAAAAACCAGTTTTGCTCTCGATGGTGTTGTCCCTTTGTCGTTTTCGCATACCTACGATTCATATTCCACAAATTTGCCCGATGAATTTTATGGAGAAAAAGATTTAGGCAATAACAAAATAGTAACCTATAAACCTCTTGGGTCTGGCTGGAGCCATGAATATCATTCGTTTGCCACAATGATTGAAAATCAGATAGTTGTTCATTGGGGCGGTGGAAAGATTGATGTTTACAATTGGAATACCACTTTGTTGAAATGGAAGGCGGAATCAATAGGTGTTTATGATGATTTAAGTGTTGACGGTTCAGTTTTGCTTATTAAAACAAAATCACAAATGCAATATCGATTCGCACGTCAGAGTACAACTGGGCCCAACGTTGTAGAACTATATTCAATAAAAGACAGGAATAATAATGAACTCGTAATTCATTATACTTCAGGACAGGATGGCGCGAAGGTTATTTCATCCGTTTCCGATGGAAACCGTGAGTTAAACTTTTCATACCTTTCGGGTACAAACCTTATCTCGCAAGTTACCGATCCGCTTGGACGTACCATTAAATTTGCCTATACTTTCAACTCCACCTCGAACGAATATCTGTTAACATCGTTTACTGATGCAAAAAACCAGGAAACCAAATATTTTTACGGTTTAAGTTCTAATATGAACAAATGCAAACTACTCGAAAAAATTCAACTGCCAAAAGGGAATTACATCCAAAATACATATGAAGCCAACCGACGGCTCCAAAAGTCGGTCACCGGGGTAAACGGGATACCAACAGTTGAAACATCGATAACGGTAAATGCTAATTATCAAAACAACACAATGGTTTCAACAGTTCAAGTGGACAGGGAAGTACAAGTTCAAATTACAATTACACATTCAATCAAAACAACAGTGCTACTTCAATAACCGGAAGCAATAATTTAAATGTTACTGCATCTTATGGTCTGACGGATAGGAAGGAACTTCCATCCGCTGTTACTTCAAACAACATAAATGTTGAAAATATCCAATACGATGATAAGGGAAATGTGACCCAGCTGAGAAACAAATCACTCTCTGGGGCTGAAACTCAAACCGTTTATATGACCTATAATAGCTATAATGATATCCTTTCTTACAAGGATGCAAAAGGGAATATTACAAATTATGAATATGACAGTAATGGAAATCTCACAAAAGTTCGTTCTCCCGAAAGCAGTACGACTACAATTTCAATTGGCGACAAAGGACTCCCAATACAAACCGTTAATCCTGAAGGTATTACTACCAACTTGGGTTACAACCAGTTTGGAAACCTGAATTCAATTTCCATACCTTCACTCAACCTTAATTCTACAATGACTTTTGACGAGGCAAGCCGGCTTAAAACAGTAACCGACTTTAAAAACTTTCAAACCAAATACGAGTACGACAATAACGATAACCTCGTAAAGGAAACCAATCCATTGAATTACGAAACCAATTATACTTTCGACCTCAATGATAATCTGAAAACAATTACAAATGCCAAAGGAGGTGTTACGTCAATGAACTACGATAATGCTACCGACTGGTTAACAACCGTTTCTTTTGGGGGCGCTACTAAACAATTCGCCTATAATGCCGATGGTTCTCTGAAAAGTTTCACAAAACCTGATAATACAACATTAAACAGTTCGTATGATAATCTGGGCAGAATCACTTCTGATGGGGCAAATAGTTATACTTATGATTCAAATCTCAGATTAGCCACAATTACATACAACAATAAAACAATTACATACGGATACGACGGATTTAACCGGATTACATCAGTAACTTATAACGATTTTTCCGGAAATACTGTTCAATACGGTTATGATTCAAATGGCAATATTATTTCCATAACCTATCCTGATGGGAAAAGGGTAGATTACACTTATGATGGTTTGAACCGGATGAAAACAGTTACTGACTGGTTTGGAAAGACCATAACCTACAACTACCGCAAGGACAGCCAGTTGCAATCCATTAACTATCCTAATGGGATGACGGTAAATTACACCTACGACGAGGGCGGGCGGCAAACCGGAAAAGCCACAAAGCGTTCAAACGGAACAGATATTGCTTCGTATGTTTTTTTATTAGACAGTTTAGGAAATATTAAACAGGAAAACATAACCGAACCTTATACCGAATTTACTTTGCCCATAGCGGGAGGCAATTTTACCTATAATGGTTTAAACCGGGTTCAAACTGCGGGAGCCACAAATTTTGCTTTCGATGCCAACGGTAATACAACTCAACGCGGTAACGAAATTACCTATAATTGGGATATAGCAGACCGGCTCACTTCGGGCGATGGTTTGACTTTTGAATATGACGGGCTTGGAAACCGAAGGGCAAGCGGTAGCAAACGATACATTTTAGATATTATGGGCATTGGAAATGTACTTGCCGAAGGAAATACTTCGGGTTCACCAACTGCTTATTACATTCATGGTTTAGGTTTGGAAGCCCGAATAATGCCAAACGGCACTACAGAGTATTATGTTTCTGACTATCGTGGAAGCACTGTTGCGATGGTTGATGCATCCACTGCTGCAAACATTACACATAAATACCAGTACGATGAGTTTGGGAATATTACACAGATGCAGGAAAGCGATGCAAACCCATACCGGTACGTCGGCAAATACGGGGTTATGTACGAAAACGATCACCTTGTTTTTATGCGAGCCCGCTATTACGACCCGACTATAGGCCGCTTCCTGAGCGAAGATCCCATTTGGAGTACAAATTTGTATCCGTATGCAGATAATAATCCAATAGTTAAAATTGATTTTACAGGACTAGCTTATACCTGTATTGATGCTTCAGCTTATCAAACAGCAGGTGGGGGATTGAGTATCTGTAAAGACTTGGAATCAGAAAATACATATTTAGTAATATCAGGAGGAGTAGGAATCGGGGGGGCGTAGGAGTAGCTATCACCCAGATAATATTAAGGAAGGATTTTCAGTTTCAGCTGGATGCTCAGTGGGTTCTGCATCTATTGGTTGGAGCGCAGATAAAGATGGTTTAAATATTGACGTTTATGGAAATGCTATACCATCAACAAAGCTTGAGTGTGCAACAACAATAAATTATACTGTTAAGATTAGTAATGGATCTTCAAAAACAAAATCATCACAATATTCTTCTGCATCTTATGGCGCTGGTTATGTAAACAATAGTATTACTCCTAAAAAAACAAAATCAACAACAAAAAAGGGAACATCTACTAAAAAAACAAAAACCAAATCATCTTTATATGGAGCAGGTTCAGTTAATAATATTCATTAAACCTAATCCTAAAATATTGACAAACTCTTTAAAATAATAAATACCATAAATTTTGTAAATACTTAATATTTAGACATTTTATTATTTTCAAGACATTCAATTAATATGATTATTAAAAACAAGGATTAAATTATATGGAAAAGTTTGATTGAATTTAAAACGATTAAGAACAAAAAAATAAAACGATTAAAATATGAAATCTAAAAACATATAATATGGCTATTAATTTTTTACCCCAACTATTACTAGCTCAATACACAAAGCAATACACTTACGACAAGCTGAACCGCTTGCAGCAGATAAAGTTTAACAATGCACCTGTGGTATCCTATATTTATGATGAGTTAGGTAACCGAACTGCTAAAACAGTAAATGAATCTGGTTTTACAATAAGTCCAAAACAGTTGGTTGTTGCTGCATTAGCAAATAGTAAAGCTACTTTTGCAATTAACAGCAGTCTGGCCTGGAGCATCACAAGTAACCAAAGCTGGCTGTCTGCCAATACCGGTAGTGGCAACGGCAATGCCACAATAACCTTAACCGCATCGGCCAATACAGGTTCTGATTCACGCCCTGCTTTGGTAATTGTTTCTGCAACAGGGTTTAAACCCGATACAGTGCGGGTCACTCAGGCCGGTACAACAAACTTGCTAACAGCTTCTCCTTCTGCTCTTTCTTTACTATCGGCTTCGGAGAGTGCTGCAAAATTTACGGTTTCCTCAAACATTGCTTGGTCAGTTGTTTGTTCAGAGAGCTGGTTAACACTTTCGCAAACTTCAGGTTTCAATAATTCTGAAATTACGGTTTCAGCCAATTCTGCCAATACGGGCAGTACAAACCGGAGTGCAACAATTACTGTTTCCGGTACAGGGGTAAGCAGCCAAACCATAACCGTTACACAGGCAGGTTCACCTTTTCAGCCAACATTGTTTCTATCAGCTAATAGTGTGATTTTTGGACCTTCCAATGTTAGTACAGCAACATTAACCTTAACTTCCAATATGAATTGGACTGCCACATCCAATGAATCCTGGCTTACTTTAATCCAAGTTCGGGAATTGGGAATAGTGCATTTACTTTAACCGCATCAGAAAATTCAACTCAAGCAATACGGCAGGCATCTATTACAATTCTGGCTGACGGAATTGCACCTCAAATCATTCAAGTAATTCAGGAAGCGGGATTACCTGGTATATTCACCCAAGCTTACCTTAACCTAAAAATTAAACAAGGGGAACAATTTCTGTTTTTTATTGATTATAATAATGATGGGTTAAAGGATTTTTTAACTCAGGAAAACACAACTGGAATCCTTCATTTTTATAAAGATAATGGAACTGGTTATATTAATGAGTTTGATCTTCAGGCAAATCCATATAGCTTTTCAGCCTGGCCAAGTAGCAAACTGTATGGTCTTGAACAGAATTTTTATACTGATTTTGATGGTGATGGACAAAGGGATTTATTGGTTTATTCAGCCAATCACTCTAACTGTTCTTCAAATTCGGTAACCATCTATTGGGGTTTGGCAACCGCACCTTACTTCAATGCTGAAGTGAAGACTAATTTTTCAATTAATTCGCCATTTTGTGTTGGAGCCTATGGTGTTGATTTCAATAATGATGGCTTATTTGATGTTTTCATTCGCAGTGCCAGTGGTATCAATACCATGTTCCGTAATGATGGAAACAGAAACTTCACCTTGGTTTCTACTTACAACACTGGAAGGGATATTGGTGTGAATTTCAACGACTATGATGGCGATGGAATTCAGGATTTAACTTATACTAAGAATGGTTGGGCTGATGGCCAATGGGGATTTAGATTTAACAAAGGTTTGGGCGATGGTAATTTTTCTTCATCAACCCTAATTTCAAATTCACAGCAGCGACCTGTTGATGATTTTATTCAACTTCAGGCAAATCCAAAAATAAACTCAATTCCCGATGTGATTTATAACTGTATGAACGATGGTTCTAATGGTGCTATCTTATATCAGGGGGAATGGAATTCCAGCAGTTCAAGTTTCGATATTACTACTTGGAATAGCAACCTAACGGGTCAAGTTACGCTAATAAATACTATTGATATCAATTTTGATGGTTATTCCGATCTTGTCTTCGATCAACAAAATGGGTCAGAACCCAATCTAACACATACTTCGGTTGTATTTCTGAATAATGGTGAAGGAATATTTACTATATCGGATGAAATTTTTACTGATAAAACTTATGCACTTCGTGCTGTTTTTAACGATGGGCAAGATCATATAAAAATGGCAACATGGAAAAGTGATTCACTTTTTGTCTTTAATTTGGATCAGTACAAGAAACTTGACTTAAACTCGGGCCTTCTAGCCTATTACCCTTTTAACGGCAATGCAAACGATGAAAGCGGCAATGAAAACAATGGGGTTGTAGAAGGACAAACTTCATTTCAACCAGGCAAGGTTGGAATGGCTGCAAATTTCAGGGGAAAATCTGTTGGCGATTATATATCTGTGCCACAAAACAATGTCAATTCACTCTCGGAAATAACAGTCTCAAACTGGGTATATGTTAATGATTATGACTTAAATTGTTGGAATAGCGCAGAAGGATTCATAACACGTGGGGATCCAAATGCAAATAATTTCTTTTCTTTTGGAGTCCTTAGAAATGAAGAACCTAATTGCGGAGCTGCCAGTTCGTTAGATAGTATAGGATTCAGATTAATATTTTCAAATTCTGTATATCTTGACACAAAAAAATCCTACAAGCCAAATGTGTGGTATCATGTAGTTGGAACTTATGATGGGAAAAATTTAAGAATTTATGTTGACAATCAGCCTGCAGCAGAAAGCCCCGAAATTACAGGAATTCAATTAATTGGCAATTCCCGTTTGCTAATTAACAAACACGAAATATATTCGAATGGGCGAATGGGCGGATTAATTGACGAGTTACGCCTGTACAATCGTGCCTTAAATTTATCTGAGATTGACTCTTTATACAAACAAGGTGTTTCCATTAATCAACCTCCTACTGCCAATGCCGGCCCGGATGGTGATGTATGGATTGTTTATCCCGAGACTCAAAAAACAGTTTATTTGGATGGATCGGCATCTGTTGATCCAGACGGTGATGAATTAACCTATCGTTGGACTGCCCCGGAAGGCGTAATACTTTCCTCAAATTCTATTGCCATGCCAAGTTTTGTGGCGAACTTCGAAAATTCACCCTATACTTTCTCATTAATTGTTAACGATGGCAAGCAGGATTCTCCGGCTGATCTGGTAGTAATTCGGGCAATCCAGGTTATTCGGGCAAATTCGCCAACTGTTGCAAAAGCCGGCCCCGACCAGGTTGTAACCGGCGGCACAGTAGTTACATTAGATGGTTCGGCTTCATTCGATTACGACGAGGATGGCTATCCGAACCCACTTACATATTCATGGACAGCACCTGAAGGGATTACCTTAAGTTCAACAACCTCAATTAAGCCAACATTTACTGCACCAAACGTAGCATCAACAACTTCATTATTTTTTACGCTGCAAGTTAGCGATGGTGGCTCATCAAATACTGATACAGTAGTAGTAACATTATTGGGAAATGATATTCTTGGTATTTCGGTTGTGTATGGTCTTGCTTCCACCGCTGCAAACCGACGTGCAATTCCTGTTACGTTTAACGAAAATGGTGAGATTAACAGCATCTCGGTTTATCACAACGGGGGCTCAGGAAATATGTTGCTGGGTGTTTATGCTGACGGGCAGGGAAACCTGCATCACGGTTGGGAATGACTTCTTCTGTTGCTGTGAATTCTGTTGAAGGTTGGCAGACGGTTGCCCTTGCCAGCCCGGTTTCTGTTTCTTCGGGCCAAAAAGTTTGGTTGTCGTTTGTTTTCCAGAATAGTGTTGCCGTTCGGTATGAAGCCGGGACTCCCGGAAGGGCTATGTCTTCCCAAACCTGGCCTGCAGGTATGCCCGATAATTTTGGTACTTCAGGTGTTTCAAATTACAATTTCTCTGTGTATTGCAATTATACTCCTGTGGAGGTTAATGAAAAACCACTGGGGAATACTGTGGTTTACAACACTACTTCAACCGCTGCGAACCGCCGTGCAATTCCTGTTACTTTTAACGAAAATGGTGAGATTAACAGCATTTCAGTTTATCACAACGGGGGCTCAGGAAATATGTTGCTGGGTGTTTATACTGACGTGGCTGGCAAACCGGCATCACGGTTGGGTGTTACTTCTTTGGTTGCTGTAAATGCTGCAGAAGGCTGGCAGACGGTTGCTCTTGCAAATCCGGTTTCTGTTTCTTCAGGCCAAAAAGTTTGGTTGTCATTTGTTTTTCAGAATAGTGTTGCCGTTCGGTATGAAGCTGGGACTCCCGGTAGGGCTATGTCTTCCCAGACCTGGTCTGCAGGTATACCCGATAATTTTGGTACTTCAGGGGTTTCGAATTACAATTTCTCTGTGTATTGCAATTATACTCCTGTCGAAATAACCGAAAAACCTTTGGGGAATACTGTGGTTTACAGCATTACTTCAACCGCTGCAAACCGCCGTGCTATTCCTGTTACGTTTAACGAAGATGGAACGATTAACAGCATTTCGGTTTATCACAACGGGGGTTCGGGTAATATGCTGCTGGGTGTTTATACTGACGTGGCAGGGAAACCTGCATCGCGCCTGGGTGTTACTTCTTCTGTTGCTGTAAATGCTGCTGAAGGATGGCAGACGGTTGCTCTTGCAAATCCGGTTTCTGTTTCTTCGGGCCAAAAGGTTTGGTTGTCGTTTGTTTTTCAGAATAGTGTTGCCGTTCGGTATGAAGCCGGGACTCCCGGAAGGGCTATGTCTTCACAAACCTGGTCTGCAGGTATGCCCGATAATTTTGGTACTTCAGGGGTTTCAAATTACAATTTCTCTGTGTATTGCAGTTATACTCCTGTCGAAATAAGCGAAAAACCTTTGGGGAATACTGTGGTTTACAGCACTACTTCAACCGCTGCGAACCGACGTGCAATTCCTGTTACTTTTAACGAAAATGGTGAGATCAACAGTATTTCTGTTTATCACAACGGGGGTTCAGGTAACATGTTGCTGGGTGTTTATACTGACGTGGCGGGTAAACCTGCTTCGCGCCTGGGTGTTACTTCTTCTGTTGCTGTAAATGCTGCTGAAGGATGGCAGACGGTTGCCCTTGCAAATCCGGTTTCTGTTTCTTCGGGCCAAAAAGTTTGGTTGTCGTTTGTTTTCCAGAATAGTGTTGCCGTTCGGTATGAAGCCGGGACTCCCGGAAGGGCTATGTCTTCACAAACCTGGTCGGCAGGTATGCCCGATAATTTTGGTACTTCAGGT
Source organism: Draconibacterium sp. (assembly GCA_016705335.1). Classification (GTDB taxonomy): domain Bacteria; phylum Bacteroidota; class Bacteroidia; order Bacteroidales; family Prolixibacteraceae; genus Draconibacterium. The sequence continues at coordinate 10,681 of JADIYN010000026.1, read as the reverse complement.
GTTTCAAATTACAATTTCTCTGTGTATTGCAATTATACTCCTGTGGAGGTTAATGAAAAACCTTGGGGAATACTGTGTTTACAGCACTACTTCAACCGCTGCGAACCGACGCAATTCCTGTTACTTTTAACGAAAACGGTGAGATTAACAGCATTTCGTTTATCACAACGGAGGTTCGGGTAATATGCTGCTGGGTGTTTATACTGACGTGGCGGGAAACCTGCATCCGCCTGGGGTGTTACTTCTTCGGTTGCTGTAAATGCTGCTGAAGGTGGCAGACGGTTGCACTTGCCAACCGGTTTCTGTTCTTCAGGCCAAAAAGTTTGGTTGTCGTTTGTTTTCCAGAACAGTGTTGCCGTACGTTATGAAGCCGGGACTCCCGGTAGGGCTATGTCTTCTCAAACCTGGTCTGCCGGAATGCCAACTGATTTTGGTTCTTCAGGGGTTTCAAACTATAATTTCTCTGTGTATTGCAATTATACTTCTGCCAGTTCAGGCCTCTCTAAATCAGGGCAATATGATAATAAGATTACAGAAACAATTGAAAATCCAATTGGTGAAGCAAATGAGTTGAAAGTTTATCCGAATCCGTTTAGACAAAAACTTAACTTCGAATTTGTATCAGCCCGGAATGCCAATGCAATTCTTGAAATCTACAACTTAAACGGGCAATTAATTGCAAAACTGCTGGATCAACAAGTTCAGGGAGGGGTTATGAACCGCATTGAATATGTGCCAAATGAAATCATTTCAGGAATGTATATTTACAAACTAAATTTGGATGGGAACATAAGTGTTGGAAAGGTTATTTACAGGAAGTAATTAAAATATAACAATTTCAAATTTGTTGAAAGAGGTTGGTTATGAGTAATTCAGCCTCTTTTACATTTGCATTAACTCTTGAATAATGGAGGTCTAATTGTGGTTTTCAATTTAGACAGATTCTACTTGTAAATTTTCTCTTAAAAACATAATTTTAATGAACTTTATTTCGAAAACACTAAGCGTATTCAGTAAGTAGTTTTCAGTTATTGAAGGAACACCATTAATCACTTTTTTATTGGCTTGAAATTTTAGCTATTCTTAAAATCAGAGAAAACTGACTATTTTGAATATTGAAAATTATGTGTGGAGAAATTCAAGCTCAACAACCCAGGTTATTTTTTCAATTTGACATAATTGCTTCGATTGATCAAAAGAATTAATTTATAATTAATCGAAAGCACTGAAATAAGAATTTCGCTTTTATAATAGAATTTTTAACCAAAAAAACCAAAATCATGAAACTAACATTTTTATCTATTGTAGGTTTGTGCCTAACAATGATGCTGCAAGCCCAGGTTTCTAAAACTTTAGAAGTTGCCGCAGGCGGTCTAAAAACGACTTTAACTCCTACTGAACTTACTACCATTACAAACCTCACCTTAACCGGCACAATTGATGCCCGCGATTTTAAAACCATGCGGGATGAAATGCCATTGTTGGCGGAAATAAATTTGAGTGAGGTCAATGTAATTGCTTACCAAGGCGATGAAGGAACAAGTCTCTGGGGTAATACTGATTATTTGGCGAATACTATACCTGAATATGCCTTTAGTAATGGCAGTTATCAAGGTAAAATTACTCTATTGAATGCAGTACTTCCAACTTCTGTCACTACTGTTATGGAAGGCGCATTTAATAGTTGTAGTGAATTATTATCGGTTACTTTACCTCTTGGATTAAAAACAATTGGATACAGTTCATTTCATAGATGTTTAGGTTTAACTGCAATTAATTTACCAGATGGATTGACTACTATTGGGGATGCCGCATTTCATAGGTGTACCAATTTAACTTCTATTACTGTTCCTTCAACAGTTACATACATTGGAAGGCTTTCCCTTGGTTATAGTTCTTATATAGAAGTTGATGAAAATAATGTTAATTACTCAAGCAATGACGGAGTATTATTTAATAAAACTCAAACATCATTGCTTCAATATTATAATTCAGCTGATGATTATTATATTATACCTTCATCTGTGACAATGATTGGGCAATACGCCTTTTATTTATGTGAAAATTTAAATTCAGCATTCATACCATCGTCTGTAACAGCAATAGGATTTGAGTCGTTTGCTTATTGCAGCGGATTAGAATCTATTTCAATTCCTTCCTCGGTTAACTTAATTAATCATCAGGCTTTTAATAATTGTTACAACTTGAATTCCATTTATTCCTATCCAATTTCTGCAATTGATTTAAACGCTTCTGTCAATGTTTTCAATAATGTAAAAAAAACTACCTGTATTTTATACGTTCCTTTTGGTTCAAAAACAGCATATGAATCGGCCAACCAATGGCAGGATTTTGAAAATATTGTTGAAATGCCGGGTATTTTCCTTTCAGGAAATACTGTAAAAATGGGAGAAAACGATGGTACGGCTTCAATAAATATTAATTCGAGTGCAGACTGGACAGCAACTTCAGACCAACCTTGGTTAACAGTAAATCCATCAACCGGAGCAACTGGTTCCGATACCATAACTTTTACTGCCACTGCAAATCCTGGGTTATATTTGCGGACTGCAACAGTTACTATTTCAGCAACAGGATTAGACTCACAAACTATTATAGTCACACAGGCAGCTTTATCGATTTTAACTGTTTCATCAGATTCAGTTGTAATTGGAGCGACAGCTAACAGTACAGCTATGTTTAAAATAACTTCATTTCCGGATTGGACTGCCACGAGTAATCAACCTTGGTTAACCCTGCAACCTTCATCATTTGTTAATACAACAATTTATGCAGGTACATATTCTGCCAGCGGAGTAAGAATACATCCAACTGCTGGTAATATATTTTACAATAATAAAGAAGAAATATTAACAATGCTCGATGATATTACTATCCAAAAAGATTTTGCAGGTGATTATGCAGTCCAAACTCAAATACAATTAACTCAAAATACAATTGTTGTTGATGGAAAAACCATGATATTGGTTAATGTAGCTGTTATTGGGGTAACTAATGGAACTGGTATGCTTGAAACAGATCAAAATGGTAACCCAACTAATTATTTTGATCCATCAACAAGAACTTACAATTTATCATACTTCTATAATACAGTTGCGCCGAGAAATATATATGAAGTATTAATTGGTGTTGCAACTACTTCTACAATTACATTAACTGCATCTGCCAATCCAGCTTCATCAATACGACAAACCAATGTAACTATTTCGGCAAGCGGTGTTCAGGACAAAATTGTTAAAGTAACACAAGATGCTTCACCAGTATTGGCTGTTTCAACAAATTCACTGGTAATGCAACAGCAGCTAACAGCTCAATTACGTTTAATATAAATTCAATTACTAATTGGACAATTGCAAGCAATCAGGGTTGGTTAACCGTAAGCAAAACAGGTGGTTCAAATAATGATATAATAATATTAACAGCCTCGGCAAATCTAGCAACCGAGGCCAGAACGGCAATAATAACTGTAATAGCAACAGGGGATATAACACAAACTATATATGTAAAGCAATTCGGTATAATACCGGTTTCAGAAAAATGGAATCAGTTTTTAACTGGAAATTATAATGACATAAGTGTAGTAAATGACAGTGTTATTTGGTTAAGTTACAGTAATACTGGTGAAAATAAAATTTCATATACTCTAAATGGAGGCATTACCTGGATCACAAAAGAATCTACCATCAAAGCTTTTCGAATTATAGGTTGGCGGTTGCTCTGTAAGCGGAACAACCGCATTTATTGTATGTGGTTCAGGAGAAGGGCTTGGCGTTTATAAAACAACAGACGGTGCAAATACATGGACATTACAACCTACAGGTTTTAGCGTTAGCGAACCAACAAATTTTTATGGTACTAGTTTCCCTGATTTTGTATACTTCTGGGATTCAAATAACGGGGTGACTTATGGCGATGGTGATGAAATTTATACCACAAATAATGGTGGCGCTCAATGGGATAGAGTTTCTAGTCCTATAATGCCAATTGGAATTGGTGAATATATGCCTAATGACCAGGCATTTTATAAAGTGGTTGGAAATACAATTTATATTATTGTAGGGGCTCAACCAAATAGCCATAGCCGAATTCTTAAATCGACAGATAAAGGATTAACATGGTACGCAATAATTCCCCCAACCAACACAACTTCTGCTAGTTTTGATTTTAAGGATGATAATAATGGCCTATATGTTGATTATACAACGCAACCAAGCAAATTATATTCAACAACCGATGGAGGTCAAAATTGGTCTTTACTAAATTCAACAGAAAATCTGCATTACTTAAAATACATCCCCAATCAAAATATGTATATTTCTACTAATGGGGCGAATGGTTTATTATATTCAACAAATAATGGACAAACCTGGATAACACATCCTTCATTTGAAAATGTAAGGACAAAAAATAGTGTTTTTTCTATTAAAGGTACAACTTACATAACCGGAGATGGGTATGTTTATAGCTCAAAGAATATTATTGGGGTAAATCCTTCGGTTGATCAGGCTACAATAAATAGCTCAACTACTTTGGACCTTACTTTTAGTAACAATGTTGAAATAATGAGTTCAAATGATACTGCAAATTATGTGTTAACCTACAGAACTGGTAATACAATTCAACGCATAAATACTTTATCCGCCTTAAGGGATAATTCAAATTATGCATTAGTACATATTTCTACTCAAACTCCTTTGCCATTCGACACAATAACTATTAAGGTAAATAATGTTTACGATATGGTTGGTAATCCACTTATTAATGGCAGTTCATCATCAACACTAACTGTTATTCTAAATCTGGCACTTTCAACCTCAGCTATGGACATAGCTGCTCCAGCTAATAGTACAAATACTTTTTCAATAACTTCAAATCTTTCATGGGAAATAGCTAGTGACCAAACGTGGTTAATCCCCAGTAGTACGAGTGGCTCAGGGAATTCAACAATTACACTAACTGCCACTGCAAACAACACTGGATTAACTCGTTCAGCTATTGTAACTATTTCTGCAACAGGCGTTGAAAATCAAACTATCGTTGTAACTCAGTTGGGGAATGATATTCTTGGTAATTCAACAGTTTACAGTTCTGCTTCCACCGCTGCGAACCGACGTGCGATTCCTGTTACTTTTAACGAAAATGGTGAGATCAACAGTATTTCTGTTTATCACAACGGGGGTTCAGGAAATATGTTGCTGGGTGTTTATGCTGACGTGGCAGGGAAACCTGCATCACGGTTGGGAATGACTTCTTCTGTTGCTGTGAATTCTGTTGAAGGTTGGCAGACGGTTGCCCTTGCAAATCCGGTTTCTGTTTCTTCAGGCCAAAAAGTTTGGTTGTCATTTGTTTTCAGAATAGTGTTGCTGTTCGGTATGAAGCCGGGACTCCCGGAAGGGCTATGTCTTCCCAAACCTGGCCTGCAGGAATGCCCGATAATTTTGGTACTTCAGGGTTTCAAATTACAATTTCTCTGTGTATTGCAATTATACTCCTGTCGAAATAATGAAAAACCTTTGGGGGAATAATGTGGTTTACAACACTACTTCAACCGCTGCGAACCGACGTCCATTCCTGTTACTTTTAACGAAAACGGTGAGATTAACAGTATATCGGTTTATCACAATGGTGGTTCGGGTAATATGTTGCTGGGTGTTTATGCTGATGTGGCTGGTAAACCTGCATCACGTCTGGGTGTTACTTCTTCTGTTACAGTGAAGGCTGCTGAAGGCTGGCAGACGGTTGCCCTCGCAAGTCCTGTTTCTGTTTCTTCGGGCCAAACGGTTTGGTTGTCGTTTGTTTTCCAGAATAGTGTTGCCGTACGTTATGAAGCCGGGACTCCCGGTAGGGCTATGTCTTCACAAACCTGGTCGGCCGGTATGCCCGATGAGTTTGGTACTTCAGGGGTTTCCAATTATAATTTCTCTGTGTATTGCAATTATACTCCTGTCGAAATAACCGAAAAACCACTGGGAAATACTGTGGTTTACAACACAACTTCAACCGCTGCGAACCGCCGTGCAATTCCTGTTACTTTTAACGAAAATGGTGAGATTAACAGTATTTCGGTTTATCACAACGGGGGTTCGGGTAATATGTTGCTGGGTGTATATTCTGACGTGGCAGGAAAACCTGCATCACGCCTGGGTGTTACTTCTTCAGTTGCTGTGAATTCTGTTGAAGGTTGGCAGACGGTTGCACTTGCTAATCCTGTTTTAGTTTCTTCAGGACAAACTGTTTGGTTGTCATTTGTTTTCCAGAATAGTGTTGCCGTTCGGTATGAAGCCGGAACTCCCGGAAGGGCTATGTCTTCACAAACCTGGTCTGCAGGTATGCCCGATAATTTGGTATTTCAGGTGTTTCAAATTACAATTTCTCTGTGTATTGTAATTATACTTCTGTCGAAATAAGCGAGAAACCTTTGGGTAATACTGTGGTTTACATCACTACTTCAACCGCTGCAAACCGCCGTGCCATTCCTGTTACTTTTAACGAAAATGGTGAGATCAACAGCATTTCGGTTTATCACAACGGGGGTTCGGGTAATATGTTGCTGGGTGTTTATACTGACGTGGCAGGGAAACCTGCATCGCGCCTGGGTGTTACTTCTTCTGTTGCTGTAAATGCTGCTGAAGGATGGCAGACGGTTGCACTTGCCAATCCGGTTTCTGTTTCTTCAGGCCAAAAAGTTTGGTTGTCGTTTGTTTTTCAGAATAGTGTTGCCGTACGGTATGAAGCCGGGACTCCCGGAAGGGCTATGTCTTCACAAACCTGGTCTGCAGGTATGCCCGATGAGTTTGGTGTTTCAGGGGTTTCCAATTATAATTTCTCTGTGTATTGCAATTATACTCCTGCCAGTTCAGGCCTCTCAAAATCAGGGCAATATGACAATATGGTCACAGAAACAATTGAAAATCCAATTGGTGAAGCAAATGATTTGAAAGTTTATCCGAATCCGTTTAGCCAAAAACTTAACTTCGAATTTGTATCAGCCCGGAATGCCAATGCAATTCTTGAAATCTACAACTTAAACGGGCAATTAATTGCAAAACTGCTGGATCAACAAGTTCAGGGAGGGGTTATGAACCGTATTGAATACACGCCAAATGAGATTATTTCTGGTATGTATATTTACAAACTAAATTTGGATGGAGATGTAAGTGTTGGAAAGGTTATTTACAGGAAGTAATTAAAATGTACCCCCTGAATTCAAAGGGAATAAAAAATAATTTTAAGATAGATGTGAAGAGACTGTCTGGTTCAACCAGGCGGTCTCTTTTTCATTTAGTTCTGAATTTATTTTTTTGGAGAATTCACCCGGGAAAGACAACAGAATAGCTATGTTGTTAAATCATACATTCCAATCTGTTTTTGTTGAATTCAATAAAAAAAGAATTTCTATTTATGTAAAACTTAAACAGTGATATTTTTATAGAAAAGATTTAAAATCACGAATTATGTTTGGTTGAATTTGTCACAAATGCAAATTACTATTGTTACTTTAAAGTCATAAATATCAATCTAATAACCCAATAATTTAAAACCAAATCCTTTCGATTATGAAAACCTGAAAAAATGTAAATTGAGATTCGCATTATTATTATTTATATTATTATTTACCCAGATTTTAATAAAATCATTTGTACAATACAGTACAACAGGCCCAGTCAGTCCCTATAATGTTAGTACTGGAATTGTCAGGGAAAAAAGTGCAAGCAATGTTGCCACTGTCCAGACAATAGATAATGTCCCCACATATATTTGGAGGCATGGATGTGGACCAACAGCTCTTGGAATGGTTATAGGATATTATGATTTAAATGGATTCCCGGAATTAATAGTAGGAGATGCAGAAAGTCAGACTTCAAATGTAAATAACGCAATTTCAAACGAACAACATTAATATGATTATTCACTGCCAATGGATAAAGGTTCAAATATTCTTCAAAACAAATCTGTGCTTGCAGGAGCACATGCATCAAATTATTTGGCTGATTTTAAGAGATGATATACAGATCACAATACAATCAACTGCTTCCGGGGCAAGCGGCTGGAAGGTCAGTTAAAAGATATTTTTTCAGTTATTGATCTATTAATGGCTGCCGAGAAGCACCTGATTATCAATGAAGTTTAAAAACCTGTTTGAATCACTTTGGGTTTTTGTACATTAAATCCTTTACAAATAATCATTTCTCCAATTCCAAATCGTTATTGCTGTTTTCAGTTTTTGTGATTTCATTCAAAGGTCTGTCAAATTCAAGTTTCACGACCATTACTGAGTTGCACATTTCATCAACCGGAAGATTGCGCAAACGCAAATACGGTTGTTGTGTTGCATGGTCGCTGGGACACAAATTCACTGAAACGTCAACCTTTTTGCCCGTATTGAGTAAAGTTACTTTTTGCGGGGCAACTGTTATTGGTTTCAGTTTTATCCCATTTCCAACCGGTAACTTGTTCAGGTGTACATATAAAGTATTATCCCGATTGGTTGTCAGCACACCTGCTACTTCTGTGAAACCTTGATTAAATTCAACACCAGAAAACGATTCGTCAACCGACTTTTTCCAGGTGCCAATCCGTTTAAGAATCTCTGCTGATTGCGGTGGAATTATCCCTTCACTGGTTGGTCCTACATTTAATAAGTAATTTGCATCGCGTGTCAGGTATTTGTCTATACTGGCAATCAGATGCCGGTCGGTATAGTAATCCTCATCTTTTTTGTATCCCCAGCTTTCCATTCCAACTGATTGACAAGCTTCTGTTATTCTCTCAAAACCTTTTACTTCGTTTGCATTATTATCATAATCACGTTCAGGTGTACCAAAATCACCGTCATCAAAACCACGGTTATTAATTATTGCTTTCGTTTGAAGCTGACGAATCATCGTATTTACAGATTTATCTTTATAGAGCGGCACATTCATATCCCACCAAAAGCCGTGAATTTCGCCATAATTTGTACAAAGTTCGCGAACCTGTTTTTTCAGAAAGTCCATATATTTCTCCCAGTCTGGCGAATCCTGTGGTTGGGGTGGAAGTTCGTGGTGACGACCATCATTTGGATAATTTGGATGATTCCAATCGGCTATTGAATAATACAAACAAAGCGGGATGCCACGTTTATGGCAAGCGTCAGCCATCATTCCAATTACATCTTTTTTGTAAGGGGTATTCATTGTATTAAAAGTGGTCTGCTTTGTGTCCCACAAACAAAATCCATCATGATGCTTTGTTGTGATTGTAATGTATTTCATCCCAGCTTCTTCCATTAAATCGAGCCACATTTCGGGATTGAATTTTTTAGGATTCCAATGTTCAGCAAGTTTCACATATTTGTTTCTTTCTACTCTTGCCCGCCACTGGTGTTGTTCGTGCCAGGCCGGAATTGCATACAATCCCCAGTGGACAAACATGCCATATCGCCTTTCAAAAAACCAGTCGCGGCAATCACTAAAGCGGGAAATTTGTTTTATTGAAGTATGTTGATTGTTACCAACATCTGAAAACTTATTTGACCAGGCTGATAAGAAAGGTGCCGCTGCTAAAACCGAAGCAGATTTAAGTAAATCACGTCGTTTCATTTTCTTTTTGGTTTATATATGAACAACAAATATTACCAATATTTATGAAAATCCAAACGATTCAAAATCAGTGAAATAATCTAAAGCTATAACATAGCTTTGCAAGGCTGCAATTGTGCTATAAAATACAAATGCACAACTATTTAAATGAATTTATTTTCCGGAATTGAAAAAAACAGACTGAAATTCCAGTAATGAAATAAAATTTTTGAATTCAGTAAGACCTGATATTCATTCACTTTTTTCAAATCACCATCTGAAATAATAATTCGGAACAAACAACCGGTATTTTATTGCTTTTGGGAAGAAAACAGTAAGCACCATTCTTAACAGCATCAAGCCAGATTTGCTCATTTGCTGAGTCAGACATAATTATTACCGAAGCATCAGCTTTCTTTTGTTTTGTGTTTTTCAAAATCTCACTTCCATCCATATTATCTTCAAGGTGATAATCAGAAAAAACAATAAGTTTTAAACTATCGAAGTTTTTGCTTTCCAAATAAGAGAGATAATCACTCCCATTGTGAAAACTTAAAAAGTTTACAGAAATGTTTTTTAAATTATGAATTGATTTGATTGTCGATTCCAATGCCCTGCTCAGAATCGTATTTGTTAAGTGATTATCCTCAATAACTACAACTTCAAATAAATTATTTGATGTGGTATTTATACTATTTTTTACGTTTGTATCAATCTTTTTTGTGGTACTAACTACTTCCATTTTTAATATTTTGCAAATGTATAGCAAGACATGTACCAAAAATTCTTTTCTAAGAAACCATCAAAATAAACTCTTAGATTTATGTAACTTATAAATTTATTCTAATTTATTCTAATTTCCATTTGATTATCATTTTAAGAATCAAATTTAGGGAAATGGCTATATATGGGACAACCTACAGATGTATTTAAACACTTTCAGGAAATAAATATGGATTCCTGTATTTTTTTGTAAACATCAGGTTTGCTTCTTCATCATTAATGACAGTGAAATTTTCAGTATCAATATTCAAAGTTCGGCCAAGCCGGTATGATATATTTGCCAAATGAATCAGTGAACACGAATAAAATCCCTCCTC
>JADIYN010000025.1 GCA_016705335.1 Draconibacterium sp. | reverse complement strand
AAAACTACAGGTTTGCCCGAAACAGATTTGTGCGTGTAATTACAACCGTGTCATAAACTGCTTCAATATCTTCGTAATCCAAAACTCGTGGGCGTAATTTTTGCGGACAGCGCCTTTCTGCATCATAATCAGCGAATCGCAATATTCTCCGGCTAGATTTAAATCATGGATAATCATTAATACGGTTAGTCCAAGATTTTCACTGAGGCGGCGGATTAAATTCAGGATTTGTACCTGGTGCGTTATGTGTCAAGGTGTGGAAGTGGGTTCGTCGAGCAGCAGTAATTGCGGTTCCTGTGTCAGAGCACGGGCAATTCCGGCAAGTTGCTGTTCGCCGCCGCTAAGAGCATTCATATTTTTATCACGCAACTCAGAAATCCCTGTTAACTGAATGTATTTTTCGGCAATGGCAAAATCACCGGCAGTTTCAAAAAACTGAAATGATTTGCGATAGGGCATCCGTCCCATTAAAACATACTCTTCAACTGTCATATTCCCAACCTCGATATTCTGCGTAACAACCGCAATATTTTGGGCTTTTCACGCAAACTCAATTTCTGAATAAGTTGGCCGTTTAACTTGAGTTGCCCGACATGGTTGGAAGTTCACCCGAAATTCCTTTAAAAAGCGTGGTTTTACCTGAGCCATTCGGACCAATAATTCCCACAAACTGACCTTTTTCAATTTCAAAACTGATATTGTCTAAAACAAATCTGCCGGGATATCCACAGGAGAAATCTTCTATTTTGAAAAACTGGTTCATCTTAGTTCAATTTGAAATTCGATTTTGAACGGCTTAAAACCACAATAAAAACAAGCCCGCCAACAAACCCGGTAATAACGCCAATCGGCAATTCGTTGGGCGAAATAATAGTACGGGCAACTGTATCGGAAAGAATAAGGAAAATTGCACCTCCTAAAAATGAACTGCCAATAATAATGCGGTAATCGTTCCCGATAATCAGGCGAATTAAATGCGGAATTACAAGGCCAACAAAACCGATAACACCGGCAACGGCAACGGCGACACCTGTTAACAGAGAGGCCACAAAAAACAGCAATTTTACTGTAACATTTGTGTTGATTCCCAAATGTTTGGCTTTTACTTCGCCCAAACGAAGCGCGTTAAGTGGCTGTGCAAAAAGTAAGTTAAAACCAATCCTGAAATTGCTGGAATAGAATGCAACTTTAATGAGCATTATATTTTGATTCGTCAAGCTAAACCCATAACCCAGAAAATGATGCTTTGATATTATCGGTTGAGGTAATCGACATCAAAAACATCATTCCCGACGAAGCAACAAAACTTACCATTACACCTGCAGCAACATACTGTTGATGCTCAGCCCTTCTTTGCGGACACTCAAAAAATAGACAAAAAAAGGGTGATAATTGCACCGGCAAAACCAAAGATGGGCAACACAACAAAACTGGCTGTGTAAAATCCAAAACCACTGCAATTGAAATTCCCAACGCTGCACCGCCTGAAATACCTAAAGTGTAAGGCTCAACCAGCGGATTGCGGTAAATGCCCTGCAAAATTGCGCCCGACAAACTTAGTGCACCACCAACAGAAATAGCTAAAATCAAACGAGGAACCCTAATTTTTGACAGTACAGTATATTCCAGACTATCTTTATTTGCAAGAATTTCGGGAAGTTGCGACCATGAAATTTTTACTTCGCCCGATGAAAGTGAAATTATGATTGAAACTATAAGCAACACAATAAGTCCGGCCAAAAATAAAATCCAGTGAAAGTATTTTTTCTGCATTGCCTTTTTATTGATTAACAAATTTCACAACATCAGTAAATGCCTTTACAAAGCTCGCCGGAGTTGGACTGCACGAAGTTTCTGAATCAATCAGAAAAACCTTGTTGTTTTTGGCTGCTTTTAAACCCGAGTAACTTTTCCATATTTTTTGCTCCTCAATACCAAAACCACCCATTGTTGCAACAATTATCACATCGGGATTTTTCATCAAAACACTTTCGCGTGTTAGCGATCCTTTTGTCAATCCGTTTGCAATGTTTTCGCCGTTACATAACAAAATAAAGTCGTTCATAAACGTATTTTCGAGAACCGTGAAAATTGGATTGGCGCCCAACTGAAAGAAAATTTTTTGTTTTTCACGATTTTTGTCCAGCGTATTTTTCAGGCTGTCAACCTTTTGTTTTGATTCCATAACAATTTCGCCGGCTTTGTTTTCCACGCCGAGCAGTTTTGCAATATCAACAATCTGGGCGCAAATTTCATCGAAGTTCCGGGTGTCTGAAACAATTCTACTTTCAATCCCAGCTTTTTCATTGTTGCAAGGTCCTGTGGTTTTGTGAGTGTCATGGCCAGTACCAAATCGGGTTTTAACATCAGGATTTTCTCGATATTGATATCAATTGTTGAACCAACCTGTTCTTTGCCGTTGTTCACAGCCGGGGTGCAATAACTTGTGCAGCCTACTAATTTATCCTGAGCGCCAAGCAAATAAATATTTTCGGTAATGGAAGGCGCCAGCGAAATAACACGTTTTGCGGGTTGTGAAAAACCTGGGAAAGGGAAAAGGGAAAAGGAAAAGTTAAAAGGAAAAGGGAAAAGGAATAGTAATTTTACCATTCTCCGGAAACAGGCAAACTGCAAAGTGTATTACTATTAAACGAAATAAACCACATTTAATAAAATTTTTACCGGAAAAAAATGCAGAAATCAGTTGAGTGATTCCCAAAACTTTATTCCCGAAGTTCGTTCATCAAAAAATTTTGCTGGCAGGTTTTCTGACTCGTCCTTCATTTGTTGCCTTCCCATCTCGCCTGAGGCGAGACAGTGGCGTGAGTAACAAACATTATACAGACTTACAGCTGCGGGCACAGTCCCGGTTTTTCACCGGATTCCCTTTTTAGCGACACAAATCGCAACCAGCAGCGGCAAAGGTACATGTTAAATTGGAATTTAAAAGATGGGAAGAGGAAAAGGTTGGAGGTGTTGTGGTTGATGCAGGAAGCTAATTGCAGGAGTGATTTTCTTTCAATCCCGCCTTTGACTAAACAGAGCGGAAAGATGCACTCCGAAAACCACCGCTGCAAATTTGCCGTGTAGTTGATTTTGAACTAAATCACTTTGGGATAGTTGATAAAAGCACTCTAAAAGATCCATTTATTCTTTTAAAAAATTATTCATCATTCAATAATTTCAATCTTCCTATCTCAAACATTTAAAATATATAACAAGGAAATTTTGTTTTTGTATTCTTATTTCGTTCGAAAGAAATTCAATAACTCCTTGTACTAAATTTTAAAAAAGAACAAACTAAAACCGTCGTAATATCATAGAAAAAATCCTGCAAAATAAACCGGATTGTAGTTCAATAGAATAATCACTGGATCGTTGGCCGACTATTTTATTCCTATTTATTAGCATTAGTTTTTTAATATTCTATTTCTTCAATTCTTTTTCCATTTTTATATATTATCATTAAATATATGGTTTTATCAGGTTCATAAAATGTCCACAATCCATTAAGCTTTCCGTTTTTATAGTATCCCGTTTGCCATATTTTACCATAATCTGACTTGTTTACCTTATCATCAGAATTATAGTAAATTACTGAATGCCCATTCTTCTCATCTTTTTCAAATCTGAATTTAACTAATTCTTTCTATTTCTATTTAAATATATCCATAATCCTCATGCCTTTTTATTTATAACCATTCCAGAAACAAAATTTTTCCATTTATAATATTCGACATATTTAATTTCAAGAGAGTCAGTCATTTTCAATTCCTCATATTTGTTTAATAAGTATATTTTTATTGTGTCGTTAATTAAGTCATATTGATATAATGCAGATTCTTTTTGCCTTCCATCTTTTTTGTAACTGATAAATTTTCCTGTCCTTATTTTTTATTTGGTGACTTAAGATTTTTCATTTGAAGACGTCCATTTTTATAAAAATTTTCATCAATGTCTAATGAGTTAAATGTCGTTATCTAAAATCCATTGATATTTATACTTTTCACCTGTCGTTACTTGTTTCCAATTTTTGTTGAAGTCATAGAGTGTCTTTGAGCTTGTCCATGACTGAAAATGCTTATAAGTAAGAAAACGGAAAGGCATATTATCAAGTATTTATGGTTTAGTTGTTTCATTTTAAAATTAATGCTAACATTTGTATACCCAAAATTGCGGGTATGTTCGATACTAATGTATTTTATTTCCTGATTAATACCGCTTTTTTGTGAATCTTGTGATTTGGAATGGGACAATTTGTTCATGCTGTTTGGTTTAATATTGTAACTGTCTCCAAATGTAAAAAATAATTCTTTTAAATGATCAGGATTTCAAAATATTGAGTTACCGGTTTGCCGTGTACAGAGTGCTGGCATACTACAAATTGTAGAAATTGTCAAACTGTTAAGTGGTAAATCGCTAATCATAAATCGTTAATCTTAAATCGTTAATCTGTGTATTGTAAATGTTTTCTTACAAATGCCACAATTTCGTTCATGGCATCGGTGGCTTCGGGAACATTGGCGCAAGAAGCGGGTAACAATGCACCATTCCGGCGCCGGGCCTAAACGTAACTTCGACACCTGCATTTTTTGCTTTTGCAATGAACTTTTCACCATCATCAAACAATTCATCGTTGACACCAGAATTGATAAAAAGCGGTGGAAGTCCTTTCAAATCGCCAAACAGCGGAGAAATAAACGGATTTGTTGCAAGTGCTTCTCCGCAGTAGTGTTTACTGAACACAAACCACGAATTTAACGGCGCCGGAGAAAACCTGTTTTTTGTTTTGTACGAATCGCTGGCACAGGTGAGGTCGGTCCACAGCGAAATGGCGACTGCAGCGGCGGGCATCGGAATTTTGCTTTCCTTTAAAGCAAGCAGTGTTGCAAGACATAATCCACCGCCAGCCGATTCTCCGGCGATAATAATATTTTCAGGTTTGTAATCCGATGAAAGCAGCCAGTTGTAAACTATCACAGAATCGTCCAGGGCGGCGGGAAAAGGCTGTTCGGGAGCTAAACCATATTCAAAAACAAGGTTGCTTACCCCTGTAAACCGGGCAAATTTCGATACAAATCCGCGGTGGTCGCTGCACGAACCCGATACATAACCGCCACCGTGAACATACATTATTACTTTTCGCTGTTTGCTCCATCGGGAATCAGCCATTCCGATTTTATGCCTTTAATGTTTTGTTCTTTTACTGTAATTCCTTCCGGTATTTTTGCATAACGGGCAGCTCCTTTTTCACAATCTTCCCTGAATTGATGGATGGAGGTGTTCATGTCAAAAGTTTCCTTTTTCAGTTTCCCACGCAACAAAAAACTGTTACGCATCATGAGGTTAAACATGTGGCTTTTGCCAGTTTGGAATGCCTTCCCAGTATTCGCGTTTCATTTTCTGCAACAGTTCTTTATCGTCGATTACCTCTGCTTTTCCTGAGATATTTACATACCCTTTTGCCGTGTTGTGATCGGCAAAGTAAACCGCCACTTTCGGATTGGCTTTTAATTCGCCCGCTTTCCTGCTGCTTCGCGAAGTAGCGAACCATATTACATAATCATCTTTAACAGGAAAAGGATTCATTGTGCGCACCTGTGGCTGGCCGTTTGAATCGACAGTAACAAGTCCGCAATAGGTTGTCTGGCTGATGATTTCGCGGGCCGCCACCAGCACTGAGTCACGGTTAATTTCGCTTTGGGGCAAAAAGATTTAAGGCAGCGCAAGTAATAAACAAGGACAGGAATAGAATTTTGGTTTTCATTTTTGTTGATTGTTAAGTGAAGCGTATAAAATTGTTTTTAAAAGGAGTTTAGAATTTGTTTTTTCCAAAGTCCTTTTTATAGTTTTTCATCATTTTACCAAAATGTTTGTCGCGGGTTCGCTTTTCGGCTACAGTTGCCTCAAAATGCGCTTTTTCTTTTTCCATTTTCATGTAGTTTGCATAGGCATTTCTGTCGATTTCCCGTTCTCAACGGCTTCGAGTACAGAGCATCCAACTTCGTTTGTGTGGTTACAATCTTTAAACCTGCAATTTTGGAGAAAACTGAAATTTGGTCAAAAGTGGTTTCGAGGCCACCGGATGAGTCTGCAATTCCAACTTCCCTCATCCCCGGATTATCAACAAGAATTCCGCCATTTTCAAGTACAATAATTTCCCTGTGACTTGTAACATGCCTTCCTTTATTTGTGCTCTCGCTTATTGCATCTGTTCTCATGATTTCTCTGCCCGAAAGATTATTCACCAATGTTGATTTTCCAACTCCCGATGAACCCAGCATACAATATGTTTTTCCTTTTTCGATGCAGTTTTTAAGCGCTTCGTAACCGTCGTGCGTTTCGTTGCTAACCGCAATTACCTGCACATTTTTAATTCGCTGATGAATGGCATCAACTATTTCAGCAACTTTTTGAACGCTAATTAAATCGGTTTTTGTCAGCACAATTATGGGTTCTACTTTCGAGGCGTAACATATGGTGAGGTATCTTTCAAACCTGTTAAGATTAAAATCCCTGTCAGCTGCCTGGACAAGAAACGCAAAATCAATGTTTGTTGCTATTATCTGCACTTCACCGGTCTGGCCAATCGCCTGACGTTTTATGATTGAAAACCTGGGGAATATTTTATGAATGATTGAGAAATCAGGATCATAATTTATCAGTGCAACCCAATCGCCAACTGCAGGAAAATCTTCACGGCCAACAGCCGAAAACCGCAAATTCCCTGTTATCTCTGCTTCCGTTTCTCCCTTTTCGGTTTTTACAATATATCTCTCTTTATGTTCCGATATAACCCTTCCAATCTCAAAGTCTTTTAGGTTATTTTCAACCCTAAACTTTTCGAGATTATCGTTATATCCAAAATCTTCTGGTTTCATTTTTTGTTTTTTTCTTTTGATTTATAACTAACTACAAAACTAAATGCTGTAAACATTTTCAAATTATACATAAGCAATTTAGATTCTGATTCTCAAATTTCATAGTTTAACTGCATAATATTTCTGAACCCGTGGCATCAGCGTGAAAATTATAACAAGCAAGCCCACACCGGCAATTACAGGTTGAAGTATAAAATATGCAGTTAACAGTTGCTGAACAATAATCCACACAACAGAAATAATTCCGGTGTAAAGAGAATAGGTCCAAGCCCAGAATTTATCGTTATAAATATTTACTGAATTCAACATCCGGTTTTCTTTTCTGAAAAAGAGCCCAGTCAATCCAACCAGGGGGAAAATCCCGAGGAAGAGGAGGAGTATAATCCCGGGAACTAGAAAATCGGGAAATGGTAACTTGTCGAGCCATAATTCTTCCATTTTCAGCAAAGATCCGTCGGGAGCAGCAACTAAACTGCCACCACCGTAAATTGCTCCAACTGACAGGAACAACATTAAAAAGCCAAGGATATAAATTTCGAAAGGTCGTTTCATTTAAGGTAATTTTGATTGATGCCAAATTACAGGTTTTCCTGCAATCCATTATCAGCTGTTAAACAAAAATTTAATAGATTAATTAAATATTTCAACTGGTTTTAAGTTGTTTACAAATGAAACGAGCAACTGCACAGCTTTAATTAATCCGTGAAACATAAATGGTAAAAAACAAAATATCCATTTCAGCGTTTCAATCGCCGCATTCAAACACTCATTTCCACATTTGGCTTTCATATTAAAATAGAACATGGGTTCAGTTTTTTAATTTAAAAGTAATTTGAAACCCGGGAAGAATAAATTTTTTATGGTTGAATGACAAAAAATAAGGATTGAATATGATAAAAGCGGAGATGAATGGAATATGAAACACCTGTATGCGGAATTTTGCTGTAATGAACTTAAACCGACAGATGAAACTTAGAAATTAAGTCATGCCGATAATAATTTAAATTATTTTGAAACAGTCACAAGCTCAAACACTTAAAAACCAGACAGTTTCTGCAATTACATTTTTTAAATTTAAAAATTGTTAAAAAAAATGCAACACACTATGAATTAAATACTTTTTAGTCGTAAATTGTTAAAGAAGATTTTTATCAACTTCTATTTGATTTTATTAAGAAATACTTAAATAAACCTCATTATGGAAATTAGTCAAATTACCGCCCAATTAGCAATGCTTACCGGACATTTACATTCTTCAGGCTCCGATGATGAAAAGGAAATTGAAAAGTTACAATCAGCCATTGCCAATGCCATTTTGAACCAGGATCCGGCAACAATAAAAAGCAAGGAATTTGTTTTTGAGAAAAGCGACTTGTTTCTTTCAACAAATATCGAAAGCAACAGGTTAAAAAAATCAGCGAATTGGCAAGCTTGTTGAAAAGGAGATAAACTGAGCGAAACAAATGTTTTTGTCCGAAATGTACCAATCCGGTCCACACAAATAACAGGAAGTATTACTGCCGCTTCTGCCGGTGTACGTGTAAAAACTGTAGGTCCCGTTTTTGACAAACTTAAAAAACCAACCTGGTTTGATTTTGTGACTGTTAAAAAATTGATTTCATTATATGTGCAGGGGCAAAATTTGCCGGTGATTATGTTTGATGCAAAGTTTAGCCAATCAAAGTTTTTTACACCAAACGCAAAACCTGTTGAACTTACAAAAACTTATAATATTATTCCTGAAACAGTTTGGATTCACGGAAAGGTTTTTTCTGCGGATGTACCCGATGAATATTATTGCGGACTTCGCGTAAAAGGTGGAACAATTTTACTTGATGTTGACCCTTTCATGCTGAACAACCATGTTACTGTGAGTAATGCGACAAAAATTACTGTCAATTTGAACCTCGAACAAAATGATGTTTTTGACAACGATCCAGCAAGTCCGTATGGAGTTGATGCAAGAAATGCAAGTTTTAATTTGCCTGCCAATTTTCAGTTCACCTTTAAAAACAACGTAAAAACCATTGTTGCTTTAGGTAATTCAAAATGGAATGTTTATGGGCAAAAAGCAACTTTGTTTATCAGAATGCACAGAATTGTGTTTACAATGCTTTTATCGGAAGGGTTGCAATTCCTATTCATTGCAATGAAACCGATTTTGCTGTCAATGATTGCAAATCACCTTTTTTTAATTTATCGGGTTCGGCAAAATAAAAAACAGTTGGTGGGCGCTTTCGGTAACAAAACTCGATATTGCCAATCCATATGAAGCCGATGGAAACGGAGCTATAATTGTTGAAGGCGAAAAAGGGCTGTATGCAAAATGGAACAACCTTCAAAACAAATCAATTGCATTTACCAATCCTTTTATTCTTGGCGAACCGGGACGAATCAGTATAACCGATATAAAAACCGATGGAAGTGGCGCCTTTCAAAATTTTGAAGGTTGGAAAGACGAACAAAATGTTTACGGAACTACTTTTGAATGTAAGTTCAACAAAGACTCATTGCTTATTTTCAATACTGTTGCCAAAGGCGATGAATTGATTTTCGGGTTAAACGATTGGGACATAAAAACCGACAGGCCTGTAAAAGTAAATGGCGAAGCGGTTACTGTAAAAACAAAAAACTCGGCCTTTATTATTGCTATCAGCAAAATTAAAACCCTGCTGATTGTAATTGATGAAAACATGATTTGGGATAATAAATTCCCTGCCGATAAAATCCCAAAAGTTAAACCGTATGCTTTGGCAATGCACAATGCGCTTTTTACAGTAACTCCGCCAAACAGCCTGGTTTTATTTGCAGAAACAACACCCGAATTAAAAGCGCTGACACACGGACAAATGTATCTTGGATTTGGTTTATATTCTTATTTACCAACCCTCCCCGACCCTTATGCTGCAAATCTTGGAATTTTACAAAGACAGTTTGAAATTAATACTTCAGTTGTGGGAGCAGTTTCAACTATTCCGAAAAGGGGCAGCGTGGTTTGGATGTGGCTGATTGGCCTTGTAAAATGGGAACCCAAGGAAGATACACATAAAGTTGGTGTTTCCTTTCATTTCGCACCTTTAACCACACAACTTCAAATTGAAAAAGAAACAGAAGCAGAACCTGCCGATTCACAAAATTTTGGAAGAGTAAATCCGGATGTTTTCAGCCGCTTTTCTGATACGGCAAATGTTACGGGTGCAGCCACAATTGCATCGGATACAAATTTAACAGGGGCAATGCTTTCATCACGAAACCCGCTGGCAGGATTGAACCTTACAGATTTTTCTTTAGTCGATGTGAGTAGTAAAGCAAACCAGATGGGGGTTTCGTATGCAAAACAGAATAACTTTCTGCAGGCTACAATTGCCCGCAAATATAAAATAGATATTACAGGCGAAACAAATGCTTCGGTTTTTCCAATTCAGGTGAGTGGGCTCGATGTGATTACCGGAATGAATGCACAGGCTTTTACTGTTCCTGCGATTTCGTGGGAACCGGTTTTCAATTTAACCAATCCTAATCCAGCAAAACAAGATCCGCCGGTTGGATATAATTATTATCAAAACGATGGTTTTGCAACAAGGATTGGTAATTTAAGCAAAAAAACTGTTCCCTTATCACCAATCCCAATGTCAAAATATTTGGTTCAAACCTACAAGGATAAGGAAGATGGCAAAACCTTTGCTATTTTCAATTTGCCTTTTGGCATGTTGGCAATTACAATACTTGACAACAAATCAAGCCAGCCACAAAAACCAACAATGATAAATACCAGTCCGGTATTTGAAAACTATATTAATGGTGGAATACAATTGGAACTTACTGCGGGAACTTCATTCAATTTAAATGATTCGGATACAATTTTTGAAGGATATACAATTCAACTTATAAATATAAATAAAGCAGATGGAAGTCCGGCAAATGCAAGCACTTTGGGTGAAGATGTGTGGACAATGTATAATGAGGAATTTTTGGCAAATGCTGTTAGCAATTTGGTTGGGAGACCGGCGGTTCCGGTAAAAAATATCGGATTAAGCGGATATGGCACAAGCATGTTAAGCGAATGGCAGAATAAAAATGTACTTGTGGGAACAAGTCAGGCTTATTTTAATGTTTTTACAGGTCGTACAAGTTATGAAGTAGTGCAGGTAAAAAGTAAATTATATTGTTGTGGTGCTGATGTTGTGCGAACTATCACTTTATTTAGATTGGCAAATGGTTATGTTGCCAGAATCGACAGCGGTTGGGAATCGAGAAGCGATGGAAAATATAATTTTATTGAACCTGATGTTTCGCCAAATAATAAATTTGATTTTCAACCCGGCATTGTAAGAGGTTATTATAATATTCGAAATATAAAAGAGTCCCCTAAGAAACCCGTTAAAATTGGTACAGCTACTTTTTCTGAAGTTACATTTGATGCCGACATTGAATTGGAAAATGTTACTGAAGGTGGAGAAAACAATATTGTTAGTAGCAAATCAATTCTGGGATATGTTCAACTATTACCAATCGGTAAATATGTTACTGCTGATCAATTTGTTGATTTGCTCAAAACCCAGAATAATTCAATTGGAGGTTCATTAAGTTGCATGATTAAAGTTGCAGGATCTCAGCAACGAATGAAACTCAACAGGGTTGATGTCAGCGCAGCAGTTGATACAGCCAACAAACCCATTTTTGTTTGCGCTGCCCGTGGTTCGGTTATTATGCCAAAAGACGGTAGTTGGACAATGGTGCAGCACAACCGCGGAACGGGTGATGTTTCTCCGCTGCCTGAGCAGTTGAGTGTTCCACTTATCCGTGCAGGGAAATGGGTAAAAGATAAAGTTGTAAGCGATGCTGACGTTTCAAACTTTTTACGCATTGCGCACCCCGAGGATTTGTTGAAGTTGCCTGATTCGGATACAATTAATTTCGGCTTTCTTCAAAACATGGGCACACAAAAAGTGCTGTTTATGACTCCCGGATTCAAAAAGGGGTTGAATCATTGCTGAGTAAAACGCCCCCACTTCTTGCCGATTCTTCCAGATTACTTAACAGCAAAGGTATTTTCCCAAATATTGGCGATGCTGAAAGCAATTTCGGACAGGCAATTTCATTGTTAAAAGGAGTTGGTGCCGGAAATAATCCGTTGGATGCGTTCAACAAAATAAATCTGCCTGATGCCGGTGATGTATTAAATGTGCTTCAATTAAAAGCTAAAGAGGAAGCCGGCAAAATATTGGATCAGGGATACGAACTGGCAAAAGGCGCTGTTAATGGTGTTGCCGACAAAGCTTTAAAATTCGATTTGCCCTCATTTGACTACCCTTTGATTGACTACCCGGGAAAATTGGTAATTGCAGTTCAATATAAAGCTAGCAGCAAACCAAAAGGTCAAGCGCAAAAAGATTACGTCGGAAAATTTGATTTTGATGTTGATTCGTTTGCAGGTGATTTAGCCGACACATGGAAAGGCCGTATGAATAACCTTGCAATGGTAGTTTCCATTGGGCCTTTGACAGAAGTGATGACAATAAAAGGAAACTTCAACTCGCAAAAAGGCAAGGAAGTTGACTTAGGTAGCAGTAATGCCAGCGATAATCCTTCGTTAAATCTGCCAACCCCCGAAATCGAATTTAGCGATGCGCTTGAACCTGTTATCAAAATACTTGAAATTCTTGCTTCTTTAAGTTCAGGCGAATATGGCGATGCGCTAAAAAAGGGGCTAAAAGTAGCCATGAGCAACAGCGCCAATATATGGGAATATAAATTTGAAGCCAGCAAAGACATTCCACTTGTGAGGTTTCCGCCAACGAAAGAGTTATATGAAAGTCCGCAAACACCTTTAAAACTGGAAGCCAGCCTCGGAATTGGTGTCTATTTTAATGCGGCGCTGAAAGTCACAACCGACCCAAGCCAGCTATTACCAACTGCCGGGGGATTTTTTAATTTCCATGGAGGTTTGCAGGTAATGTGTGTTTCGGTTGGGGTTGGGACCATTTATGCAGTTGGAAATGTTGATTTAAAACTCGAAGCCGATACAAGTCCAAAAGTTGGTGTGACATTGAAATTTGGTTTCGGTGCGCAAATTACCGTCGGACTTCCGGTTGTTGGGCACGCCAGCATTTTGTTTATGGTTGGTGTCGAGATTTATGCCGACAGCAGTTCAGTGGTAAAAATCACAGCGTTTATGCTTTTTAAAGGCAACGCAGAATTGCTTGGCGGAATAGTAAGTGTTACAATTACTATTGAAGCCAAAGGTTCTGTCGAAAAAGCCGGGGCAGGCACACCAACCAATTGTAAGGCACAGGTAACTTTTGCCATTGATATCAGCATTTGTTTTATCATCGATATCAATTTCAGTGAAAGCTGGGAAGAAACGCGGCAAATTGCTTAATTATAACCATTAAATCCTAAAAGATATGTCATTCGAACAAACTAGATTTTCAATCATGGCTCTTCCGCAAAGCGTTGATGCCAATGGTGTTTTATCGTTGAACATTGTATTTATTCCCCGAAATATAAATCCTTTGGTTGAAGTAAACACAAACTACGGAGTGGGAAATAAAGCAAAAGCTTTTGTTGAAGTAAATCCGCAATTCGAGATAAAAGTCGTAAACAACCCCGATGAATTTCCCGGTAAAATTCCGGCAAACGAAAAGGCAGTAAATCCTGTTTCTCCTTTTGTTTATTCTGATATCAGGGCTGAAATTTACAAAACTTTGCGCGATGCAGTTGATGAAAACGGAAAGCCAAAATATTTCGATATCGATGAAGCAAGAAGTACTGATGTTAATCCGAATTCAAAACATACATTACCTAAAGCTGAAATGGATCGCGATTTGGCTATCCGTAAATATTTGCCTGTAAGTTATCGCAAGGCATTCAATTTTACAGCGCCCCGGTTAAAAAATGCTGTTACCGACAACAGTTATATTTGTGCCCTTCGCGACCAAAAACCACCAATTGCTTTTGTTAAAGACGACAAAGTGAGCTGGGGAAAAGTTTATGCTCATCTACTGCGTCAGCCTTTAATGGCAAAACAAGCAGGTTTAATTTACGAGGCGCAGATTCAACTTGCTGCAGGAGATTTTGAAAATGGCGGCTGGCTGTATGTTGACATTCAAAACGGTACGGATTATGCACAGGAACAACTCAATTCGTTGCCCGATACAAAAGGACCGTTTATAAAAAGATATGCGGCAAGAATTCCTATCCTCGAAGAAAATGAAGCAAGAACCTTGTTTGCAGCAGTTCTTTTTCCTGTTGTTAAAGGAGGTGAATCGCCCGTTGGAATTTATGATGAATTGTATATTGAAGCATCCCGTTTTAACGAAGGTTTTGCAACTATTGTGCATGCCAATCAGCCGGTTAGCGGAAATCTGTTAAGAGAAAAGCAGGATGGTTTTCATCCGCAAAAGGAAGTTGGAATCCGCCTTGGTTGGGAAGATGAACAAATTTTAATCTGGTATCTGCGCCAAATGGCAGTCGATAAAAACACAAACGAGCGACTTGATGCCCTCTTGGCGTTATGGGTTACCAGGTTGATATGAAAAAAAAGCACCGCCGGCGACAACGAATGGGAATCGCTGAATTCGGTTAAAAGCAATGGGAACATGCTTTTGGAAGACATTAATATTGGTACATACGATGGAGAATTGCCTTACCAGGTATATCCAACAAAGATTTATGATGGTACAAATGATGCAAACAATTACTGGTTGCCCATGTATTTTGCCAACTGGAACAATACATCGATAGTGTTGCCCGATAAAATAATCAAATACCGACGACAACAATTTTGAAGGAAATTCTTTAGTACTTTCCCGTCCATTGCTTGGTTACCCGGCAGCGGTTTACACCGGAAAATATACAAATGCAGTTGACAGGCTTGCTGCCTCGGTGCAGGATATTTTAAATGCACAGCAGGCTTCGGGCGGAACTTCAGGCGCAAAAGCGTTTGGGATACCCGACTCTGATGTATTTGCAGTTGAAATAAAAGTGGAGGTTGAAACGCTCAAAATGGATAATCTGGCCAGTGAAAACGGCCGCGAACATTACATTACCCTGTACAAAACCACAAGGTTATTTGGCGCTTTTGATGAAAACTCAGCCAGCGGCGAAATTGAAGTGCCAATTACATACAAAGACGTAAATGTTTTGAATCTCACAAATACAACTACTCCATTTCCAATTCCTGCCGACAATGATTTTATTGCAAATACAGAAGGAGAGATCATTCTCCCCACTGCCCGAAATATCAGGTTGACATTGCGGGCTGTTGGCGAAGAAAAAGCAAATTACTGGGGAAATAAAAATGCAAATGACTCGAATTTAGATTCAAGGTTTGGAAAAACCACTGTTATAAATATGCGACAGGAATCGGAAAATGAACAGGATATTTTTACCGATACTCAAAATGCAAAAACATTACAGGGAATTTATCTTCAACCCGACCCGATTACAATTAATCTCGACCCGATTCTTTTTAAAACTTTACAGGGCGGAAATGAAGGAATGCCGGATATTGTAAACCGTTTGGGAAACCAGTTGGATGTAAAAGTAAAAGAACTGACTTTGCTTTCGGAAAACGGCGAACGTTTGCAATTCTGGTGCAGCAGCATGATCAGGCACAGCATGTCGCCCGACAACAGCAGCATAACTTTTTCCAACAAACACGAACTGCATGATCACTGGTTGGTTTGTACGACGTTGTTTATCGGGCGCGACTGGAGTTGGGACAGCCTCGCACCAAGTAGTTTTCATATCTGGCGAAGAAGAAGAATGGGTAATGATATAACTGCTATCGGTAATAAAACTTATGAATTTACAGGTGATCTGGAACTGAAAAAAGTTGCTTCGTTCCAGGCAATCCAAAAGGGAAATGACGGGCTGATACACAGAGATTACACCCGCATTATTTTAATTGACGTTGTTGACAACAAACCTGCTGAAGGCAAATTCCCCGAAACTGTGGAAGTTCAGTACTTAATTGAACCTCAGTTTAATACCGGACATTCACCACTTGCCGATGCAGCATTCGAAACACAGGCAATTGAGTTGCCAACTACATTCAACCCATCACAAACACCAAAGTTGATTGGGGCAGGTGTGGCGTTAAGTCCGTATAACAGAAATGAAAAATATTCAGCAACGGAAGCCCGTACCCGTTATTTGTGGCTTGAATTTGATAAAGCGCCGAAAGACAAAAGCGATGCACTTTTCTGTCGCGTTTTGGCTTACAGTCCCGACCAGTTGATTAGCAACAACCATCCGTCATTAATGGATTTGCCAAACGAAAAACCACTTTCACTCAATCCGGAATATATTAGGGTTGTAACTCCTGAAAGTGCGCACGATCATGCCGGTTTGGATGCCATGCAAAAAATGGAGAAATCTGTTGACATCGACAGGCATTACTATATTCTTCCTCTACCTCCGGTTTACATCATGAAAGTCCTGAGCTTTTTGGAATGTTTACCTACGAATTCAGGTACGGCCACTCCGATAAACTGTGGAGTACGGCACAGGGCAGATTTGGCCGGGCTTTGCGTGTTTCAGGTTTGCAGCATCCCGCACCAACACTCACGTGCCTGCTCAACCGAAATGAAAAAGTGATATCAGTAAATTCTCCATATGCAACGGCGGTATATAACGGTAAAATGTAACAGCTTCCCCTCCCCGCACAAGTATATGGGCATTACTTTATGCTCAGGTAAAACAAGCGGATGGATTGGATTACAGAAATATTTTGCTGAACGAAATGGAACTTAAACCAAAGCCTGAAAGAAGTGAGAAGGAAATGATTCCTGCCATTCAGCATTCACTTGAAGAAAAAAACCAGTACCTCAAAGAAAAAGGGCTGCCAATAGTTAATATTACAAATGAACTGGTTCTGCAAAATTCGTTTCAACAGATTGCATGGGAAAAAGAAAGTACTAAACAGGCTTTTGGTGTCTGGAAAAATTCAGATGTAAGACAAATGCTCGATTTATACGGATTACCGCGTGATTCATCGCTCAGTGTTTTGTGTGTTGAACTTTTCGGGCATATTACCAACGCTTTTGAACATATCGACAATTTCAGAAACAATGCTGAGAAGTTGATTGATAAAACAGCGGTGGTTTTTAATGAAACCGTTGCTGATCAGCTCAGCAAGAATGTTCTCGATGTGAACAATCCGCCGGCAAAAGCGCCCATCGACCCATTAAAAAGCCAGTTGGGTTTATTTAGAATTTTAAGGACGTCGCCGCTGGTTGAGGTGCCATTTATATGTAAAACCTGAAAAATTGAGGACTGCAAAATTTGAAGTAAGATTCAAATTTTAAATTCAAATTTCGTAGTCTTTTTTTAAATCCGATTTTTTAGTTTTATTTTTTGCAGAAAGGATTCTGTCTTGATAAAAAAGATGGAATCCTTTATTTTTTGATATGCAACCCCGGAAATTACTCAAAGCATTTGGCAGTAATTTTTAACTTCTCATTTTTACTGTTCCTTACTTTCCGTAAACAAGCCGATCGTCAACAATTGGAATCTGGTTTCGTTTTAGTCGTTGTGTGGCTTCAATAAAATCAGGCACTTCAAGCAAAAGAATTGCTGTTTTACTATCTGCAATCAATCGGGTGTAAGCACTTTCAATATGAATTCCGGCTCTTGAAAGCTCTAACAGCAATTCATCAAGTCCACCTGCTTCATCCTTCATTTCAAGTGCAATTACTTCACGCAAAACCACTGAATTTCCTGATTCTGTTAAAACCTGAAATGCTTTTTCAGGTTCATCTACCAAAAGATTTAAGGTCCCCCAGCCGTGATTTATATTGGTTAATGTCAAACAGCGGATATTTATATGCTCATCCCTCAGATTTCGGGTGATTTCCTCAAAATGGGTTATTTTGTTTTTCAGAAAAACTGATATTTCGAATGCCATACTTTTCGTTTAATTTTGGTTCAGATGAAAGATAAAATTCAAATTTAGCACCTTTATCAGAATTTATAGGCAATAGAAATCATGTTTCTGAAGTTGGTAACGTTTTCGGTATTGATGACTTTACCTTTGTTACTGTAATCAGTATCGCCATAAGCAGCAGTTGTCCAGCTTATTTCAACCCCAAACATAAAGTTTTTGTAGGTATAAATTAACTGGGGAGAAATTTTATACATTAAGTCGATTTCTGAAGAATAAGGCATTCCGTAAAATGGTCCGACAGGATTTTCTGTTGTACCGAGATTTTTGAGATAACCTGCATACAATCCAACTTTCCAGGCATTTCCATAGGTTAAATTTATCCAGTTATACATGTGATTCAGAGGCGTGTAGGTTTCTGCCCCGGTTAAAGTATTCAGGGATGCCACGGCATAACCACTGGGCAAAAGGCTTTCGCACATGTTTTGACCAAACATTGATTTTGCCATCACCATAAATTTTTCATTTGAATATTTCATGTAGGCCATGGCTGCCCATGTATTTAGTTTTTCACTTGTAACAAATGTGCCGGTTGTTCCGGTAGTTGAAGTACGTGGCTGAATTGATTTCCAATCGATTGCAGTTCCCAACACCCAGTTTTGATTGTAATACTGAACCTGACCGTGAAGGTTTGGAATAATTGCATCGCGCTGATATTGGTAAGTTTTCCCCGATGGGCCGGTGTTGCTGTAATCGTACTGATATACTGCGGCTGCAATTAAATCAAGTCCTTTTGCGGCGGTATAGGTAAAACGCAATTGGGGGCTTCGGTTAAACACCTGAAACGGCAATCCTGTATTTTCGTTTAATGTTGCCGGAAATACTTTTTCGATAAAAGTTGGATGCCATGTCCGTCCAACCAAAAGTTTTGATTTTGGCCAGGAAATTACTGTGTAGGCATGACGCAACCTGACAGTTGGAGTCAATGTTCCGCCCGTAAAATCAATTTCAATAAAAGCACTTACTTTCGTTTTGCCCATTTCAAGACCGGTAAAATTTGTACCAATCCTTGAAAAAGTATTCAAAAACTGAGCGCTTGACTGCGCATTAATATCTTTCCATTTAAATCGTAAACCGGTTCCAGCGGATACATTTCAACAAATGATCACATGCATCGAAATTACGGCGTGAATCAAAAATGAAATCGTTGCGTACAAAGCCCGCCAAATCAACCTTTACGTTTTTTGCGGTTATAAATCCCTGTGAGAATGAATTGAATGAAATTACAATCAGTAATGAAAACAGAACTACTTTATTCATGGTTAGTTTTTTTTGGTTCGCAAATGTAATTTGTTTGGCAAGGTTAAAGCAGTTGACTCAAATTTTCTGTAACAAAATTAACAATATTGAAATGTTATGATCATTTGAATAAATAGCTGAAAAACATGAAATGCTTATTTATTTTGATTTTAAATAATTTTTTGATCAACAGAGCAATTGTCAAAATGTAACATTCGTTACAAAATAAATGTACAAACAACAGCATTTTGTATCATAAATACAACCAATTTTATAATGCTGAAAAAACTACTTCCTCCGCCAAAATGGAGATTTCCTGTGATGCTGATTTCCGCGATTTTATTGGGGATATCATTTTTCATCCTTTATGTTTCGAAGGCGTATTCCTACCTTTCTGACAATCCGAAAACCTGCACGAATTGCCACATTATGGCACCGCAGTATGCAACATGGAATCACAGTTCGCACCGCAGGGTAGCCAATTGCAACGATTGTCATGTTCCGCACAACAATGTTTTCAACAAATATTATTTCAAGGCAAAAGACGGAATGAGACACGCCACAATTTTTACCCTCAGAAAAGAGCCACAGGTTATTTTCATTCACGAAGAAGGAGCAAATGTTGTTCATAATAACTGTATCAGGTGTCATTCAAAAATTACTTACTGACCCAAAACTTGCGGTTATGGTTGAAGGGCTTGACGTGCACCGCACCGACCGCAAATGCTGGGAATGCCACCGAGAAGTACCGCATGGAAGAGTTAACAGCCTTTCGAGTGTACCGAACGCAAAAGTACCACTACCCGAAAGCCCTGTACCCAACTGGATTAAAGAATATACAAACAACTAAAAATTTATACCGAAATGAGTTCAATTTTAAAAATCACTGAAAAACGCCCCGCTTTGGCTTGGTTGCTGTTTTTTGCCACAATCATCGTTGTTTTCCTGCTTGGCCTGCTGGCTTCATCAATTGTTGAACGACGTGCAGAAGCAGCTTTCGTAAATGTTCCTAAAAATAAAATTGCAAAGTTTGAACCCCGAAATGAAGTCTGGGGCGAAAACTACCCCCGTGAATTCCAGTCATACTACGGAACCGCTGATACAACATTCAGAAGTAAATACAACGGCAACACAATGATTGACATGCTGGAAGAAGATCCACGGTTGGTAGTACTTTGGGCCGGTTATGGTTTTTCAAAGGACTACAACCAGGGACGTGGCCATTTTTATGCAGTAAAAGATGTTCAAAATACATTGCGTACAGGTGCCCCCAAATCAGAAACCGACGGACCAATGCCTTCAACCTGTATGACTTGCAAAAGTCCAGATGTTCCAAGACTAATGAATCAAAAAGGTGTTGTTCAGTTTTATACCGGACAATGGGCCGGATTGGGAGCCAAGTAGTTAACCCAATTGGTTGTGCCGATTGCCACGACAACGAAACCATGAACCTTACAATTACACGCCCCGCTTTAGTTGAGGCTTTTGAAAGAATGGGAAAAGACATTAAAAAAGCCAGCCACCAGGAAATGCGGAGTTTGGTTTGTGCACAATGTCATGTTGAATATTATTTTGACAAAAATGTTGCCGAGGGTGCCAATTATTTGAAATTCCCGTGGGATAACGGTTTTTCGGCAGAAGCGATGGAAGAATATTACGACAATATTGAATTCAGTGACTGGACACATGCAATGAGTAAAGCTCCAATGTTAAAAGCTCAGCATCCCGGTTATGAAACTTATATGACAGGTATTCATGCGCAACGCGGCGTTTCGTGTGCCGACTGCCATATGCCGTATAAAAGTGAAGGCGGACAAAAATACACCGATCATAAAATGCAGTCGCCGCTGAACAACATTGCCAATTCGTGCCAGGTATGCCATCGCGAAGAAGCTTCAACTTTAATGGCCAATGTTTACGACCGACAGGATAAAATAATAGAAAACCGAAATAAACTGGAAGAACAATTGGTTCGTGCACATGTTGAAGCAAAAAAAGCATGGGATTTGGGCGCCACGGAAAGCGAAATGAAGGATATTTTAATGGGAATCCGCCATGCACAATGGCGTTGGGATTATGCAGCAGCCAGCCACGGAGCTTCTTTTCACTCGCCAATTGAATTGGGCAGGGTAATTTCAACAGGTATTACAATTGCTCAGGAAACACGTATAAAACTGGCCAGATTACTTGCCTCACATAATTTTAACCAGGAAATCCCCTATCCCGATATTACCACTAAAGAAAAAGCGCAGGAATTTATTGGTCTTGACATGAAAACCCTGAAAGCTGAAAAACAGGAATTCCTGAAAACAGTTGTTCCTGAGTGGATGAAAGAAGCTGAAAAAAGAGAAAAATCTTACGATGCTGTAGCTAAAAGTAAAGACTAACAAATAGAATTGATTTTAACCACAGATTGCCCTGATTTTCAAAGATTTACCTACATTTCTTACAATCCGTGAGAATCTGTGTAATCCGTGGTTCAGTTAAATAAAATACACCAAAAATTACATTGTCGATTACGTAATTGCAATTATCATCAAATTCAAAAAAGAAAAAATGAAAGTTTTTAAATATTTAAGTTTTATAATTTTCACATGTTGCATAGTGAATGTTTCTAATGCCCAGTTTTCGTTAACCGGTGAATTCAGACCTCGTACAGAGTTTAATCACGGATATAAAACACTTGCCAGCACCGATCAGGATTGGTCAGTACCAACCTCGCAACGTTCGCGTTTAAATGTAATATTCAGCCATGAAATCGTAAAAACAAAACTCACGCTACAGGATGTGCGTTACTGGGGAAGCCAGCCACAACTTGTTAACAACGAAGATTATGCTGTTTCGGTACACGAAGCCTGGGCAGATGTTGTTTTAGCAAAAAACTTTTCTTTAAAAGCAGGCCGTCAGGAATTGGTGTACGATGATCACCGCATATTTGGGAATGTAGGCTGGACCCAGCAGGCCCGGTCGCACGATTTGGCTCTCTTCAAGTTTGAAAACAGTTTTAAATTACATTTCGGGATAGCACATCATGAAAACAGTAATATCACAAACAACATTTATGATGGGCCTGATGCTTACAAAGATTTACAATTTGCATGGTTCAATAAAACCTGGAATAAAAATACATTGAGTTTGCTGTTTTTAAACAATGGCATTCCGGTAATGGAAAACGAAAAACAAGTGTCAAAATATAGTCAAACCATGGGTGGACGTTATTCAATAACTGTTGGGAGTGTTGCACTGGCTGCCAATTTGTATTATCAGTCGGGAAAACACATTTCGGGAAAAGATATAAGCGCATTGAATTATTTGCTTGAAGCTTCATTAAAGAACAGTTTTACAGCCGGGTATGAATTTCTCTCCGGAAATTCTTACGACAAAAATGACAAAAATTATGCGTTTAATCCGATGTATGGCACCAATCATAAGTTCAACGGTTTTATGGATTATTTCTATGTGGGCAACCACATTAATTCTGTTGGTTTGAATGATTTTTTTCTGAAATACAAACTTTCAGAAAAGAAAATCGGTTTTAATGCCGACCTGCATTTTTTTGCTTCGGAAGGAAAAATAAGTGCAGATGCCAGCAACTATCTGGGAACAGAAATCGATCTTTCATTATCCTATAAAGTGCATGAAATCGCATCGCTTAGTGCTGGCTGGTCAACCATGTTAGCATCAGAAAGTATGGAACTGATAAAAGGCGGCGACCATAAAGCCGGAAACCATTGGGCTTATATCATGCTTTCAGTTACCCCAACATTTATTAAATAATATATTTGCAGACATTAATGTATTTTATTATGATCTTATTTGATTTACAATAAAGTTTTTTGTTGATTAAGGCGATGAAGAAGAATTGGGGAATAAAAATTTTTAAAAAACTGCATAAATGGCCGGCAATTGTTATTGCATTTTTTGCCATAGCTTTTGCTTTTTCCGGAATAATAATGAACCACAGGCAACTGTTTTCGCCTATTGATGTTTCAAGAAAATTATTGCCCTCAAATTATACATACAACAACTGGAATCTGGCGGCAGTGCGCAGTTCAACAAAAATTGACAGCACTTCAATTCTAATGTACGGCAATATCGGAATCTGGAAAACTGCAGATGATTTTAAAACTTTTGATGACTTTAACCAGGGTTTTCACAAAGGAATAGATAACAAAAAAATTTACGCGGTAGTTCTTTATAAAAACGTGTTGTTTGCCGGAACACAATTAGGACTTTACAAAAGAAAAATTGGCAGTGACTGGGAAAAAATCAAACTTACAGTCAACGAGGACAGAATTGCTGACCTGGCTTTAAAAACGACACATTACTGGTTTTAACACGCCATTATTTACTAAAAAGCACTGACGGTGAAATATTTGAAACAATTCAACTCCCTGAACCTGTTGGTTACCAGAGAAAGACAGGGCTTTTTGAAACGTTTTGGCAATTGCACAGCGGCGAATTATTTGGATTGCCAGGAAAATTGCTGGTTGACTTGCTGGGATTGGTAACTATATTATTATCGGTTACAGGTTTGCTGCATTTCATTTTCCCGAAAATTATTCGTAGCCGGAAAAAGAAAGCAAAAGAGGTTGTATCAATTGTTTCAACGAAAAAAACAAACCTGCGCTGGCACAATGTTGTAGGTTATATTTTTGTTGTTTTTCTTGTCATCAACACATTTGCGGGTATGCATCTTCGGCCACCACTTTTGATTGCAATTGCCACAAAACAAGTCGGTATTATTCCCGGACCCCACATGGACAGCCCAAATCCGTGGTTCGATAAATTGCGAAGAGTTCAGTGGGACGATGATACAAAACAATACATTTTTTCTACTGCCGATGGTTTTTATTTTGCTGAAGAAACACTTACAGAAACACTGCAACCGGCTTTTTCGCAACCTCCTGTAAGTGTAATGGGCTGTAATGTTTTCAAACCAATTGGCGATAAAATTTACCTGGTTGGGTCATTTAGCGGAATGTTTTTATGGAATATTGAAAACGGCGCTGTTGCCGACTTTTTTACACAACGGGCTTATGTTGAACCCGAAGGATTAAAAAGTCCGATCGGAGCAAACATGGCAGCTGGTTTTATTGAAGGTTACAAAGCCGCTTTTTGGTTTGACTATAACGGTGGGGCCAGAATTTTGACATCACAAAATACGCAAATGCCGGTTTTACCCGAAATGTCAGAAGAAATCAGAAAAGCTTCGCCAATGTCACTTTGGAATGTGGCATTGGAAATGCACACAGGTCGTATTTTTGAAAAGTGGATTGGCCCGTTTTATATTCTGATAGTACCACTTGCGGGAATTTGTATTTTACTTGTTTTAATCAGTGGTTTTATGCTTTGGTGGAAGTTGCACAGGAAAAAGAATAGTGGAAAATCGGATTGACCCATTACGCTGTTTTTTAGGATGCTGCTGTTCTTAAACTCAATTCACGAACCGCAATAAAAAAAGCAATTCATTTAAAGAAATGAAAGTGGTAAAATTAAAGTCCATTTTTTATTTCCCACCCAAATGAAAACATGTGGCCATTTCCAATCATGTGTTTTGTTCCCAATGGATTTTCGGATGTATAAGTAAAATAGAATTCTTTGAAAGGTATTTTGGTATAAAGGAATAATGAATTTTCACTGCGATAGCCCATTCCAAATGCAAACCACTTAAAATCAAGAGTAGTCAAAGCATCGTAATTGAAGTTGTTTATCCTGGAATTTCGCAAAGTAAACGCGGGTTGTAAGTGAATATTTGTGCTAAGTTCAAAACTGTAATTTCCTGAAAAATAAAACTTTCTGTGGTTCTGGATTTCTGCAGCAGGCATATTTTAAATTGAAATCGCCACTTGCCAAATTGAGTGCCGAAAAGAAATAAGATATTTTTCGCCATGAATTGCAACACCAAAACCACCATCTACCAAAAATGCATTATTGTTACCCGTTTCAATTCGCGGATCATCGGGTTGAAGTGGCGAAAGTGAATTAACATCAATACTCAGGTTTTCAATTGCGCCGCTAATACCAAGTGAAAGGAAAGAGGTTTTGTCGAGCGGAATGTGATATGCATAGATCAATTGAAAAATATGCTGCGAATAAGGCCCAATTTTTTCATTCAAAAATACAGCGCCCAAGCCCACACGTGTATCATACGACAAATGTTTTATCTTCTTATGAAAATCGGGTGACATTGAAAAACTAACCATATAATCATTAAGCGGTTTAAATCCACCTGCCCACAAATTATAGCTTCCTACATCTGCTCTCATTTCGTTTTCAGCGCCAGCAAATGATGGGTTATTTACCATCGGGTTCGAGTTGGAGAAATAATGATACGGAAAATCCTGTGCGCTCAGAATATTAACAGCGAACAAAGAAACAATCATAAATATTCTAACTAAGTTATTCATTGTAAAATTGTTACTTGTCCGTACCTAATAGTTTCGCCAACGAAAGTAATTTGATAAAAATAGGTCCCCTGTAAAATCTCACCATTTATTTTCCCGTCCCACGGAATAAATTCGTTTTTACATTCAAAAACTTTTTCCCCGTATTTATTATAGACCGCTGCTTCCTGAAAGGGGTGGAAATAAATATTTTTGATTTCCCATTCATCGTTTATTCCGTCGGCGTTTGGAGTAAAAACATCGGGGATCATTAAATCGTCTTTACTCAATTTTAATTGTGTTCGACCATGATTCTAAGTTTTGTCACGGTTAATTTCATTTATCCTGAAAAAATGGGTCAACGATAACTCATTTATTTGATAGTTAAATTCGGTTTCTGAGTCAATCTTTCCTACCATTTTCCATCCATCCGTACCGTTTGTTGAATGCCAGATTTCATGTTCAAGTTTGTCATTTTCCCAAAACTGATTGATATTCCAGTTTAGCTTGATTTGACTTTTATATTCATCATTAAAACCTATTAAAACAATGGTTTGCAATTGATTCGACAAAAAAGTTTCGCTGCAAATATTAGTTACTTTTAAGCTGATTAATTCAGTATTAAATGTATTCGAAGTTGGTGTAACTGTTAAATCTCCATCATACAAATCGGAAATGGTAATTTCACTTGCATCACCAAATTCATTTTGTTTGCGCAGATATAATGAATGTTTGTGGTTCTGAATTTTTTCAGATGAATAGTTTATTAGAAGATTGTTTTGAAGATTATAAGAAACATTTTGTAACTCAATATTCAAACTATCATTGATTATTTCAACAAAAGGTACCGATTCGCCAAAACATATTGTATCAATTGTAACGCTTGTTTCTTCAACTGTAATTTTATGCTGGCCGGCGCCATGCCAGTTTACAGCAATTTTGTTTGTCCCCTGCCCCGATACAACTTCTCCTGCTTCCGGAAACCATTCATAAACCGAACCGTTTGTATTTCTAATTTGATATTCAACATTTGCACTTTCGGCTATGCAAATTTTGGCAGGCCCATTTGGTGTTTCAGTAATCAATTGTACATTAATCCGAACCGGAAAAACAGCAGTATCCGAACAAACGAAACTGTTTGTTGAAATCCCTGCTGAGGCATTCATATTTGTTTCGCCCCAATTGATTTTGACATTGTTAATAGTTGGGTTGAAACATTTCACCTCCATTAACCAGCCAATGCAAATTGGTATTCCGCTTACAGTAGGTATTCCACCTCCTCTACGAATGGGCAAACCGACCAGCTACCTTCAATTGGTAATTTTCCCGGAATAGGATTTACCGTAATTTGTGTTGTCAAAAATTAAGCCAGCAATTTCCATCGGTTGTGCGTAAAACATATTCGCTCTTCTTAGGAAAATCATAAAACTCCTGAGGCGAAAAAATAGTTTGCGGTGAAAAAGGATCGTCAAGGTTTAAACCTGGGCTCCAGGAGTAAAAAGCATTTTCTTTTTTACTATTTCCAATTTTAACTACTGAATTTGAACACATTACAATATCAGGTCCGGCGTCCGGGAAAACTTCATCCAGCATTTCAGGAGTTTTATCTCTGAAAAAGCTTGTTACAAAATCGGGGAACTTGAAATTGTAAAAATCTATATCACTCAGATTAAGTTCAGGCTCACAAGCCAAACCTTTTAAGTTGGGTTTATTAATTCTTCCAAGTTTTTGTTTTCCTGTTGGAACATCTACATAATGAATATATAATTTGCCATCAGGAGCCAGCCTAATATCTTGTCCCGGATAAAGAACATCTTTGTTCTGGGTTAAAGTAAGTATCGTATCAATGCTTTGTTTAATAGTGTGATTATCGGTATAGCCAACATCAAGCTGCAATAAAAGCGGTCCTGAAAAATAATAGAAGAGCCGACTGTCAGGCGAAAACTCTTTGGACCATAAAAAATCATCAGTAATAAATCTATGATTATAAAGTTCCCTGTTTTAAAATTGAAATCAGAAATTACATTACCGGTAATCTTGCCATCAATAAAGAAGCTTAATTGGTCGCCGTTCGGAGAAAAACTGTAATTGCGTGAATTGCCAATCATAAAATGCCCGTTAATTATCGGAACCGGATTAACGCCATTCTCATCAATTTTGTAAAAATATATCCTGTCTATCGATTCATCAATAACTGTGTTATCATTTCTATCATTAACAAGCCAATAATAACTGTTATTGCAAAATCCGGCAATTGATGGTCCAGAATGAAAATTGTCATGGATTTTTATTTTCTGACGAACAACTTCCCCTTTTCCGTTATTGGCATTTGCGTTTATTTCAGCGTAATAAAGTGCGTTGTTATACTTTCCCTGTATTATCTGATAATCATCTTCCTCATAAAACAGAATGTACCAACCATCTTTTTTAGGGTAAGGAACAAAAATTGGTTTGTTATTTTGAAAAATATCATCAGATATAAGCTTCTCGCCATTTAATACTATTTCGTGATTGTAGTTCCAAACCGTTCGCCCATTGGTATATAACACCAAATTACCTTCCTTATCAGAAATGCTTGCTTTTGTATTTGGATCACCTGTAAAATCTAAGTATTCAAAACTGCCTGACTGAAAGTTAATCTGTTTACCTTGTCCAACCGGCCAAACAACGCCTTCTTTTTGGGCGTGGGCAGATAATGAAA
This sequence comes from Draconibacterium sp., assembly GCA_016705335.1. GTDB lineage: Bacteria > Bacteroidota > Bacteroidia > Bacteroidales > Prolixibacteraceae > Draconibacterium. The sequence continues at coordinate 43,491 of JADIYN010000025.1, read as the reverse complement.
CCACTATTGAAAGAAACAGAAAAATCAGGTTAGAGATTTTCATTCATTTGGTTTTTGGTTTAGATTGATTTATAAGATTAAAGGTTGCGTAAGTATCACAAAATAACAGTCCTTTTTTCCCGGTTACTCACCACACAAGCCTCAATTATTTTCAAAACTTCAAGGGCTTCTTCTGGTTTTACCAAAAGTTCGGCTCCATTTCTGATTGCATCGTAAACATTATTGTAAAAGATGTTGTAATCGCCTGGTACGGTTTCAATTTTTTCTTTAAAATCCATTCCGTCCTTTTCAAATAAAATAGTCCCCCACTCCGATTCAGGTTCGGTTCCCCAATTGTCTCCAACAGGTAAATTTCCTGCTTTTAATAATTCCTCCTGCGGATCGATCCCCCATTTGTGAAATGTACCGTATTCACCATAAATACTGTATCGCGGTCCGGGATTTTTAACCAGATACGAGCATTTCAGAATCGCCGAAAATCCATCATATTCCAACCTGATATCGTAATAATCTGTTACTTCCCCACCAGTTCGAACAATTTTTAAATGCGCTGAAACTGATTTTGGTTTTCCAAATAAAACATAAGCCTGATCGATCATGTGCAACCAAGATTATATAAAACACCTCCATATTCATCTTTTTCTTCTTTCCAAGTTCCGGGAGTAACTGAAGTTCTGTAACGATCGTAATGCGACTCAAATTCAATAATACGTCCAAGATTATTTTCAGACAAAACCTTTCGCACTGTTCTGAAATCGCCGTCCCACCGCCGGTTTTGAAATACAGTAAAAACAAGTCCTTTTTCATTTGCCAACGCTACAAGTTCTTCTGCTTCCCGGCTTTTCTGTGTAATTGGTTTTTCCACAACCACATGTTTTCCGCTTAACAATGCCTTTTTAACCATTTCAAAATGAAATTTATCGGGCGTATTCATTATTACAAGTTCAATCTCAGGATTTTCAAGAATTTCATTATAGGTTCTTACAATGTTTGCAACGGGGAACATTTTTTTTGAAATGTTTTTAGAGCGTTCCAAAATATCAACTACCTGAAATCTCTGATTTACCTTCAATAAAGGACCATGAAATACTAGTCCCGACATACCAAAAGATGCTATTGCTGTTTTAACCGGTTTGTTCATTATTAATTTTTAAACGATTTTGATTTCATTATTCAACAAAAACTTGTTGCATAACATTTAAATTAAATGAATTTGGTTCACTCATATGTATAAAAAAACAGAATTTGATTGTAATTTCGAATTTAAATAAATGATTCGTTAAAACTATGTCAAAATGGAAAATCTTGTAAACAAATATTTGCATACCTTCTCTTGTTACAATCTTGAAACCGGCGATTTTCCGGGACCGATAGTTACTATATCAAGACAAGCAGGCTGCTCTGCCCAAAGACTTGCCATAAAACTTTCAAAGATTTTAACGGGCTACAGTTATATGTCGGATACAAAAACAGATGCAGAATGGGAATGGGTCGATAAAAAGGTTTTTGCAAAATCTGTAAATGACATGATTAACGATATTGAAATTGGGAATTATGATGATAAAAAGGAAGCAATTTTCTTATTGAATGAAGTATCAAAAGCCTTTTCAGAAGAAAAGGTTTACGACATATTAGATGAAAAACTTATTACAATTCTGAAAGGTATTATTTGTCGTTTGGCTTTTGACGGGCGTAAAATTATTGTTGGCCGTTCAGCTGGCGTAATCTTGAAAAACATACCTAACAAATTAAATATCAGACTGGAAGCACCTACTGAATGGAGGATAAACCGAATTATGCAAATAAATGACTGCAGCCAGGCAGAAGCTTCGGATTATATAAATGATATGGATAAAAAAAGAGATTCATTTATTGAGAAAATTATTGGAAGAAAAGCTGAAAATAACGATTTTGACGTGATTTTTAATTATGCTTCACTTGAAGATGATGAAATTGTTGATGCAGTGGTGAATATTCTTCGAAATAAAATATAATTTCGCAGCGCTCAGGTATTAACATAAAATTTGATTTATTAATACATTGAAAATACAAAGGTTTTTAACCTTATTTATAAATCCAAATCTCACCTTACAAAACCTTCCTTCGGGAAGGTTTTTTTATGTTATGAAATAGTTGTTTTACATTAACCTGACATATATTATTTTCATTGCAAAATTCAAACTCAATTTTCATAAAATCATAATTTACATGTATTTATATCGGTTAAAAAAAATTTATTCAAATAAAAATCAAAAAATAACTTTAAAGTGTAGTGAATCTGACAAATAGTGCTTTAATTTGTATTAAGAAGTTTAAAAGTTTTATTGTTAGGGGTTTAACTTGATTTTATTTTTTTAATTCAAATTATTGAAAACTTAATCATAACAAATCAAATTTCCCAATGAAAAACACTTCCACTTTATTATTTTTTATTATTCATTATTGTTTAAATTTTTTATGAATTTATTTGTTGCAAAATTAAGCTCAGCCACTACAGGTGACGACTTACAAGAACTCTTCTCTGCACATGGAGAAGTAACATCTGCCAAAGTTATTATTGACAGAGAAACCGGTAACTCAAAAGGATTTGGTTTTGTTGAAATGCCAAACGATGAAGAAGCGAAAGCTGCAATCGCTGCTATTAACGGAACTGAATTAGATGGTAAAGAAATTGTGGTCAAAGAAGCCAATGACCGTGAAGAACGCCCACGCAGAGACTCAAGAGGCGGCGGTGGGTATCAAAGCAGAGGCGGCGGTGGCGGTGGCTACCAGGGTAGAAGCGGTGGAAGTAGCGGTGGTGGTGGTTACCAACGTCGCGATGATAACCGTGGCGGCGGTGGTGGTTTCCAACGTCGTGATGACCGTGGCGGCGGCGGCGGTGGACGCAGAGAAGGCGGAAGCGGCGGTGGAGGAAACCGTTGGTAAGCTAAAATGAAAGACATTAAGAAAGCTGTTCATCAATTGATGAATGGCTTTTTTTATGCTTTTAAATATGATTTATTCTAATATTTAATTTGATTTTTATATCTAAATTTATGTTACAATTCGCACAACAAAAATTCAAATTAAAAGGTAAAAACAATTTTAAAAACCGATTATGAAAATCAATATCCTCATTTACACAATCAGCATTTTGTTAATTACTGTCTTAAATTCGTTTTCACAAAATACTTACGTTCCAGATGATAATTTTGAAAAGGCTTTAATCGAATTAGGTTATGACTCCTGGCCATTAAATGACTTAATACCAACCGCCAACATCAGCAGTATAAAAAATTACTAATATCAGGGAAATATATCGAAAACCTGACTGGTATTGAAGACTTTACTCAACTGGAGATTTTAGATTGCAGTAATAATTACCTGCAAATTATAAATATTAGTTCCAATTTAGCATTAAAAGAGTTAAGCTGTGAAAATACCTGGATTTCTGTTTTGGATATCCAATCAAATAACAAGTTGAGAAGTTTAAATTGCAATAGCAATCGATTAACTGCACTTGATGTAAAGTCGAACCCCACCTTAACTAAAATAAATTGTGCTATGAATTTACTTTCAAGTATAGATTTAAGCCATTGCAAGGAATTGGAAAACTTAGATTGTAGTTCTAACGATTTAACTTCCCTTGATTTTCAACAGAACAATCAATTGACCAACTTAAATTGTAAACAAAACCAACTCAGTTCGTTAAATACAAGTTTAAATCCAAAAATAGAAACTTTAAACTGCCAATTTAATCAATTAAAGAATTTGGATCCCACAAACAATGTCAAGTTAATCGATTTAAATTGCGCTTATAATCAATTAAGTTCTTTAAATATTTCTCAAAATACTTTTTTAAAAGTTTTTAATTGTGCTTACAACTCCTTAACCGAGTTAAACATTAGCAACAACCATGAAATTAACACCTTACACTGTGCATCAAACAGAATAAAAACACTTGACTTAAGTTCAAATCCGGATTTAAACCGGTTAAGTTGTGCAAATAATCAACTTACAAAACTGGATTTAAGGAACGGGAATAATGAAAAAATGGGAGAAGAATTTTCAGGCATCATGAATGCCACAGGTAATCCAACTTTGTTTTCGATAGAAGTTGACAATATGTATGTTGCTGCGACGTATTCAAGTTGGTTGAAAGGTTCCTGGACACATTATTCCAGCCCTGGTGTAGAGTTTTCCAATCAAAAAACATTTATCCCAGACAATAATTTTGAGCAGGCATTAATAGGTTTAGGTTTTGACTCAGGCGAATTGAACGATTCGGTACTTACAGAGGCAATTAAACATATAAAAACATTGCTCATCGATTATAAAAATATTGCGGATTTAACAGGTATTAAAGATTTTATTTCGATAGAAAGACTAAACTGCAACAGCAACCAATTATCTGCACTTGATTTATCATCGATTAAAAAATTAAAACTTTTGTATTGCGAATTCAATGAGCTTGTTGATTTGGATTTGTCTTCAAACACGGAATTAGCGGAATTGAGTTGTGCTACCAATAAACTAACAGGTTTAAATTTACAAAATGGCAATAACAATAACATGAATTTAAATGCGCGTGAAAATCCGGATCTCTTATGTATTCAGGTTGATGATGAAGATGCATCTTATAAATTCGATAACTGGTATAAAGATATATTTACCGCTTATGCAACTGATTGTTCGGGCTACAAAATAAAAATGACATATGTGCCTGACGACAACTTCGAACAAGCACTGATTGACTTAGGATTGGACAGCGAAACAACTTTAAACGATTCTGTACCAACAGTTGCAATAAAGAATCTGAAATCACTTGACATTCGTTACAAAAACATAAAAAATCTTACAGGTATTGAAGACTTTACATTGTTGGAGTTTCTTTCTTGCAGCGGAAACCAACTCATAGAAATTATTTTAGGAAACAATTTAAACTTAACTCAAGTGATGTGCAACGACAATCAATTGAGCCATCTTGATTTAACTGATAATAAAACACTTAGATACTTAAATGCATCAAATAATAAACTAACAGGAATAGATTTAAGAAATGGAAATAACGAAAGCCTAACAAATTTAGATTTAACATCCAACGAAAACCTTTTTTGCATTCAGGTGGACGATCCGCTGGCAGCAAATGAATATTATTACTGGTGGAAAAGCGGATATGCAACGTATTCAGAAGATTGTTCCAATTACGTTTTGGAAATGACTTATGTTCCTGATGATAATTTCGAACAAGACCTTATAAACCAGAATTTTGATTTTGGTCCATTAAATGACTCCGTGCCTTCCGCTGCAATTCGGGCTTTAAAATATTTGAATATCCAAGCCCGGGAAATCCATGATTTAACAGGAATTGAGGATTTTAAAGCGTTAGAAACACTTATTTGCAGTAATAACTTCTTAACAACATTCGATTTAAGTTCAAACATAAACTTGAAAAACTTACAATGTGGAAATTTCTTTATGGAACATTTAGATATTAAAAGCAATACACTTTTAGAATCATTAAATTGCGCCGGCAGCAGTCTTACAACTATAGATCTTTCTTCAAATCCTGTCCTTCATACCTTGAATTGTGCAAGTAACAAATTGCAAAATTTGGATTTATTGGCAAATCCTTTGCTTAAAAATTTAAGTTGTGGAGATAATTATTTACAAGATTTGGATTTGACTTCCAATAAATTAATTGAAGGGATTAATTGCACCGGAAACTTATTGAGTAACATCAACATTCAAAATGGCAACAATCAAAACATCCTAAATTTTACATCCTATGGAAATCAACCGGCATGTATTTTAGTTGACAATATAGATTCCGCTTATGCATACCCAAACTGGCAAAAAGATAGTTATTCCGAATATTCATTTGATTGCTCAAACCTTAAAATTGAAATGACCTATATGCCCGATGACAACTTCGAACAATATTTTATTGACAGAAAGTATGATGTTATTTTAAATGATTCGGTACCAACTGAAATTATAATATCATTTGGAGAATTAGGAATCGGTAATCGAAATATTACTGATTTAACTGGAATACAAGATTTTACTTCACTTTCCAGGTTCTCCTGTGAACAAAACCAAATTACAAGTTTAGATTTAAGCAACAACACAAAAATTGAATATTTATACTGTAACAATAATCAATTAACATCCTTAAATATAGGATCTAACAACGTTTTAAATGACTTTAATTTCAACAACAATTATCTGACAAATATTGACCTAAGCGAATGCAAGAACTTACTCTGGCTTAGTTGCGAAAACAATAAGTTGACATCATTGGATTTAAGTAATAATAAGGCACTTGCAGAACTATGGGCAAAAAACAATGCACTTGAAAGCTTGAATGTTAAAAACGGTAACAATTTAAAATTGAGAATCGATGCGCGAAATAACCCTGACCTTAAGTGTATTCAGGTTGATGACGATAATAATGCACCAAATTATTTTTTCTGGTATAAGGACAATGGGGCGAGTTATTCTGAAAACTGCGCTTTACAAGCAAGGTCGTACATTCCTGATGATAATTTTGAACAGGGTTTGATTAACTTAAAATACGATGAGGGTACTTTGGATAATTATATTATTTCATCACAAATTGCTGGAATTACAAGTTTAAATCTAAGTGGAAAAAATATTCAAGATATGAAAGGACTTGAAGACTTTTTTGCTTTGAAAACATTGGATTTGAGCAATAACAATTTGTCCTTTTTAGAATTAGAGAGAATTCTGGGATTGGGGAATTTCAGGAATTTCAGTTCTGATTTTATTTATTGGCCTCAAGTAAACTTTGGAGAAGATATTGATACAACTGTCAACATTAATGAATCAATAACTTTAGATTTCCCGGAATACACTGCGGCAAACCTGGAGATTTCTTCAGATGGAAAAAAATGGAACCTTTCTTGAAAAACCAGATCAACAACAACTTTTAATTGAACAGGCAACACTGGCAGATAATGGTTCATATGTGCTTACCGTAAGAAATACATTTTTTCCAAAACTAACATTAGAATCAAAAATTATCAATTTGAAAGTGTTAAAGCCTTTAAAATCAGATGCTATTTCTTTATCCAATATCAAAATCTATCCAAATCCTGCACATGATAAAATTTTTATCGATTTACAAAATCAAACTGTCGATTTCAAAATATTCAACATAGCCGGAATTATCGTTTTCGAAGAAAAGGATTTCAATAAAAACTGGTTGGATTTAACTAATTTTTTGCCGGGAGTTTATGTTTTCAGTTTTGAAATTGCAAATACAGGGGTAATAAACTGGAAAGTAATTATTAAATAGAAAAAAATTCAGCAGATTGTAATTTCACAATCTGCTGAATATATTACAACTTTTTTATCCATGTTTCAGCATCTTCCAAAACAGTTTTATTCTCAGTTTTTACGGCAAAATTAAACCCCGGCTGAATGCAATAGGAACCATATTCACCGGATTTGTTTAATGCAATAAAACCTACCTGATGCTGCTGGTAGTTGGGGATTTTCTTTGCAATACGATGAACTGCTTCTTCACACGCTTCGGTTGGCGACATTCCGTTACGCATTAATTCAACCACCAGAAATGAGCCAAGTGTTTTCATTACCAATTCGCCTGAACCAGTTGCCGCTGCACCACCCACTTCTCCGTCAACAAATAAACCTGCACCAATTATTGGAGAGTCACCTACCCTGCCAGGCATTTTATAACCCATTCCACTTGTAGTACATGCCCCTGAAATCCGGCCATCCCTGTCAATTGCCAGCATACCAATTGTATCATGATTTTCAAGCACTTGATTTTCAATATTTATTTTAGTATTGAACGCTTTCTTTCTTTTTCCACTTCTTCCAGGCTTTTTCATTTGCGGAGTCAACAGGTTTTCTTTTTCAAAACCATTATCCAGTGCAAATTGCAGCGCACCTTTTCCTGTCAGCATAACATGTGGCGTTTTTTCCATTACAAGTCGTGCCACCGAAATCGGATGTTTAATGTTTTCCAAACAGGCAACACTTCCTGCCCTTCCTTTTTCATCCATTATACATGCATCAAGGGTTACTTTACCGCCCGAATCGGGTATTCCACCATAACCAACAGTTATAACTTTAGGATCGGCCTCAGGAATTCTAACTCCTGCTTCAACTGCATCCAATGAATTTCCCCCTTTTGAAAGTATTTCCCAGGCCGCTTCATTGGCCGGCAAACCATGATTCCATGTCGAAATAACTATTGGTAAACTATTTATATTTTGAGAGATATTCACGGGTGAACTATTCTTTGAAATAGAAAACCCTGCAAGTGCAAGTGCACTTTTTGAAACAAATGAACGTCGGGAAATCATTTTTAAAGATTTTAAATTTTAGTATCAAGTATCAAGACCAAAAGTATCAATTAAATATTATTTTGCTGAAACAAAAAGTTTGTCAGCCGTTGAAACCTCAATAAATGAAGCACTGGCGGCATCTCCAAATCTTCCGCCAACATAAACAAGCAAATCATTCAAATTAATTGTATTATCATTTAAAAGAGATTGAACAGCAGCCTTTTGAATTTGCATTTTGTTCTTTTTTATTTCAAGGAATGATGGTTTAATACCAAACGAAAGGGCCAGTTCGCGCACCACCCTGTGAGAATGGCATTTCGCATAAACCGGAATATTTGACCGGTAAGCGGCAAGGTAACGAGCAGTTTTGCCGGTAGTTGTTGAAGTGATGATAACGCAGTTTTCCAGCTCTTTAGCAGCTCTGATAGCCGATTGTGCCAGGTAAGCCGGAATTTCATTTTTTATTGGAGGTAGTATTACATCGTATCTTTTATCACGGTCAGGCTCCACTTCTTTAGCAATTCGTACCATCGTTTCAATGGCTTCAACTGGGTATTTCCCGTATGCAGTTTCTCCACTTAGCATAATTGCATCGGTACGTGAATATATTGCGCCTGCAACATCACTAACTTCGGCACGTGTTGGCCTCGGATGCTCGATCATTGTGTGAAGCATTTGAGTAGCAATTATTACCGGTTTTTTCTGCAGAATTGCTTTGCGTATTAAATTGCGCTGTACTGTTGGAATTTTTTCGCCTGAAAGTTCGATACCAAGATCTCCGCGGGCAACCATAATTCCATATGATTCTTCCAAAATTTCATCAATGTTTTTAACACCTTCCAGATTTTCAATTTTGGCAATTATTTTAATTGGGCTTTTGTGTTTATTCAGTAACTTCTGTATATCCTGAACATCTTTTCGGTTTCGCACAAATGAATGTGCTATAAAATCGAGATCCTGTTCGGCGGCAAAAGCTATAAATTCCTTATCTTTTTCTGATATTGAAGGAAGCTTGATTTTAATACCTGGAACATTTACACTTTTATTGTTTTTTACGATTCCACTGTTATCAACTTTACAAAGTAAGTAATCGGCAAACTTTTCTACTACAGTAAATTTAATATCACCATCATCAATTAAAATATTGTCGCCAACATTTAAGTCATCAACAAACTTTTTATAATTTACACAAATGTTGGTCATTTCCGAATTGATTTTCTGAAATGAAAAAAGTACTTCCTGATCTTTTGTTAATTCTGTGTGGACCTGCATTTTACATGTGCGTATTTCAGGCCCTTTGGTGTCAATCATTATCGCGATGGATTTTGATACTGTCCGAATATTTTTATCAAATTAATTCCACCTTCTTTTAAAATATGTGCTGTATTTATGCGTGCAACATTCATCCCGGCTTTATACAACGATTCAATAAACGGCACATCACATCGTTGATCTGATATTGTTGCAACAATTTTTGTTTGTCTCATTTTGATCTGTTTTAGGCTTCAAAATTAGAATTAAAAACTGCTTTAAACTGATATTGAATTGAATATGAAATTAAGATTAAACCTTCCGGCAAATTGTTTGACTCAAAACAAACAAATTTGGCAGATTTGAAAATATCGATTTAGTAATCTATTTCAGCAAACTAAGGATGGCCAATCGGTACGAATCAAGGCCGAATCCCATAATACAACCCTTGCATACAGGACCAATCAGCGATTTATGTCTGAATTCCTCACGTGTCAACGTATTCGAAATGTGAACTTCAATTACCGAAGTTTTAACACCTGCGATGGCATCACGAATTGCTACAGAAGTATGTGTATATGCGCCGGCGTTAATAATTATTCCATCGGTATTAAAACCAAACTCGTGAATTTTATTTACAATTTCGCCTTCAATGTTCGATTGGTAATATATAAACTCTACCTCCGGAAAGTTCTTTTTAACTGTTTCGAAATACTTTTCAAAACTTTCTGAGCCATAAATACTTGTTTCACGAAGTCCCAATAAATTAAGGTTGGGGCCGTTTATAATTACAATTTTCATATTAAAATTTGCTTTATTTTTTGCATTTAATAAATATACTCATTTTTTTCAAACTCTGTTTTGTCAATAAAAACAGGTATTTGAGACATTTCGAAATTAATATTTTTTATAGTAACTTTATAAAATGCTAAACGTAATGAAACATACAATTGGTTAAGTTAACATGATTACTGTTTTAAAGCCATTGAAATAGAATTAAATGTACAATTAAAAAAAGAAAGCTATGAACTGGGAGGAAGGAAAAAAAGGTTTTGAAAACTTTTTAAAACTTGAAAAATCATTATCACTGAATTCTGTATCGGCCTATATTAATGATATTAATAAGCTGATAGATTATTTGAATAAGAACCACAGTAAAATCACACCTTTAAAAGTAAAACTTGAACATTTGAAGGGATTTATTGCGTGGTTAAACCAACGGGAAATTAGTCCGCGAACACAGGCACGAACAATTTCGGGGATAAAATCATTCTATAAATATTTATTGATTGAAGGTAGAATTACAAGCGATCCGACAGCGCTTATGGAATCTCCAAAAATTGGCAGAAAATTGCCTGATGTATTATCGATGGAAGAAATTGACAGCCTGATAAATGCAGTTGACCTCAGTAAATCAGAAGGACAGCGAAACAAAGCAATGCTCGAAACTTTATACAGTTGTGGTTTAAGGGTTTCAGAACTTGTGGGTTTAAAAATTACAAATCTGTTTTTTGATCAGGGCTTCATAAAAGTAGAAGGAAAAGCTGGAAAAGAACGTTTAGTGCCCGTGAGCGGAAAGGCAATTGAAGAAGTTGGGAAATATTTAAACGAATACAGAAAAAAATTAAATGTTACCAAAGACAGTGAAAATATCCTGTTTTTAAACAGACGTGGAAGAAAACTGAGCAGAGTTATGATTTTTACCATTATTAAAAATCTGGCAGAAAGTATTGATCTGCAAAAAAGTATTAGTCCGCATACATTCAGGCATTCATTTGCATCTCATTTAATTAATGGCGGTGCTGATTTGCGGGCAGTTCAGGAAATGTTAGGTCACGAGTCGATTTTAACTACAGAGATTTACACACACCTGGATAAAGACTACCTGAAAAGTACAATTCAGCAGTTCCATCCACGTTCGTAAACGTTAAAATCAAAATCAAAAAAATCAGGAAATGATATTTAATTAAAACTTAACATTTCCTGATTTCTGTTTTAATATTCAAATGTCAATCAATCAATTCATTAGATATCAATGGGATTGACTTTTTTTAAGTTTAATTTGAACTTTAGCACATCACTTTAAGCGCTGAAATCAGCAGTACAGCATAAATTTCGCTATTTAGATTGATACTTAATAACAGCAGTGCATATATGACTGTAATACAGCATTTTGCCAATTTTTTACGATATAAATAGCATAAAAACTAAAATTGAGAAACCTTAGCTTTATGATAAATTAAAGTTTACAATTAGTTGTTCATGACTACAATCATCTTCAAACAGATTATTTAAAATTATCTTTGTAATGTTTGATAAATGAATTATAATCTATTGATTGATAACAAATTAAATTATTATGACTACTAACAAGAAATTATTGACCTGGGTTGAAGAATGGAAGCAGCTTTGTCAACCCGACAATGTGCATTGGTGTGATGGTTCAGAAGAAGAAAACCAACGTTTTTTAGACGAAATGGTAGCTTCTGGTGCGGCAAAAAAATTAAATGAAGAAAAACAACCCGGTAGCTATTCCTTCAATAGTGATCCTTCGGATGTTGCACGTGTTGAGAACCGTACTTTTATTTGTACAAACACAAAAGAAGAAGCAGGTTTCTCAAACAACTGGATGGCACCTGCAGAGATGAAAGCTGAGCTTACCGAAAAATTCAGAGGCTGCATGAAAGGCCGTACCATGTACATTATTCCATTTAGCATGGGACCTCTTGGCTCTGACATTGCCAAAATTGGTGTTGAAATTACAGATTCAGCCTATGTTGTTGTTAACATGAGAATCATGACACGCATGGGAAAAACTGTTTTGGACGTACTAGGCGATGACGATTTTATTCCTTGTATTCATTCAGTTGGCGCTCCGTTGGCTGATGGACAAAAAGATGTCAGCTGGCCATGTGCATCAAATATTGACAACAAATATATCAGTCATTTCCCTGAAACACAGGAAATCTGGTCGTTTGGTTCAGGTTACGGCGGCAATGCTTTATTAGGCAAAAAATGTCTTGCATTGCGTATTGCTTCATCAACTGCAAAAAAAGAAGGTTGGTTGGCCGAACACATGTTGATTATGGGTATTACAAATCCAAAAGGAGAGAAAAAATATATTGCAGCAGCTTTCCCGAGCGCTTGCGGAAAAACAAATCTTGCCATGTTAATTCCAACTATTCCGGGATGGAAAGTTGAAACCGTTGGCGACGACATAGCATGGATGAAATTTGGCGCCGATGGCCGTTTATATGCTATCAATCCTGAAGCAGGTTTCTTTGGAGTTGCTCCAATGACATCAATGGAAACAAACCCAAATGCAATGCTATCTGCAAAAGCCAACACAATTTTCACCAATGTGGGAGTTAGTCCTGACGGTGATATTTGGTGGGAAGGAATAGGTCATGATTGCCCTACCGGTACAATTACCTGGAAAAATAAAGTTTATGATCCAGCTTCAGGCGAACCTGTTGCGCATCCAAACGCACGTTTTACAGCACCTGCCAGCCAATGTCCCTGTATCGATAAAGACTGGGAAAATCCTGCAGGTGTTCCAATTTCTGCATTCTTGTTTGGTGGACGTCGTCCATCAACTGTGCCATTGGTTTACCAAGCGCGTAGCTGGAACCACGGTGTATTTATGGGATCGATTGTAGGTTCTGAAGTTACTGCAGCCGCTATCGGTTTGAAAGCCGGTGTTCGTCGTGACCCATTTGCAATGTTGCCATTCTGTGGTTACAATATGGGCGATTATTTCGGACATTGGGTAACCATTGGTAAAAATGCACCAGTAAAAGAAAACTTCCGAAAATTTTCAACGTAAACTGGTTCCGCAAAGACGAAAACGGAAAATGGCTGTGGCCGGGTTATGGTGAAAACATGCGCGTTTTGGAATGGATTTTCAATGCATGCGACAATGCTGTTGAAACCGTTGATACGCCAATTGGTTTTGTTACAAACAAAAAGACATCAATATTAAAGGAATCGATGAAGTTGCCGAAAGCCTTGACGAATTGTTGAGCGTTAATAAAGCAAAATGGCTTGATGAGTGCGAATTGATTGAAGAGCATTACAAAAACTTCGGTAGCCATCTGCCAAAAGAACTGGCGGAAGAATTTGAAGCGCTGAAAAGTCGTTTGAAATAAAATTTTGAAATACGACAAATTGAAGAGACTGTCCAATTAGGCAGTCTCTTTTTTATGGTTATTCGGATTGTAGTACTCGATTTAACAAATTCAAAATAGAATCCACTTTTGCTATATTTTTCACACAAAATTTCTTTCAAAAGATTATTTGGTTACTATTCCACAAAAAACGGCACATTCGCAGTTCCCACCTTTCCTTTTCCATCAAAAACATAGGAAAACAAACGGTATTCGCCTTTTCTTTTGGTGAAACAAAACGGAGTTCGCCGTTAAGGTCGGAAATGGTTTCAAATGAAATTTTGGCGGGTTCTTTTTCATATGCTCCCCCTTGGCTGCGTTCTACAACTTCCTTTAGTAATTCCCATTTGAAAGTCATTTCATCGCCGTTTGGTTCTGATGCAAACACTTTTGCTGTGTATTCTTTGCCCGGTTTTAGGTAAATATTGTCAACTGCATTTTTGCTGTCAATTTTCATTGAATCTAATTGAGGTGCTCGGTTTTCGGGATATTCTCCCGTCCAATAGTGGGTCAGTTCGTCAACAATTGCAGTAGCTTCGCCGGTTTTGAGGAACATGCCGTACCAAGTTGGTGTGCGCTCCTGTTTTTGCCCCCACAAAATGCATAACCACCAAACATAAACCAGTTGGGTCGTTTACAATACCGCGCTGGATGCGATCATAAAGTCCTGTGGCTTTTTGTGCGCTTGTTTCTTCAATTTCCCGTCCCCATGCGGTTTGTGGCCTTTCCCAATGCCCGATTGGTCCATATTCGGTAATGGCAAAAGGGATTGTGATTCCGGCATTTTTACATTTCGCCCATATTACCCAGCCACCATAAACCTGCACTGAAAAAAATCGAGGTTTGGACAACGTTCAAGCGCTACTTTAACCTGCTCTTTCTGAGCTCCGGCCATTGGTGTTGTTACAGGATGATTTGGATCAATGGCATGAATATAATCCACAATATCACTTACAGCATCATAAACTTTCGGGTTAACCGGTTCACCCTGTTTTGGACTTAGATTTAACTCGTTGCCCACCACCCAGCACAAAAGATTCGGATGATTTTTCAATTCTTCAATTGCCGCAATATTTCGACGATATTGTTTTGCTACAGCAGCCGTATCGTTGTAATCAAAACCATGCAACTCCTGCCCCATTCCCAAACCCATGGCAATCATTATGTTGTATTTATAAGCAGAATCAAGTAATTGCAACCCATTTCTTGAACCCCAGGTTCGCAACGAATTTCCACCTGCCTCATGTAAAGCTGCTAAATTGTTGCCGCCTCCTGCACCTTTTAGTAAAAAGAGTTCGCCATTTACGTAAAAGTTGTATTTACCATCAACCGCTTTGATTTCCACTTTTAAAGGTGTTTGCATCGGATTGTCATTTTTTTTCACCGAAGAGCAGCCAGTAAATACAAGCGCAGTAATTAAAAAAGATAAAAGGTTTTTTAGATAGTTTTTCATAGTTGATCGTAATTTTTGATTTGTTCAAACTTACAAAAAAATCAAACTATTTCTTTCAAAGCACTGTTTATGTCAGGATACTGAAATTCAAAACCAGCTTCTGTTAAGTTTCGGGGTAAAACTTCTGCACCTTCAGTCAGTAAAACTGATGCTTCGCCCAAAACTGCTTTTAATAAGGATAAGCCATTGCTGGCAGCTTCCCACTGTTTTACAACGCTTCCAACAAATCCATTATCAAAATTTTGGCTCGATTCGTCGTGCATAAACCCTGTAGCATAAACACCAATTGCAGAGGCTGATATAAACTTTTTAGGTTGTTCATTTAATGGAAGATTATTAATAGCCTGAACTAAATTTTGAGTTGTTTTTACGCGGCTATCTACAATTGTGGCTTTGTTTTTATCAGTCCACCGCTGCAAAATTGGTGACCCCGCCAAATTAATAATTGCATCACAATTCCTGATTTCTGCTTGCAAATCATTTGTTGAACCATATAATAGCTTTCGTTCAATCCCCGAAACTTTATGACCTTTTTCCGTTAATAAATTGGAAATGGTTTTACCCAAATATCCTGATGCTCCTGTGATTTTTATTTTCAATGTTTTCATTTTAATTACCTGAAATTCAATACAATTATATTTACGGAATAAAGCAAATCAATTATAACAATATTCGTTTATAACCATAACAAAAAATTAAACGGTTTAGTTGAACCAATGATTCGTGTAAAACTTTGCTTTTGTTACTTTTACGAGCTGAATGAGTAAACACATCCACATTATTGCACGTTTTCACCGTTGGCGGCTTAGAAATATGAGCGAGCGCGGATTTATTACTGCACTAAGCATTATAGTTGGTGTTTTGTCGGGAATGGCGGCTGTGGTAATCAAAAATTCTGGTTCGGCTAACCCAGCATTTGGTACAAACGATGGTTTCCACAGAAATGCACAATTACATTTATTTTGCTTTGCCGTTGGTGGGAATTTTGTTAACTGTTTTGGTTGTGAAATATGTAATCAGAAACGAAGTAAGGCCCGGAATCCCAAATGTTTTATACAGCATTTCAAAACGAAAGGGAATAATTAGCAATCACAATCTTTTTTCGTCGGTACTTGCCAGTTCGCTAACCGTTGGTTTTGGTGGATCGTAGGGTTAGAAGGACCCACCGTGGCAACCGGAACAGCTTGGGATCATGGTTGGCAAAGTTTTTCCGCCTAAGTTACAAAAACACTATACTCATGCTGGCCTGTGCGTGCGCAGGAGCGATGGCGGCAATTTTAAAGCACCAATCGCCGCCATAGTTTTTGCGGTTGAAGTAATAATGATTGACCTAACTGTTTTTTCACTTGTCCCGCTTTTACTGGCATCTGCAACAGCTGTTGTAACTTCTTATTTTTTTCTTGGACAAAATGTTTTATATCCTTTCGAGGTAAGTCAGGCATTTGAATTGGCCGATCTTCCATATTATATTGTTCTTGGTATTGTGGCTGGTTTTGTTTCGGTTTATTTTACCAAAATGTTCATGTTTATAGGCAGTTGGTTTGATAAAATGAAAAAACACATTTCAAGGATATTAATTGGCGGTGCTGGTTTGGGCGCTCTCATTTTTTTGTTCCCTTCTCTTTACGGTGAAGGATATGAATCTATAAACGAATGTTTGGCTGGTAATGTAGAATATCTTTTCAACAATAGTTTATTTTTGGTTTTGCGTGAAGAAATGTGGGCAGCTTTAGGTTTGATTGCAGCCGTAATTTTCTGAAAATTGTAGCTACCTCATTCACTTTTGGTGCAGGAGGAATTGGTGGAATTTTTGCCCCAACATTATTTATGGGTGTAAACACAGGGATGCTTTTGCTCAAATAATAAATTTATCTGGAATCAGGCAACTCAATACAAATAATTTTGCATTGATTGGAATGGCAGGATTGATTGCCGGGGTTTTACATGCACCACTTACCGGAATTTTTTTAATTGCAGATATTTCAGGTGGTTACAAACTTTTTGTGCCGTTAATGGTAACCGCAACGTTTGCCTACATAATTGTCCGGACTTTTACTCCAAATTCGGTATATCACTATCAGTTGGCAAGCCGAAAAGAGTTGCTTACACACGATAAAGATGCCAACGTTTTGCAAATGCTTGAAGTAAATAAACTAATTGAAACAGATTTTGAAGTACTTTCGCCTGATGCAAATTTGCGCGATTTAACGGTTGCAATTTCGCACAACCACCGGAATCTTTTCCCAGTTGTCGATAAAAATGGAATAATGGTTGGAATGGTGAAAATGGATGATGTACGTGATATAATATTTAGTCATGATTTATATGACCTGGTAAAAATCAGCGAATTAATGTATATGCCCACCGACCATATCGACCCAAATGATAATATGGAAACTGTAGCCCATAAATTCGAAACTTCGGGCAGATACAATTTGGCTGTTATCGAAAATGGAAAATATATTGGATTTATATCCCGTGCAAGGGTTTTTACAACTTATCGTAAACAAATAATAGATGTTTCGCACGTTTAAAATAATTTGGCTCCGCAACTCAAATAACTGGATAAACAAAGCAGTTGTTTGGCGGATAGCCCACATTCCAGAGAAAAATTTTATTTATCTGTTAAGTCTTTTTATTGGGTTATTAACAGGCTTGTCGGCGCTGACCCTCAAAAACCTCATCCATTTTGTTGAAGTAAAAATTACAGAATGGGTAAGCGTTGATTCTATTAGTTACTGGTACCTGATTTATCCAATGATCGGAATTTTCCTGACGGTGCTTTTTGTTAAATTCATCATCAAAGACAATATTGGGCACGGTGTAGCAAAAATCCTGTTTGCAATTTCAAAGAAAAACAGCAAATTAAAACCTCATAATTCATACAGTTCGATGATTGCAAGTTCGCTGACAATCGGACTTGGCGGTTCTGTGGGAGCTGAAGCACCAATAGTTTTGACCGGGGCTTCAATCGGGTCCAATTTGGCGCGGATTTTCAAACTCAATTACAAGTATGTAACCTTAATGGTTGGGTGTGGCGCAGCAGGCGCAATTGCAGGGATTTTCAACGCACCAATTGCCGGAATAGTTTTTACCCTCGAAGTGCTAATGATCGACCTGACAATGGCTTATTTGGTGCCTCTTCTATTTCAGCGGTTTCCGGCCACTGCATTTACTTCTTTCTTTATGGGAGAGGGTGTATTGATGCGGTTTACAAATGTTTCGCCATTTCAAATCAACAATATTTGGTTTTATATTTTACTCGGGATTTTTACAGGTTTTTGGGGTTTTATTTTACCCGATCTGCAATGTACCTCGAATCAAAATTTTCATCAATTAAAAACTGGGTCGTCAGATTATTGTTCGGTGGTTTTATCCTTGGTTTGCTGATTTTTATATTTCCTCCACTTTGGGGCGAAGGATATAAAAGTATTATGGTAATTTTTAGCGGTGCCGGAAAGAGTTTGCTGAATAATTCATTGTTTTTTGAATACAAAAACAATCCTTATGTTTTGCTAGCTTTTCTTGCTGCAATCCTCATTTTCAAAGTGTTTGCGATGTCAGCTACAACCGGTTCCGGCGGTGTTGGGGGTATTTTTGCACCAACGCTTTTTCTGGGTGCAATTGGCGGTTTCTTTTTGGTAAAATTGCTCAACACTTTATATAAATTAGGTTTGCCGGAAGATAATTTTACTATTGCAGGAATGGCCGGAATGATGGCTGCCGTTATGCACGCCCCACTAACGGGAATATTCTTAACTGTTGAAATGACAAAGGGTTACGGAATGTTTGTGCCTCTGATGATTACTGCAACTGTTGCATATCTTACAATTATGCGCTTCGAACCTCATTCGGTTTACACAAAACGCCTGGCGCAAAGCGGCGACTTGATCACGCATCACAAAGATAAGGCTGTGCTTTTGTTAATGGAACTAAAACAATTGATTGAAACTGATTTTGAAATTCTACTGCCCTCTGCAAGTTTAAGAGATTTGGTGAAGGCAATTTCAAGATCTGACAGAAACCTGTTTCCGGTAGTTGATGAAAACGGTATTTTGAAGGGAATGGTAAAACTATCGGAAGTAAAAAACCTGATTTTTGAACCCGATTTGTACGACTCGGTTAAAGTGAAAGACATAATGTATATGCCTGAATTCTTTATTTCTCCTTACGACAGCATGGAAATTGTTGCCGAAAAATTTGAATCGTCAGGAAGATATAATCTGGCAGTAATTGATAATGGAAAATACCTTGATTTATATCCTGGGCCGTGGTTTTTCCAAAATACCGAAAAACGTTGCAGAATGTGTCGAATGAATAAGGAACGCTGGTTTCGCCTCATACGCGATTTATACCAAATACTTGATATTCCGAATTTCTTATCCTCTCCGCCAACTGGCGGAGGAGTTAGAGGGGGCTTATTTTACATTACCGCAAATCAATAACCTCAACATCTGGGAACTTCTTTGAATCGAAAACAAAATCAGAATCAGAAAATTCTTTGTTGGTTTCCATTTTTTTAACAACAATTCCATATACATTTCCATCGGTGCCAAATAATTGCGCCGATTTGATCATCATTGTTGCTTTATCAATTTCGATTGTGATTTTTGAGACGTCAAATTCTTTTTTGTCGGGGAATAAATCAATCTGATAAACTGCTTTTCCGCCCACAGTTTTCTCTGCCACAAATTTCGAAACAAACCCTTTTTCATATATACTGAAAAGCGATGAAGGATCCATTAATTCGCTGCCCGAATCTTCGATTGATGAAATTGTAACCTGGTTACCTTGTTTCATATAATTCCAACTACTTTTCCCATCGGAATAAACTTTCACGCCTGCACCCGGAAGATCAACCACATATTTCTGCCCTTTCAATTTGATTGTACCTTCATTTTTTCGTTAATCGACATTGCCTTGTTTTCCATCGAAAAGGAAAAATCAGCCAAAATTATTTTAAAAGTTTTTGTTTTTCCGCTCACTTCATCCAAAATACTTTTTGCTTTTGGATCTTGTTGTGCTTGAAAAAATGGCAATCAATAAAATTGCGCTTGTAAAAAAAATATTCTCATTATGTGTTTTTAATTTAAACTGTTCAATATTTTTCCAAAGTATATTCGTCTTGAATCAACACCTGCCGTGCTTTGCTGCCTTCACTTGGGCCAACTATCCCGGCTTTTTCCAACTGATCCATAATTCGCCCAGCCCGATTGTATCCAATTGCAAATTTCCGTTGAATCATTGAAGTCGAACCGATTTGGCTCATCACTACTACCCTTGCGCAATCCTCAAACATGTCATCTGTATTGTGCAAATCAACATCGCCCGGACTTGTGCCGCCTTCTTCATCGCCTTCAAATTCAGGCAGCAAAATGCAGTTGGGAAACCACGTTGTTCGGCAATAAATGAACAAACCTTTTCAACTTCCGGGGTATCGACAAAAGCACATTGCACACGGGTAATGTCGCTGTTTGCGGAAATCAACATATCTCCTTTTCCGATCAACTGGTTTTGCACCTGGTTGATCGAGAATCGTCCGAGAGTCGATCATTGATGCAACTTTAAATGCGATTCGAGCAGGGAAATTTGCTTTTATAACACCTGTAATAATAGTAACAGAAGGCCGTTGAGTGGCAATAATCATGTGAATCCCAACTGCCCTTGCCAACTGGGCAATACGTGCGATTGGCAATTCAATTTCTTTTCCGGCCGTCATAATTAAATCAGCAAACTCATCGATTATAACCACAATGTATGGCATATATTTGTGCCCTTTCATCGGGTTCAGGCGACGGCTTGTGAATTTCTTGTTGTATTCTTTTATGTTACGTGTGTGCGCTTTTTTCAGCAAATCATAGCGGCTGTCCATTTCAATATTTATGGACGAAAGCGTATATTTTACTTTCTGAATATTTGTGATTACCGGTTCTTCCTCATTTGGCAACTTAGCCAGGTAATGTTTTTCGATAATTGAATAAAGGTTTAATTCCACCTTTTTGGGTCGATGAAAACAAACTTCAATTCGGCGGGTGTTTTTTATAAAAGCGAGGTAATTATAACATTTACCCCAAGCGATTTACCTTGTACCGTGGAACCTGCAACCAAAATATGCGGCATTTTCACCAGATCGAACATATAAGTTTCGCTTGAAATGGTTTTGCCCAATGCGATAGGAAGTTCGGCGGTTGACTCCTGAAATTTCTTTGAACTTATTATCGAACGCATCGAAACCACCTCTGGATTTTGGTTTGGCACTTCAATACCAATTGTACCACGTCCGGGAATTGGCGCTATTATCCTGATTCCAAGCGCAGAAAGGCTCAAAGCAATATCATCTTCAAGATTTTTGATTTTTGCTATTCGGATACCGGGGGCAGGTACAATTTCATATAAAGTTATTGTTGGCCCAATTGTAGCCCTGATTTTTGTAATCTCAATTTTATAATGCCTCAGCGTTTCTACAATTTTATTTTTGTTCGAAATCAGCTCTTCGTTTGTAACCTCTGCATTTCCCGATTTGTGGTCCTCAAGCAGTTCGATAGTAGGAAATTTGAAACCTGATAAATCCAAAGTTGGGTCGTATTCTTCCATTCCTTCTCCATACTTTTCATCGGTATCATCATCGCTTTGTCTCGAAGCTACTGTCATATCCAACTCTTCATCGGCAATTTTTTCATCTGCTTCAATTCTTTCAGGCCTTACTTCTCGTTCTATTTCCATGCCGAGTTCTTCCAAGTCGTCATCATCGTCATCGGGCTCAAAAATTGCTTTAACAACGTCGCCTTCTTCTATTACTTTCGAAATGGTTTTATCCTGAAGTACAATTTCTTTTCCTTTCTCAAAAATTTCATCGTCATCTCCATCATCTTCTGCTTTTACTTTCTCTCTTCTAATCCTCGGTTTCTGACTCAGCAATTTTTTAAAGGTTGAATAAGAGTTTTCAAACCTGATTATAACTAATGTAATTCCGGTAATCAACAAAACGAAAATCATACCCACAAAACCAATCATCGAACTCATCCAGGTACTTAATACATAACCGTATCTTCCTCCCCAATAAATAAATGAACCTTCTTCTGATTTTGTAAAAATCAAACCTAAAGCAAGTGAAAACCATATTAACGTAATAAGGCTGTAAACGAAATTTTTGCGAAATCTTACAAAATTACGGCTGATAATCCGCAATCCGGCGACTGCCAAAATATATACAATTAAGAATGAAGCAATTCCAAAACCTTTATTGATAATTAATTCAGAAAGATATGCCCCGGTTTTTCCGGCTTTGTTTTGCACATTTATTTCACGGTTTAATACCAGTTCTTTCAAACTCAAATCTAATTTACTTTGATCGGCTGCACCAAAAAACAGGAATGAAACAAAGGATATTAACAAATATATGGCAACAACAAATATGATAAACCCAAGGATAAACCTGAATTTTTCATTTCTAAAAAAAGGAACTTTGGCTACTTTCTTTTTCTGTGACGTTTCAGCCGGCTTTATGTTTTTCGATGCCATTTATTGATAATTATTGAAAATCAAGGCGCAAATTTAATTAAAAAAACTAAGGTTTGGATTGGGAATTATTCCTTTCAACAAACCTATAAAGAAAAAATTGTTAATAAATATACACTTCTGATTACAAATTGAAGTCATTTGCCTTATTATAAAGAATTAATTCATCAAACCTAATTTAACCTACTGTTTTATAACTATATACACATTCAAAAACTGATAAAAACACATTAATTTTATCAAAGTTAATTTTTATGTTTGTTTGATTTGTACAAATTGAGTTGAAAAAATGATGAAACTGTTAATTTAGAGAACGAAATTTTTCGGTTAACAGATATATTTTAATTAAAATAATATTGAAATGAAAAAACTTGCGGTAATAGCTTTTGGAGGAAATGCCATTTTGAGAGAAAATGAATCAGGAACCATTGAACAACAGGAGCAAAATGCTACTGAAACTCTGGAAAACCTTGTTCATTTGATAAACGACGGGTACGAACTTGTAATTACCCACGGTAATGGACCGCAAGTTGGAAATATTTTACTCCGCAACGATGCAGGTTCTCAATTGTATAATGTTCCGGCGATGCCACTTGATATTTGTGTTGCCGACTCGCAGGGAGGAATTGGTTATATGATTGAGCGAATGATGCGAAATGTGCTCAACAAACACGGAATAAAGAAAAATGTGATTACGATGGTAACTTTAGTTGAAGTAAATCAAAACGATCCGGCATTTCAGAATCCATTAAAACGAATTGGTAAAATTTACAATAAAACAGAAACCGACAGACTTGCAAAAGAACACAACTGGGTTTTAAACCGTCAACAAAACACGAAAACAGTTTTCAAAGGGTGGTTCCATCTCCGGTTCCATTGCAAATAATTAACAGGGAAACCATTCAATTACTTGTTCAAAACGGGAATATAGTTATTGCTGCAGGTGGAGGCGGGATTCCGGTTTATTTTGATGATGAAAAAAATGTAAGAACTGTTGATGCTGTTATTGATAAAGATATGGCTTCGAGCCTTTTGGCAACTAACATTAACGCTGATGAATTTTATGTTTTAACCGATGTCTCCTTCATTTATAAAGATTTTGGCTTACCCACGCAGGAAAAACTTGAATTTCTGGACTATAACGATACTGTAAAATACATGGAAGCCGGTACTTTTGCAGAAGGAACAATGAAACCTAAAATACTGGCGAGTTTGAATTTTATAAAAAACGGCGGTAAAAAAAGTGTTATAACTGAAGCAAAAAAACTGGAAGACAAATCCTTCGGTTCAAAAATTACAATGGAGTATGAGAACTAAAGAATGAATAATGCGTGAATGCTAAAATAAATGCGAGAATTAGGAAATGAATGACTAATGACCACTCTTTGAACTTTAGACTCGAAACTTTAAACTAAAATATATGACAATCAATTTAAAAAATCGAAATTTCCTGAAATTACTTGATTTTACACCTGAAGAAATCAACTATTTGCTTGAATTATCAGCTTCGTTGAAAAAGGAAAAAAAGGACGGAACTGAAAAGCAGCAATTGAAGGGAAAAAATATTGCGCTGATATTTGAAAAAGCATCAACACGTACACGCTGTGCTTTTGAGGTTGCTGCTTTTGATCAGGGTGCAAATGTTACCTACCTCGGACCATCGGGTTCACAAATCGGACAAAAAGAATCGATGAAAGATACAGCACGCGTTTTGGGTCGAATGTATGACGCAATAGAATACCGTGGATATGGGCAAAATATTGTTGAAGAACTTGGGAAATATGCAGGTGTTCCGGTTTGGAACGGATTAACAAATGAGTTTCATCCAACCCAGATTTTAGCCGATTTTCTGACAATGCAGGAACATATTGAAAAACCACTTTCGCAAATTAAATTCTGCTACCTTGGCGATGCACATAACAATATGGGAAATTCGTTAATGGTGGGAGCTGCGAAACTGGGTATGGATTTTAGGGCAGCGGCACCAAAACAATACCAGCCGGCAGACGAATTACAAGCACTTTGCAATCAAATTGCAAATCAAACCGGCGCTAAAATTACCATTACTGAAAATGTTGATGAAGCCGTTAAAGATTGTGACTTTCTTTATACCGATGTTTGGGTTTCGATGGGCGAACCTAATGAAGTTTGGGCAGAACGGATAAAATTACTTCTACCCTATCAGGTCAACAAAAAAACGATGGAACTTACAGGAAATCAAAATGTAAAATTCCTCCACTGTCTTCCAGCTTTTCACAACCGCGAAACAAAAGTTGGTGATGACATTTTTAAGCAATTCGGAATTGAAGCAATGGAAGTTACCGAAGAAGTTTTTGAAAGTGAATCATCAATAGTATTTGATCAGGCTGAAAACCGCTTACATACAATAAAAGCGGTGATTGTTGCGACATTGGCATAAAAAAGAGGCTGTCCGAAATTTACCGACAGCCTCTTTCCATATTTTCAATATAAAAATTTACTACTCTGTTTTTGTTACATTTCCTTTGATCTGTAAAACCACTTCAGAATTTTTTGCATTTGAACTCACTGTAATTGTTTTGCTGAAATTACCAACATTGTGAGTATTATACACAACTTTTATTG
The DNA here is from genome assembly GCA_016705335.1 of Draconibacterium sp. Taxonomy (GTDB): domain Bacteria; phylum Bacteroidota; class Bacteroidia; order Bacteroidales; family Prolixibacteraceae; genus Draconibacterium. The sequence continues at coordinate 18,181 of JADIYN010000025.1, read as the reverse complement.
AACCATCTTTTCCGGGAGCAACTGGTTCTTTTGTCCAACTGGGCACAGTACAACCGCATGATGAACGAACATTACTAAGAATCAAAGGTGATTTTCCGTCATTGGTAAACTTAAATTCATAAGTTCCGTCGCCACCCTGCTCTATTGTTCCGTAATCGTGTACAGTACTTTCAAAATTTATTACAAGCGTTGAATCGGCTGTTTGTGCTTTACCATTAAATGCAACTGCAATCAACAGAATAGCGGAGAAAAGAAATGTCTTCATAATTTTATATTTAATTTTTTTAATAATTGAACCTAAACCTATATCATCTTCAATTGATTGCAAATGTATATGCAAAACTTTTTGAATATTCTGAATTTGATTGTTTTTTTTTCAATATTAACAAAATGAGTGTGGCATTAACCTTTCTTTTAATCAAAAGTCTGCTTTTTCAGGAAAGTATTTTCTTTTAAAATAAAGAGCAACATTTACAAGTGCAATCATTACCGGCACTTCAACAAGTGGCCCGATAACACCAGCAAATGCCTCTCCTGAATCAATTCCGAAAATAGCTATCGAAACGGCAATTGCCAATTCGAAATTATTACTTGCTGCTGTAAATGCCAGTGTTGTTGATTGCTGGTAATCAGCGCCAATTTTTTACTCATAAAAATGAAGTAAAGAACATTATTACAAAATAAAGCAGTAAAGGCAACGCAATTAAAACAACATCCATCGGAATTTTAATTATGTAATCACCTTTTAATGAAAACATAACCACAATTGTAAAGAGCAGCGCGATAAGTGTAAGCGGGCTGATTTTGGGTATAAACCGGGTTTCGTACCAGGTTTTGTCTTTAATGCGTGTAAGCACAAACCTTGTCAAAAATCCGGCAATCATTGGTATTCCCAAATAAATAAACACACTTTTTGCAATAGCGCCCATTGTAATTTGCGAAACAGTTTCATTAACTGGTACGCCAAACCAGGCTGGCAGAACAGCAATGAAAACAAATGCATAAACAGCAAAAAACAATACCTGAAAAACCGAATTAAATGCAACTAGTCCGGCAGCATACTGAGTATCGCCTTTGGCCAAATCATTCCAAACAATTACCATGGCAATACAACGAGCCAAACCAATTATGATAATACCATACATATATGGCAGGTTAGCATTGTTTTCGCCCGGAAATAATTTAAAAAAAATGATTGCCAGCGTAAACATAAGAACCGGTCCGAGAACCCAGTTTTGAAACAACGAAAGACCAAGAACTTTCGTATTGCGAAAAACATCTCCCAATTCTTCGTATTTAACTTTTGCCAGCGGCGGATACATCATCACAATCAATCCAATTGCAATAGGAATATTAGTTGTACCACTCGACATATTATTCCAGAATTCAGCTACTTGCGGACTTGCCCAGCCCATAAAAACACCAATGAACATGGCGAGGAAAATCCACAATGTGAGATATCTGTCCAAAAATTTTAATCGTTTTTTTGACGGCATAAAAGTTTGAATTATAATTGTTTATCTGCTGAAATTGTAATACTGAAAATTCCTGTTTCCTGCTGTTTAAATTCTTTAATTTCTTCTGAATTCAAATATTTAGAAAGAATATCTGTAGGAATTGTTATTTCTTTTTGTTTGTGAATAACTATATTCTCAAAACCCGTCGTTTTTATAATTTGCAGATATTCATCAATTCCTACAGCTCCCGACACACAACCTGCATACATCTCCGCATCTTTTTGAAGTTTTTCGGGTAACTGTCCTTTTAATACAACATCGGAAACACAAAAATGACCGCCGAACTTTAAAACCCGCATTATTTCTTTAAATGCTTTTGTTTTATTGGGAACCAGATTTAACACACAGTTTGAGAGCACAATATCAAAATTATTGTCAGGCAAAGGCATTTCTTCAATATCGCCTTTCACAAATTCAATGTTCGAAAAACCAAGTTTTTTGTTGTTTTCGATGGCTTTGGTAATCATTGCATCGGTAAAATCCAAACCTGTAACCTTTCCTGAATCACCTACAATGGATCTTGCCACAAAACAGTCGTTTCCTGCACCACTTCCCAAATCAAGAACATGATCACCGGGTTTTATTTCGGCAAACTGTGTGGGGATACCGCAACCTAAACCCAAATCAGCATCTTTATTATAACCTTTTATATTTTTATAATCGTCACCAATCATACTGAATCCCAATTCATCACAGCAATTATCAGTGCCACAGCAACCTTGTTTTTGTAACAGAAAACTTTGACCTGCAATTGAACCGTATTTTTCTCTCACTACCTTTTTTAAATCATTTGCATTCATAATTGTGGTTTGATTTGTTCAACATAAAATTTCCAAAATCCATCTTTTATCTCGTTCCGAACCCTGTAATATTCGCTTTCAATAAATTCGGCTGTTCCAACAGCGTGCGACGGGTCGTCGAATCCAATATGCAACCGGTGTTTTACATTTCCAAAAAATGCCGGACAGTTTTCGTTGGCACCACCACAAACTGTGATTACATAATCCCATTCCTGATCGAGATATAAATCAACCGAATCAGAAGTGTGATGACTGATATCGATGCCAATTTCTTTCATCACTTCCACTGCTTTGTGGTTTAATTTTCCTGATGCTTCTGTTCCTGCAGAAAAAACATCCAAACGCTTGTCAAATGACTGTAAAAAACCATGTGCCATCTGGCTGCGACAACTGTTTCCAGTACAAAGAATAAGTATTTTCATTTCTTTTAAATTGTTAAATTGTTAAATTGTCAAATTGTTGAATTGGTAAATTGTTAAAATGGTAAATTGCTCTTTTCCCTCATTCATTCTTTCTTTCATTCAAGCATTCAAGCATTTCTTCATTCATTCATTTTTTACCCACAAACATATCCATCTCCGGGTTGAATTTCCTCCAAAAATGCCCCCAGTAATTGTTTCATCTCTTTCATCCGCAAAGGCTCAAGGCAATACATTTTTTTAACGCCTTCAATGTGTCCCTGAATTAATCCGGCATTTTTCAATTCCTTCAAATGTTGATTAACCGTTGTTCGACCCAGTGGTAGTTCGTCCGAAATATCACCTGTAATACAATTACTGGTTTGAGATAAAAATTTTAAAATCTGTAAACGTGCCGGATGAGCAAGTACTTTAAAAAGCTCTGCCTTGTCAGCAAGTTCCTTGTCAAATAATTCAATTTTCGATTGTACCATATTCAATAAATTATGACGCAAATATACGTCATAATTTATTATAACGTATATATACGTTTATAAATTGTATATATTTTTTTGTTTTTTATGAAAACTTCTAAATTATACAAGTAACAAGAAAAAAATGAAGTTGAAACAACACAGATTTCTACCATTTCCTGCCATATGATCATTTACAAATTTTACGTTGGAAATGATACCATTTTTTAGTAAAAGTATTAGACAGTCAAATTAAATGACAATTTTATCATAACTGTTATACTAATCTTAAGAATGGATTTGGAATCGATATATCCATGAAATTGAGTTTTGAAATAAAACAATTAGTTTTATTCAAAAAAACAATGTTAAAGATTGCCTTGGTTATTTCGATGCTCTTTCAACTTGGGGCCGCAGTTTTTTCAATAAGTTTAGTCAGAAGAACCCGATATAATATTTCATGGATTTTGGTTTCAGCTGGCTTGATTTTAATGGCAATCCGTCGTTTATTCGATTTTTCCACACTTTTTTGGGAGTCAAATTTGTTTCAAAGAGAAGAAATTAATGCCTGGATTGGAGTGCTGATTTCTGTTTTCATATTTATTGGTGTAATATTTATCCGAAAAATATTTAAACTTCAGGATCAGGTAGAAAAACTTAGATTGGAAAGCGAACAAAAAGTACTTTCGGCTATTATTAACACAGAAGAAAAGGAGAGACAAACATTTGCCCGTGAACTTCATGACGGGCTAGGTCCGGTTTTATCGTCAATTAAAATGACTTTAAGCGCAATAAAACAAGAAACTTTAACACCCTTTAACCGCGAAGTAATCAATAAAGCCTTCAATGCATCAAATACTTCGGTAACTACTTTAAAAAGAAATTGCCAATAATCTAAGTCCACATCTTTTAAAAAATTATGGTCTCGAAAAAGCAATTGAAACCTTTTCCCAACAACTTTTTTCCCCAACAAATATTAAATTCGAACTAAATTTGAATTTCGATGAAAACAATCTTTCTGAAGAAATGAAAATCAATTTGTACCGAATCGTTTCAGAGCTGATTACCAATAGCTTAAAACACGCAAATCCCACTGTTGTTAATCTTGATATTACAGAATCAGTATATCTGCTGGTGCTTCATTATAAAGATGACGGTTGCGGATTTAAAAATTTTCAGACCGAAAACGGTGGGGTTTCTCCGGGAATGGGGTTTAATAATATAATTTCGCGCACCAAATCGCTGAAAGGAATGTATCATATCCTAACCTCGCCCGGTAATGGTTGTTCTGTTGAATTCTATTTTCCATTAAAATGAAGAAAATTTCAATTTATATTGTTGATGATCATTCTCTTTTCAGAGAAGGATTAAAGTTGTTGCTTTCGAACCTCGATTATATTGATAACATTTTTGAAGCCGAAAACGGACAACAGTTCATTGATGGACTGGGGAAAAATCTTGTTGAAATTGCTATGCTCGATATTGAAATGCCGGTTATGAATGGCATTCAGGCAGCTCAACTGGCAAAGGAAATCGCACCGGGGATTAAAATTATTGCCTTGTCGATGTATTCCGACGAAAACTATTATTTAAGCATGATTGAAGCGGGAGCCTGTGGATTCCTTCTTAAAAACTCAAACTTCCAGGAAGTTGAACAAGCAATTAACGATGTTTATAACGACAAAAGTTACATTTCCATTGAAATTTTAAACAACATACTAAAACAGCCTCTAAAAACAAGTTTAGGTTCTTTTAACGAAGAATTAACAGAACGGGAAGCAGAAATCCTTCTTTACATATGTAAAGGATTTACAAACAATGAAATTGCAGATCAGCTGGGTTTAAGTAAACGAACAGTTGACAAGCACCGCGAAAACCTGCTGCTTAAAACTCAGTCGAAAAATACCGCCAATCTTGTGATTTATGCTATAAAAAACGGCTTCCTGAAAATTTAATTGCCGGCTATTTTTCAACCATCATACTGTATTACAGACCTTTAACTCTTATATAAGTATAAAGACGTAGTTCCTTCTTACGTTTTTATACTGTTCCTCATGTTATTTGATGCTGATACTTTTGACATTCATATATTCAGAAGTACTAACAAGTTTAATGTCATCAAAATAATTCAACATGAGAAGATTTCTACTTACAATTATTGCTGTTACCCTCTTTCTAAACATTGTTACAGCTCAAAACATTATTGAAGGCCTTATAATCGACAGCGAGAATGCTCCGGTAGTTGCTGCTACCGTTGTAGTAAAAGGTGCCAATGTTTTTACTGTGTCCAATGTCGATGGCTCTTTCAGATTCGACACAAAACAATCTCCCCCTTTTGTTCTCCAGATTAGTTCTGTTGGATTAATACCCAGAGAAATAGAGGTTCAGCAAATTACAAATAAACCGCTCAGGATTGTACTTTTATCAAATAATACATTTGAAGAGGTTTATGTTACTGCGCGGCGAAGAAAAGAGAATATCCAGGATATTCCTATTCCAATGACTGCAATGATTGGGGCACAGGTTGAAAATACAGGTGCATTCAACGTCAACCGCTTAAAGGAAATGGTTCCAACTGTGCAGTTCTATTCGTCAAACCAAAGAAATACAGCACTTAACATACGTGGATTAGGTACAACGTTCGGGCTGACCAATGATGGTATTGATCCGGGTGTTGGATTCTATGTTGACGGGGTTTATTATGCGCGCCCGGGAGCAACCACGCTCGATTTTATCGATGCAGAATCCATCGAGGTTTTGCGCGGCCCGCAGGGAACGCTTTACGGCAAAAATACAACTGCCGGAGCTTTCAATATTACTACACGCAAACCCAGCTTTTCACCCGTTGGCAGGTTTGTACTAAGTTATGGAAATTACGGATACATTCAGGCTAAAAGTTCAATTTCGGGGCCACTGGGTAAAAAAATTACAGGAAGATTGTCATTTACTGGAACACAAAGAGATGGGACAATTTATAATATGGCAAAAATGGAAAATGTTAACGACCTCAATAATCTTGGCGTTCGCGGTCAGTTGCTAATAGTAGCTTCAAGCAAAGTTGATGTAACAATATCTGGCGATGTTTCGCGTCAGCGCCCCAACGGATATGCACAGGTATTTGCCGGCGTTGCTCCTACCCAACGAGCTGCATACAGGCAATTTGAACAAATTATTGCCGATTTGAATTACGATTTGCCCAGCCGAAACGCTTTCGACAGGGTGATTGACACAGATACACCCTGGCGTGGGGATCAGGATTTCGGAGGAGCCTCTGCCAATATTGATATTAAAATCGGGAATGGAACTCTCACTTCCACTACAGCCTGGCGCTACTGGAACTGGGGTCCTTCAAACGACCGTGATTTCACGGGTTTGCAGGCATTGACTTTATCACAGGCTCCATCCAGGCACGAGCAATGGTCGCAGGAAATACGTTATGCCGGAACTTTTTCTTCAAAACTAAGCGGTGTTATCGGCTTATTTGCACTTGGGCAGAAACTTAGCGCTGACGGTGCACACACTGAAGAAGCAGGAAAAGATCAGTGGCGTTTTTCGCAGAATACCACCAGCCCTTTGTGGGCAACTCCCGGCCTGCTCGAAGGATACGGTATTCACTCCTACCCCAATCTGAAAACATTTAGTGGCGCTCTTTTTGGGCAGATTGACTGGGCCATTTCCGAAAAATTACATTTGTTGCCGGGCTTCAGGGTAAATTACGATGACAAAAATGTTGATTATAAACGTGTAACATACGGTGGATTGCAAACAGATGATCCTGCATTGATTGCTATTAAAAGATCTGTTTACAGTGATCAGGAATTTCAGGCTCAAATTGACAGTGTGAACTATTCAGGACAAATTACCTTAAGTTATAAAGCAACAGGTAAAATAAATACTTACGCCACTTTTGCCACCAACTTTAAACCAGTTGGACTTAACCTCGGTGGATTACCCAGCGCAAACGGACAGCCACTTACTGAACTGGCCGTTATAAAACCCCGAAAAAGTGCAGCATTTTGAAATAGGAATAAAACCTCACCAACTCCTGCTACTACTGCCAACTTAACCATGTACAACACACAAATCAAAAATTTCCAAACGCAGGTACAATTAGCCGATTTGTCGTTAAACAGGGGCTTTCTGGCTAACGCCGAAGAAGTACGTGTTAGAGGTATTGAATTTGACGTGAATGCAAAACCAGGAAACTATGTTTCTTTATACGGAGCAGTTGCATACACCGATGGAATCTATGTTACTTTCACAAATGCGCCACCACCTTTGGAAGAAACCGGCGGAGCAACTTTCAAGGATATTTCGGGTGGAGATCTTCCCGGTATTTCAAAATGGGCTGGTTCACTTGGTGGTGAGGTTGCCCAACCGGGTAAACTTTTTAATCTCGACGGAAAATATTTTCTTGCCTTAGATTCGTATTATCGCTCAACTTTTTCTTCAAGCGCTTCGCCTTCAAAATACCTGGTAATTGATGGATACGGCTTGTTAAATGCGCGTTTAGGATTTCAAAACCATGGATTTACAATTTACGTGTGGGGACGAAATCTGCTAAACACCAATTATTACGAGCAACTACTACCTGCCGGAGGAAGTGCCGGCCATTATGCCGGTATGCTTGGTGACCCGAGAACTTTGGGAATTACTTTAAGATATTCTTTTCAGGAATAACAGTTAAAATATTTATCATTCTCATAATCTAACATGTTTATTATTCCCAGATTAAGTATTCAAATACTTCAATTACATTTTAAATTTTCTCAATAAATCGACAGTTTTTTTGTATGTTTTGAATTTAAAATTGCAACTGAATAAACTTTGGGTTACACTTCCTCAGTAAGCTAATGTTTCTAAATTTGCGGTCTGTTATTTTTCTCCGAGCCATTGCACCTTCGATTCAAAAATCAGGTGTTCTGGCCGACGGGATAACCCGGAAACAGGTTGTCCTCCCGCATCCCGGCAAAGCTGGGACAATTTGGAAAGGAGAATGAGCTTATTCAAAACTGAGGTTGAATAAGTTTCAATCAACTTTCATTTAAATTTGAATTGAAAAAACTGTTATGGAAATTCTGTTTCTGGGTTTGGTATTTTTGATGGCCGTTTTATACTCGTCGGTTGGTCACGGTGGAGCAAGCGGATATTTGGCATTAATGGCAATTTTTAGCTTTTCGCCCGAGTTTATGCGCCCTTCAGCACTTGTACTCAACATTTTTGTTTCATCAGTTGCACTTTTTTCGTTTTATAGAAACGGTCATTTACGAGTTAATTTGTTGTTGCCATTTATTATCACCTCAGTACCGCTCGCATTTTTGGGCGGATTAATTACTGTCGATCCAAAAATCTATAAAATCATTCTGGGAATTTTTTTGATAATTGCCATAATCAGAATGCTTTACAGCCCAAAAATCAGCAAAACGAAGTTCGGTATGTAAATAAATATGCAGCATATTTAATCGGAAGTTCGCTTGGATTTTTAAGCGGCTTAATTGGTATTGGCGGCGGAATTATTCTCAGTCCGATTATTATATTGCTGAAATGGGGAACAATGAAAGAAACTGCAGCCGTTTCTGCAGCATTTATTTTGGTGAACTCAATTTCAGGTTTGGTTGGGCAATTCACCCAGGGAATTCAACTTGCACCTGAAATAGGCTTCATGCTGGCTGCAGCAATAACTGGAGGTGTAATCGGCTCTTACATGGGAAGTTATAAAATCTCAGAAAAAGCTTTAAGATACTCACTTTCTGTGGTTTTGACTTTTGCCAGTATCAAATTATTATTTTTATAAAGATGGAGCTATCAACAAATAACAATACCATAAAAATGCCCAATCTTTTATTGATTGGCGGGAACGGCAGAAATGCCGGAAAAACCACGCTGGCATGTAAAATCATATCTTTCTTTTCAACAAAAACAGAAGTAACAGGTTTGAAGATTTCTCCGCACCGGCATTTTTATAATGAAGAAAATGTAATATTCAGAAATGAAAAAATTATTGTACTCGATGAAAAACAAAATACCGAAAAGGATAGTTCGTTAATGCTGCAGGCCGGCGCCAACAAGGTTTATTTTGTAATGGTAAAACCTGAACATATTAAGGAATCGATTGACAAACTTATTGAATTACTGCCCAAAAATTTAATTGTCTGCGAATCGGGTGGATTGCACGAGTTTGTTACTCCCGGACTTTTTTTAATGGTTAAACGAAAAGATGATGAAATCGTAAAAAAAAATTTGCTGCCATTCTCTCCTACAATTGTAAACAATGATGGAAAAAACTTTGATCTTGACATTCAAAAACTTGAATTTCAAGACCATCAAATAAAAATATTAACGTGATTATGGGAAAATTTGAAGAAATACTTGAAATAATAAATACCCTGCCAACTGATTTTAACATTGAAGAGATTGAATTGAATGCATTTAACAGGATTTTGCAGGAAGATATATTTGCAGATGCCGATATGCCGCCTTTTCATAAATCGGCAATGGACGGGTTTGCCTGCCATTTGGAAGATATTGGAAATGAACTCGAAGTGCTGGAAGTTATTCAGGCTGGAATGATTGCCACAAAAAAAGTTGGCAAAAACCAGTGTTCAAAAATAATGACAGGTGCATCGATTCCTGATGGGTGTGACTGTGTTTTTAAAGTGGAAGAATCAGAAAATACCGGAGAAAATTATGTTCGATGCACAAATCCGGGTACGCTAAAAAACATTTGTTACAAGGGAGAAGATTACAAAAAGGGAGAACTGCTAATCAAAAAAGGAACAATAGTTAATGTTTCACAAATGGCGGTGTTTGCCGGTGTTGGGAAGGTAAAAATAAAAGTTTCAGCACTTCCTAAAATCTCACTCATTGCCACAGGCAGCGAATTGGTTGAACCAAACGAAAAACCTGAAAATGGTAAAATCAGAAACAGTAATGCCAGCCAGGTAATTTCACAACTTAAGAAAATGAATCTCGATGTAAATTACGTTGGACTTGCAAAAGACGATTACGAAAGCCTTACCCAACTTTTCAACAAAACTTTTGAAATGAGTGATTATGTAATTTTTACTGGTGGAGCATCAGTTGGCGATTTCGATTTTATTCCTGAGATTTTAAAAAGCCAGGGATTCAATGTTTTATGGGATCGCACAGGTATTAAACCCGGCAACCCGATGACTTTTTCACAAAAAGGAAAAAAATATTGCTTCGGTTTATCCGGTAATCCAGTTTCATCCTTGGTGCAATTCGAAATGATAGCAAAACCTGTAATTTACAAGCTTTTGGGCGCCAAATATCAACCTTTCAGAATAAAAGCACCATTGACATTCGATTTTAAACAAAGAAATGCCGATCGGGTAATCCTGAAACCCGTGATCATTAACGAAAGTGGTTTGATAGAAGCAATTCCGTTTAACGGATCAGCACATATAAATGCACTTGTTTTTGCAAACGCATTAATGGAAATACAGACAGGACAAAATGAAATTATGAAAGGAGAACTTGTTTATGTTAGACCCTTATAACCGACCGATAAATTACCTGCGGATTTCGGTAACCGACAGGTGCAATTTCCGCTGTACTTATTGCATGCCGGCAGAAGGAGTGCCGCTAAAAAGACATGAAGATATTATGTCGTTCAATGAAATTGCAGAGATTGTAAAAGCTGGCGTTCAACTGGGTTTGAAAAAAATTCGTCTCACCGGTGGCGAACCTTTGGTGCGGAAAGATTTACCAAAACTCGTTAAAATGATTGCCGAAATTGAAGGCATTGAAGATATTGGATTAACAACGAACGGCGTTTATTTGCCACTTTTTGCAACTCAATTAAAAGAAGCTGGTTTGAATCGGGTTAATATAAGTCTGGATACATTGAACCCCGAAAAATTCAAAAAAATAACACGCTTTGGAAATGTTGAAGATGTTTTGAGAGGAATTGATGCAGCAATTGCGGCCAGGCTTATTCCGGTAAAAATAAACTTTGTACGCATTGCGGGCGAAAACGAAGAAGATGAAACAGAGGTCAGAGAATTTTGTGAAATGAAAAATCTGCAACTTCGGTTTATCCGTCAAATGAATTTAAAAACAGGTGAGTTTGATGCAGTTGAAGGTGGAAAAGGTGGAATTTGTGAAATCTGCAACCGGCTTCGGTTAACTGCCGACGGATTTATTGTTCCGTGTTTGCATTCCGAACTTCGTTTTAACGTGCGGGAACTGGGAATTACAGAAGCTTTCCGCAGGGCAGTGAACTTAAAACCTGAAAAAGGAATTGGAACAGAATCACATGAATTTTCAAATATAGGAGGATAAAAAATGGACAAATTATCACATATTAATTACGAAGGAAAAGCAAATATGGTTGACGTTGGCAACAAACCCGAACAAAACCGGGTTGCAAAAGCTTCGGGTTTTATTCAGCTGCAACCTGAAACGCTTAAATTAATTAATGAAAACCTGATTAAAAAAGGCGATGTTTTAACCATTGCCGAAATTGCCGGAATTCAGGCTGCCAAAGAAACTTCGCGCTTAATTCCGTTGTGCCACACCTTGTTGCTTACAAAAGTTGAAGTAAAAACTTCGGTAGAAGAAAATGGGATTTTTGTTGAAAGTATGGTCAAATGTAATGGTCAAACCGGCGTTGAAATGGAAGCATTGACCGCTGTTAATATTGCATTGCTAACCATTTACGACATGTGTAAAGCAGTTGACAAACAAATGATTTTAAGCAACATAAAACTTGATTTAAAGGAAAAAACAGATATTTGAGAAGCAGGGAGCAGAGGGCAGAGAGCAGAAAGTATAAAAATAAGTGCCAAGAATATAGAATCAAAAATCGAGTATCAGGAATCGAGCATACAGTATAAACTATCCAGAATCCAGCAACAACAATTAACAAAATCTGACATGACAAATTCAACCTGCATCATAAAATCGCTGAATATTTCAGAAAAAAAGGGGACGATAAAAACTCCGCGCAAACAGATTACGCTTACACCTCTGGGCATTGAAGGCGATGCTCACGCCGGAAAATGGCACCGGCAGGTTAGTTTACTTGCAGAGGAAAGTATTTTAAGTTTTGAAAGTGAACTGGGACGAAAAATCGGGTTTGGTGAATTTGCTGAAAACATTACCACACAGGGTCTTGCTATTCATAAAACCAAACCATTCGACAAATTTGTAACTTCCGAAATTGAATTGGAGGTTACACAAATCGGGAAAAAATGCCACGGCACAAACTGCGAAATATTTCAGCAAACAGGAAATTGTGTGATGCCAAAAGAAGGGATTTTTTGCAGGGTTATTAAACCAGGCAAGCTTAAATGTAAATGATGAACTGACGCACATTCCAAAAATTTTCAAAATAAAAGTTATTACCTTGAGTGACCGCGCTTTCGAAGGAATTTACGAGGACAAAAGCGGACCGTTAATAGAAAAACTTTCAAAAGACTGGTTTCAAACCCAAAATTATTTGTGCGAAACAAAACGGGTTGTAATTCCCGATGAAAAAGAACTTCTTGAAAAAGAACTTCAACAGGCAGTTGATGATAATTTCGATATAATTTATACAACCGGCAGCACAGGAATTGGTCCGCGCGATATTGCACCGGAAATTATTAAACAATTTATTGATTTGGAAATCCCCGGAATAATGGACCTGATCAGAATAAAATACGGCACTGAAAAACCAAATGCACTGTTGAGCAGATCGCTGGCAGGAGTAAAAAACAACACGCTCGTTTTTTCACTTCCGGGAAGTACAAAAGCTGTAAACGAATATTTAACCGAAATCCATAAAATACTGATGCACTCGTTTTTAATGTTGTATGGAATTGACGGTCATTAAATTTCGAAAATCTGAATTATCTGGAATTTCGAAAAACAATAATTACTTATTTCTATAAAAGAAGATTTTGTGAAAGCAGTTTATGTTTGTTTGTTACCTTTTTCAAGCGCTTTTCCAATCAATTCATCAGCCGAAATAAAACCATAATTCCTGAAAAATTCATTTCCTTCCTTATCGAGCAAAATTTGCATAGGTACCGCCGAAATGCCATAATATTTCATTAATGGCAAATTTTCCTGTTTCATAATATGCAGAAAAACCACGTTTGTATTTATTTTTTCGTTGCTGCGTATTTCGTCAAGAACAGGTTCCATTTTTTTACAAATAACACAACCTGTTGAACCAAATTCGAGCAAAGTAACTTCATATGCCTGGCCATTTTTCGAATAATTATATAACGAATCAACCATTGTTTTTCCAACATGTTCAATATCAGGAGTTACTTCAAGTTTCATTAATCCTGAAATATACCTGTTCATGCTGTCTTTCATTATAAAACCAATAACCATTAAAACAGCCATTCCTCCAAAAACTATCCATAATATGATTCTTCTGGTCATGATCTTTAGTTTTTTCAGCTTCAAAAATACATGAATAAACCGTCGGCAAAACTTCTGATACTATTACTCATTCAGAATTATTTTCAACTTAATATTATCCTCAGTTTTTAAAACGTCAAAATATCGAAATTTGATTCAAAACAGAACAAAAAACTTATGAAATCAAGTTGTTAAATTCGAAAGTCAACAGATTTCAGAAGTTAAAACCATCCGTCATTTTTTTAATATTCAATTCCCGAATGATTTATTACTTTCGCGGCTGAAATATCAAAAAATGAAGAAACTTACTATTATCCTTTTCCTTTGTTTGTCAATTGCAGTGAAATCGCAGGATTTTGAATACAAGGTTTTGTTTGAAGGAATTGGAGATAACCGTGAATATTTCTACGATGGAGCTTATCCGCAAACGATTTTGGGCACACGCGGTGCATTTGAAACCGGAGTTAAGTTTGATAATCACAGGTTACGCGTGGGTTTAAGTCAGTTGCTTGAATTTGGCAGCGACATTGATGCACAAAAGCCAAAACTCACAATGTATTACCAGTTCCAAAACGAACGAAATGAGTTTCTTTTTGGAGCATTTCCGAGAAGAGATAAAATTGATTTTCCGCTTGCCATGTTAACTGACACACTTTTGTATTTCCGCCCAAATATTGAAGGTATGTTTGGTGAATTGCAATGGGAATGGGGCCACCAGAATGGGTTTGTTGACTGGATCGGAAGACAAACTGAAGTGGTGAGTGAAATTTTTACAGCGGGCTCATCTGGAGAAATTTTCGCAAATAACCTTTTTCTACAAAACTATATTGTATTGACTCATCACGCTGTTCCCAGCATTAAATCTCCTTCGGATCATATTGAGGATTACTTTGGTTTTGCCGTACAAGCCGGAATAAGAACTTCTGAAGATGCTAAATTTCAGGGTTATTTTAAAGCGGGTGTTTTGGGTTCGTCTTTCCGCCAGCGCAGTGTAATCGATGATTTTCAAAATGCCTTTGGTTTATTTGTTGAAGCAAAAGGAAAATACAAAAACTTTGGCGTTAAATCTATTTTGAAATCGGGTGGAAATCATCAGTTTGCTTACGGTGATCTTTTTTACAGGGCAAAAAATTACTCGCGAACTGACGTTATCTGGTATTTTATCAACCATGAAAAAGTTAAAGCCACTTTCAACCTTTCATTCCATATTATCGACTGGGAAGAATTAAACCAGCAACAGCAATTATCGGTAATTTATGTTTTTGGGAAGTAGAAAAGGGAAGAAAGTCCGAAGTCGGAAGTCGGAAGGAAAAGTAAAAGGTAAAAAGTAAATTCTATATGGAACTCTGAACTTTGAACTTTAAACTCTAAACTCTAAACTCTAAACTGAATTCTTACTCCACAATCTCCATCTCATCAAGTAAATAACCGGCGCCGGCAAATTTGTCGATAATAAAGAGTGCGTAACGAATATCTAGCGAAATATTCCGGCACATTTCGGGATCGAACATTATGTCGCTCATTGTTCCTTCCCAAACACGGTCGAAGTTTATTCCAATCAGTTCGCCGGTAGCATTTACAACCGGACTACCGGAATTTCCGCCCGAAGTATGGTTTGATGCAGTAAAACAAACCGGAACATCGCCATTTACCTGATATCTTCCAAAATCCTTTTTTTCATACAATTCCTTTAAGCGGTCGGGTACATCGTAATCATAAATTTCAGGATTATCTTTTTCAATAATTCCTGATAATGTTGTGTAATATTTATAAATCACTCCATCCAAAGGTTTGTATCCTTCAACTTTTCCGTAGGTTACACGTAAAGTAAGATTTGCATCAGCATAAAGTGGCTGATTTTTTTTCATTTCCATGATGCCTGCCATATAAATCTGCATGTTCTTTTCAATCTGTTTATTTAATGAATCGACAACAGGTTTAATATTTACCTCATAATGAAAACTCAAGCTTTTGTAAAGTTTAATCAACGGGTCGTTCCGCAAATCTTTCAGTACTTTTTCCCGTTCGGCATGAAGAACATTATTTAGTTTCTGCTGATTTGTGAGAATAGATTTCTTATAAACTTTGTTCAATAACTTTTCAATATCGTTTTTTTCCATCAACTCCTGAAAATCATTGGGTAAGAATTGTTTATCGATATCAAACATTAAAACTGGGAGCAATTCTGTAAATAGTTTTTCGTCTGTTGGTTGGTTGAAATCCTTATAAAAATCTGGCATACTTTTTATCATATTTCCAATCTGATCAACTAAATTATCGGTTTTTTTGTTTTCAATTTTATTAATTACGGCGCTTGATCTTTCAGCTAAACTGAAAATTTCGATTCCACGTAAAACTATTTCAGAATAATAGTCGGAGGCTTTAATATATGGAGCGTATTCTTTAAAAATGGCATCGAAGTTTTCAAAAACCGCTTTATATTTTGTTTCCCAGGTATTGTTTTCAATAGCCCAGTTTTTAAATGCTTCTTCAAATTCAATTTTTTCATCAACAGCATTTAGTCGTTTCAACCCCAGCATTTCGCCCTGCCATTTTTTCCAGGCATTGCTTATTCCTTGATATTTAGCCGAATATTGAATCCGCACGCCTGGATCAGCTTCCATATCAGCGCCAATTATCTCCAGTTTTTTGTCCCTGATTTTAATTCTGTCAGGATCGCGCTGTCTCATAATTATATCAACTTCATTCGAAGTAATGAATTGCTGTGTACTTCCCGGATATCCAAAAACCATTGTAAAATCTTCCGGATTAACACCTTTAAGCGAAATTGGAAAATATTTTTTCGGTTTGAATGGAACATTGTTTGGCGAATATTCAGCAGGTTCGTTGTTTGCATCGGCATAAATCCTGAAAATTGAAAAATCGCCTGTATGTCGCGGCCACATCCAGTTGTCGGTATCACCGCCAAATTTACCGATTGACGAAGGCGGTGCGCCTACCAAACGTACATCTTTGTAAATTTTATAGACATATAGAAAATACTGGTTTCCGTAAAATAACGGTTTTATCTGGGCACTGTATTTTCCGTTTTCCGAAGCCTGTTTTTTAATTTCAGCTGAGTTTCTTTCAATTATTTTTTCTTTCTCTTCATTTGAAAGTCCTTCTGTATTTTTAAAAACCTTTTCGCTTACATCTTCCATATATTCAAGAAAACTTACCGTTAAACCAGGATTTTGCAGTTCATCGGTTTTGCTCATAGCCCAAAATCCATCAGTCAGATAATCATGCTCCAAAGTGCTGTGCGACTGTATTTGCCGATAACCACAATGATGATTTGTAATGCGCAAGCCTTCGTCTGAAATCAATTCGCCGGTACAACCTCCACCAAAAATTACTATAGCATCTTTCATGCTGGCGTGGTTTACATCGTAAATGTCGTCTGCCGAAAGTTTAAACCCCATTTGCTGCATTTCAGCAATATTGTATTTTTCGAGCAAAATGGGAATCCACATTCCCTCTTTTGCAGCCAGCTTTAATATAAAAAAACTAATCGCGACAATTAGTAAAACTGATTTTCTTATCATTTTGGTTTTTATTGATGATTCAAAATTTAAAAGTTCAAAAGAAGTAGAAAAAAACGCAGTACAAATGACTTTTGACAACAAAATGAAATTCAGGACAAAAAAAATGGGCTGAAAAAATTTCAACCCATAATTTTGGTTTAGTAATAAAACCAATGATTCGTTATGTTTCTTTAGGTCACAAAAAATCATTTTTATAACCCGAAATTTTTAG
Source organism: Draconibacterium sp. (assembly GCA_016705335.1). Taxonomy (GTDB): domain Bacteria; phylum Bacteroidota; class Bacteroidia; order Bacteroidales; family Prolixibacteraceae; genus Draconibacterium. The sequence goes on along the minus strand of JADIYN010000025.1, from coordinate 860 downwards.
TTTTATCAGTTTACCTGAATGAACTGTTTCTTTTCCATTCATAAGTTTATAAAAATAAACGCCGTCTTCCAATTTTGATAAAGAAACCGATTTACCCGATAAAGCTGTTTGTTCCAAAACTTTGGCACCGGTAATCTGGTACATTTCAAGAGTAAGTTTTTCAAAATTACCATTCCATTTAAAATTCACCAATTCCGCAGCCGGATTGGGATAAACAGAAAAGAGTGCATTTTTGGTTTCTTCAATTTTAGTTGAAGTTCCGGATGAATAATAGAAAGTTGATTTTCCATTGTAAACCCAACTTCCATCAATCATTTCATAATAATTCATCCCTGTAATTATTTTATTAAACATTAATTCCACTTCTTCAATCATTCCGAACAACATGTAAAAATTTGGATAAATTACATCTGAGAAATTTGCTGAACCATATAAGTATTCATCTTTTTCATCTTGAATCCATTCAGCGCCATTCCATGTTGAATAAATCTCAAAAGAAACATCACCGGCTGCATTATATTGAGTTTCAGTTTTATCATCATCTAACCATGTTCCTTCTACCCAATTCGAATAAATTGTAACCGAAACTTTACCTGGAGAAATGTATTGATAAGTGTAACGTGAAGAATTCTCCAACTCAAAAGTAAAAAAGCTAAACGCTGAGGTAACTTCTGATGTCAAATTCCCTGATCCGTCATAATTATATTCGACTTTTGCGTATAAAATTTCTTCTCCCTCCATATTAAACATTGTTGAAGCAGATTCGATTTTTCCCGATTCAGTATAAGTATAAATTACACTTTGCATTGATATCAATTCTCCTGCATCTTCATCAAAAGCCCAAATATCTGTTTTATCAA
>JADIYN010000024.1 GCA_016705335.1 Draconibacterium sp. | reverse complement strand
AAACATGTCTTACAAAAAATAAAATCCTTGTTTTCAAATGGAAAATAAAAATGAATCTATCCATTTCAATATCTTCTGCCGAAAAGAAAATCTCATCGTTGCAAATTATTGAACCCGGCGGGTTCAAATGTTTATAGAAAGATAATCAATAAAAGATAATGCGACCCTGGCCAGGGTCGAACGGTTGCATGCAGGAACTTTTCTATAAACATGCGATGCCGCCGGCATCAAAGAACTTGTGCGTAGGTAATTTCTTCTTTTTATTGTAAAGTGTTTTTCTTTTTGCACCCAGCTTTAGCTGGGTGTTATGAAATATATATTTAGCAAAGGCTTTAGCCTTTAATGTTGTAAAATTCGTTAATGATTAATGGCTGAAGCCTATTTTTATTTTGAATTAAATGTCACCGCTCTGAAGAACGGTGCAATAAATTGAATATCAACTATGCCCAGATTCAATACATTTTATACGAATAGCAAAACCCATGAAATGTTACGAAGAATATGGTTGCAGCTCACTATTTTGCCAAACTCATCGAAGCTGGTGCAGCATCTTTTCCAACTCCCCACTTTTTATTTGGCTCGGCACCCATTTTAAAAACAAGTTCGCCACCAGCAACTATTTCGTCATGCCCAATCCATGTACGGTTAAATGGCCTTCCGTTTAAAGTGGCCGATTGTATATATTTGTTTTCTTTTGAATTGTTCAATGCCTTTATAACAAACGTTTTGTTTCCGGCAACTTTCAGCTTTGCTTCGCCAAACATTGGGCTTCCAATTGTATAAACAGGTAACCCGGGTGTAACGGCATAAATTCCCATCGCGCTTAAAACATACCACGACGAAAGTGAACCCATGTCTTCGTTGCCGCACAATCCGCCGGGACCGCTGCGGTAAAGTTCTTCGCAAACCTGACGGGCATGTTCCTGTGTAAGCCAGGGCCGGCCGGCATAATTGTACAAATATGCAACATGGTGCGAAGGCTGGTTGCCGTGAACATACTGCCCGATTGTTCCCACAACTCCCACATATTTCGGTGGAGTAATATTTGGGTCCATTTCAAAAAATGTATCGAGTTTTTTTACAAATGCCTCGTTGCTACCAAATAGATTTATCAAACCCTGCGGATCGTGCTGCACCGACCAAATGTATTGCCAGGCATTCGATTCAGTATAATAGCGGTTTGGACGGCGGCCCACCAACAACGGGTCGAAATATTTATAGTAATGATGATTTCCTTCGGTAATAATTTCCTGTTCGCGGCCATTTATGGCTTCCAGCCAGGTTCCGTCTGCTTTTTTGGGGCGCATAAATTGCGTTTCGGCATCCCATAGATTGGCATAGTTTCCGGCCCTTTTCATAAACAATTCATAATCGCTTTTCTCGCCAAGTTCTTTTGCCAGTTGCGCGATACACCAGTCGTCATAAGCCAGTTCAAGCGTGTTGGGCACCGATTCTGAAACTTTATCAACCGGAGTGTAACCGAGTTTTATGAAATAATCAAGTCCCGAACGGCCAGCATGTGCCAATCTTGGTTCGGTTGGATTTTCAAGCGCCTTCTTTTTCATCGCTTTGTACAGAAATTTAACATCGAAATCACGAAACCCTTTCATGTAGGCATCAACAATTACAGGAATGAGGTGGTCGCCAACCATCGATTCGCCAAACACATTCAGGAAATGCTGGGCAGGCAGCCAACCGTAATGTTCAGTTTTGGCGGCAATCGATTTTATAAAATCATTTACATGTTCAGGTGCGCTGAGCGTTAAAAGCGGGTGTTGCGAACGGTAAGTATCCCAGCATGAAAACGAACCGTAAAAATCAGAATCTTTTGCAATATGGATTTTGCCGTCAGAATCGATATATTTTCCATCAACATCCTGCGAAATATACTGTGCCAGAAATGAGTGGTAAAGCGAGGTGTAAAAGATTTCCTTTTGATCGTCCGTTGCCCCGTCAATTTCAATTTTCGACAATTCGTTGCCCCAGATTTTTGCAGCTACATTTCTTACTTTGTCGAAATCCCAGTCCGGAATTTCAGCATGAAGGTTAAGCCGCGCGCCTTCAACACTTGTGTATGAAATACCAACTTTCACCAAAACTGCTTCGTTTTCTTCATTTTGATAAGTTACAAATGCGCCAATTTTATCTCCTTTCTCGCCGTTTTTATAGGGGAAAATGCTTCCGCCCGATTCGGGTGTAACATACGACGCATCAAAAGTTCCGTAATAACGAAATGGTTTGCTGAATTCGGCAACAAAATAAACTTTTCCAAGCCCGGCGCTTTTTGCCCCTTCAATGCGATTGTTATTTATTATTCGAAGTTCAGAAAGTTCGGTGGATTTCATTTCTCCAATCTGGTGGCCAAGGTCGAATGGCATCAGCATCACTTCGCCACCATTTACCATTCCAACGCCACTCCAATGGGTGTGACTAAAACCAATGATAGAATTATCGGAATAAACATAACCAGCACAGTGGCTCCAGCCCTGGGTTCCTGTGTCGGGACCAACATGCACCAGTCCGTATGGCAAACAAGGCCCGGGAAAAGTATGTCCGAAGAAATCGGTTCCCAAAAACGGATTTACATAATCGGCTGGTTGTTTCGAACTTGTTTGTGCATTGCCATTATTTGCAACTATTAGCAGTAAACTCAGTAAAACGGATAAGGAAAAAGTTGTTTTCATCTGTCAGAATTTTAAATCGTTTATTTTGAACAGGACTTTAAGAATCTTAACCTGAATTGCGAAAATAGTTTTTAAAAACCAAATGAAAAGTTAAAAGATAATGTAAACTGATTAAAATAACCGAAGTTTTTTAAAGGCATCCGGCTTTTCTTTGTTCATATTCATTCGTATGCAAAATAGTTAATAATTAATCATTTACACATATATTTTATGATACAACATAAATTTTTAAAAGTAGTATGGATTTTTTTCACGGGTTTGATACTTATTACTTCCTGTACCAAACCTGAACCAAAAAATCAGGCACAGGTTATTTCGCTAAAATCAGATTGGAAAATCCAGTCAAGTGAAAAGCTTGTAGGAACAGAAGAAAAAGCCATTTCGGAGGAAGGTTTTGATGTTTCCGGTTGGTATGAAGGTGTGGTGCCCGGAACCGTAATGGGCGCGCTTTCCGATTTCAAAGTTATTGAAGATGCCACTTTCGGCATTAACATGAAAAACATGGACCCATCACAGTTTCAGAAACCATGGTGGTATCGGTCAACATTTAAAATAACGGAGGATGATCTGCTTAAAAATGTTTCGCTCAGGTTTAACGGGATTAACTATCGCGCCGATTTGTGGATAAACGGAAACAAAATAGCCGAAAGTGATAAGTTTGCGGGTTCTTTCCGCATGTTTTCGTTTAATATCAATCCATACATTAAAGCCGGGGAAAATACGATTGCATTAAAAATTTCACAATATGCTGATGGCGAATATTTGCTTGGTTTCTGCGACTGGAACCCACTACCTACCGATCGTAGCATGGGAATTTTCAGGGAAGTTTTTCTCGAAATAAATGAAGGTGTAAAAATACGGAGTCCGTTTGTTTATGCAAAAGTCGATACGGTTTCGAAAAGCGCTGCCGAACTTTTTATTCAGGCTGAAATTGTAAACAGCACCGACAAACCCGTCGAGGGAGTTTTTAGTGTGGATTTTGAAGTTGGAAAATTGGAGAAAAAGGTTGTTGTACCTGCAAATGATACTTTGTCGGTTCGTTTAAATCCTGCTGAATTTGCTCAGTTATCAGTAAAAAATATTGAATTGTGGTGGCCCAACGGAATGGGAAATGCAAAATTATATAACCTGAAAACTGAATTTATAGTTGAAAATGAAATTGTTGATCAGGTTGAAAAAAAATATGGAATCAGGGAAATAACCAGCTATCTGAATGACGATAAAAACCGGGCATTCGAAATAAATGGAAAATTTGTATTGCTGAAAGGTGGTGGCTGGGCCGATGATATTTTCCTGCGCGATACCCGCAAATCGGTTGAAGCGCAAATGCGGTATATCCGGCACATGGGTTTGAACAGCATCAGGTGTGAAGGTTTTTGGGGGAAAGATGAGGATTTATACAATTTGTGCGACGAATATGGCATTTTGGTTATGATTGGCTGGAATTGCATTTGGGAGTGGGAAGAGTACCTGGGTAAAGCATGCCATGAAAAATATGGCGGCGCTGTAACTCCAGTCGACATTGAATTACTTGCCGATTCATGGAAAGACCAAATGTTGTGGTTACGCAATCACCCCAGTATTTATGTATGGATGCTGGGCAGCGACAAACTTCCGCACCCCGATCTGGAAAGAAAATATATTTCACTTTTTGACAAATACGATCCTTCGCGCACATATATTACTTCAGCTGGTGGAGCAGGAACAGAAGATAATAATATTGTGGCCGAGGTTCCTTTGGTTAGCGATATCAGTGGCCCGACCGGAATGAAAATGTTGGGGCCTTACGCCTGGACTCCTCCCTATTATTGGTTTACGGATACGTTGCTTGGCGGAGCTTACGGTTTTAATACCGAAACCTGTCCAGGTGCAAGTATCGCACCGCTGGCCTCATTGCGCAAAATGATGCCCGAAGAAGCGCTTTGGCCTATCGATAAAAACTACTGGGAATACCACACCGGGCGCAACCAGTTTACCTCGCTCGACCGCGATATTTCTGCTATCGACCAGCGCTACGGAAAATCATCGGATGTGGAAGAGTTTTCCTATAAAGCACAGGTAAACAACTACGAAATCATGCGCCCGCAGTTTGAGGCATTTATTGCGCACAAACCAAAAAGTACCGGACTTGTGCAGTGGCAGTTGAACTCGGCATGGCCAAAATTAATCTGGCAGTTGTATGATACTTACCTGCAACCCAACGGTTCTTTTTATGGTGTGAAAAAAGCCTGTACACCGTTGCATGCCATTTATCGTTATGGTTTCGATGATATTTATCTGGCAAACGAAGATTTAAATGAACAAAAAAACCTTACAGTAAAAATCAGGGTTTTCGATATCAACTCAAAAGAAATCTTTGCTGACCAGTGGACTGGCGATATTCCTTCCAATATTTCGAAATTCATTTATAAACTTCCTGAAATCAAAAACCTGACTCCTGTTTATTTTCTTGATTTAAGAATTTATAATTCAGAAAATAAAGAAGTGGATAACAGTATTTACTGGCTTTCGACAAAAAAAGATGTGCTGGATTACGAAGCTGCAAAAAAACTGGAATGGCCATTTTATACACCAACAAAATCATTTGCCGATTACACTGCTCTTGACAAACTTCCGAAAATAAATCTTGAATATAATTACAAATACGCAAAAGAAAACGAGTTTGGCAAAGTTACTTTAAATGTAAAAAACAATACGGAAACAATCGCTTTTTTCAATTTTCTTGATGTGCTGGATCCTGAAACAATGCAACCTGTTTTGCCAATATATTGGGACGATAATTATGTGACTTTGCTCCCAGGCGAAGAGCGTACGTATGATGCTCAATTTTTCCTGTCGGATTTTAATGGCGAAAAACCAGTTATAGAAGTTCGGGGCTGGAATGTTGAAAAAGTTACTTTAAAATAAACAGAAAATCATGCAAAGAAATTATTTCATAGTTGTCCTTATCTTTTTTATCTTTTTTGTCATTTCATTCCTTACCAATATCATTGGCCCGCTGGTTCCCGAGGTTATCAAGGGTTTTAGTGTGAGTAAAGGAATGGCAGGACTCCTGAATTTTTCGTTTTTTATCGCTTATGGAGTTATGTCGGTTCCGGCCGGAATGTTAACTGAAAAATACAGGGAAAAAAAGGTAATAACCGCAGCTTTTGCGATGGCAACGGCAGGAGCACTTCTGTTTTCCTTTTTCCATCGTTTGGAATTTATCTGATTTCATTGTTTATGATTGGGATGGGAATGGCAGTTTTGCAGGTAGCAATTAATCCATTGCTGCGGGTGTCGGGCGGTGAAGAGCATTTTGCATTTACATCTGTACTGGCGCAGTTGTTTTTTGGCGGAGCTTCTTTTTTAAGTCCGTTAATGTATTCCTACCTGGTTACAAATCTTTCGGCTGGAAATACTTCAAACCTACTGTTATCAACTTTAAACGAACTTGTTCCCGAAAACCTAAAATGGGTTTCCATTTACTGGATTTTTGGTGTAATCGCGTTTGCAATGGTAATCATTGTACTGGTTTCAAAATTCCCGAAAGTTGAACTAAATGCTGAAGAGAAAGTAGGAAATTTCGGTACAATAAAAGAACTGCTAAAAAATAAAACTGTAATACTTTTTTTCTTTGGAATTTTTGCATACGTTGGCACCGAACAAGGCGTTGCAAGCTGGATTTCGAAATTTCTTGCAGATTATCACGGTATGAATCCTGAAGTTGAAGGTGCAAAAGCAATTTCGTGGTTTTGGGGTTTGCTCACTGTTGGCTGTATCCTTGGCCTGGGTTTGTTAAAAGTTATTGACAGCAAAATTGTGCTGCGTATTTTTTCTATTGCCGCAATGATCTCCTTGGCAATTGCACTGTTAACCGGCAACGGAATGACTGCATATTACGGGTTTATTGGAGTTGGATTTTTTGCATCTGTAATGTGGTCTGTTATTTTCTCACTTGCATTGAATTCGCTGCCAAGTAATCACGGCGCTTTTTCCGGTATTTTATGTTCCGGTATAATTGGTGGTGCAATAGTCCCACTAATTGTGGGCGTTCTGGGCGATGCGATTGGTTTACGGGGAGGAATGTCATTTGTTTTTATCACATTGACATATATTTTAAGCATCAGTTTCTGGGCGAAACCATTGATTAAGAACAAGACAATTTTTAATACTGAAAAATAACAGGGATAATCAAGTATCGAGTATCAAGAAACAAGACTACTGTATTCAAATAATAAAATAATCAATAATCATTAATAAATAAAAAAGTATGAATTCACTTGCAATAAAAGGCGGTTCCCCAATGCGCGATGCCAAAACAAATCCATGGCCGAAATGGCCGGTGTGGGACGAAAAAGAGGAAAAAGCTTTGCTCGAAGTACTGAACAGCGGAGTTTGGTCATATAACGGCCCAAAAGAAACTGAGTTTAATAAGGATTTTGCAGAATATTCGGGAGTTAAATATGCAATTTCAGCAGCAAACGGAACTGTTACATTGCAAATGGCACTCGAGGCTTGTGGAATTGGCGTTGGCCACGAAGTTATTTTACCCGGTTTAACCTGGCAGGCAACTGCAGCAACCATTCTTGATGTTAACGCAACTCCAATCCTTGTTGATGTTTGTGAGGATACCTGGTGTATCGATCCAAAAGCAGTGGAAGCAGCAATTACTCCGCGCACAAAAGCAATTGTTCCGGTGCATTTATATGGCAGTTTTGCCAATATGGATGAAATTTTGAGGATTGCCAAAAAACACAATTTGTATGTTATTGAAGACTGCGCCCACAAACACGGTGGCGAGTGGAACGGCAAAAAAGCCGGAAGCATTGGCGATGTGGGAAGTTTTAGTTTTCAATTGTCGAAACATTTAACTGCCGGTGAGGGTGGAGTTCTCACAACCAATAATTTTGAAATAGCAGAACGTCTGGATGCGTTGCGTAATTGTGGCCGCCGTCCAGAAGGCATGAACAAAGAGGTGGACAAAGGTGCCGGTCTCTATTCCGACCAGGGAAATTTTTATCAGGGTGGGAATTTCAGGATTACCGAATTTCAGGCTGCCATTTTGGTGGAAGCTTTAAAAAGATTACCGGAACAAAATGCGACAAGGGATGCAAATGGAATTTACCTAAATTCTTTATTAGCTGATTTGCCAGCTGTAAAACCTATGAAACGTGATGAAAGGGAAACAAAAGAAGCTTATTTTAATTTTGCCTTCCGTTATTTTAAAAACGAATTTAAAGGTTTGCCGGTTGCTAAATTCAGAGAAGCTTTAACAGCTGAAATCGGGATACAGGTTTCGGCAAGTTATGAGCCTTTGAATAAATGCTCGCTTTATGTACCGCATACAAAGCCCTGCCGTCATAAACTTAGCGATGAATATTGGGCAGCTATCAACCCAAAACGTTTTGATTTACCTGTTTGCGACCGTATTCATTTTGAAGAATCGGTGTGCATTCATCACAAAATATTGTTGGGAACCAAAGCTGATATAGAAATGATAGTCGCTGCAATTAGGAAAATTTACGATAATGCAGAGTTGATAGCATAGGTGGTTTGTATTGGGAAAAGATATTTTTATTAAAAGCAGAATATGTTCAAAATGAGATGAAGTTGATAATTGTAAATAAAAGTAAATACTATAAATTGATTAACATAACCGATTGATATATAAACAGTAGGTTGTTGAATTAATAATTTAAAATGATTACTTATTTTTGTAAGAAGTTTATAACTTTGAATTCAAAGTAATATGAAATTGTTTAAAAGTTAAACAATTGATTTGAACTTAACCAATGAGTATTGAGTTACAGGAATCAGAAAATCACATTAATTTAATATAAACAGAATTAATAAATTTTACATTATGAAACATTTACTTTTGTTTTTAACAATGTCTATCTCATTGATTGTGAATGGACAAATCAGTGTATTGCCTTATGAACAACCTTTTGATGATATTGTAATTCCTGAATTTTGGACTCAGGTGGATCATCAATTGAACGGTCAAATCTGGCAATTTGGAACGGATGAATCAACAGGTGAAACTTGGTTTCCAAGTCCGATTCTTGATGGTAATTATGCAGTTGTTAACAGTGACGCGTACGGAGCAGGTGGCGTACAGAACGTTGATCTTATTTCTCCTACATTTGATCTTAGTGCATATAGTAGTGTCAATCTGCAGTTTACACACTTCTTTTATGATTTTGAAATATCTGCCGCAACCTTGTCGTATAGTATTGACGAAGGTGCAAATTGGATAGAAATTAAGAAATGGGAAGAATCTACTTCAAACCCTGAAACATTTAACCAGGTTATTGCAGCTATTACAGGTCAGGCTCAGGTACAATTCAAATGGAATTACGTTGGTGAGTATGGATGGGGTTGGGCTATTGATGACATTGTTGTAAGTGAGGTTTCTTCAATTGAATGGACTGGCTTGGCCAACACTGATTGGAATAACCCTTCAAACTGGTCATCCCTTACTGTGCCGGGATCCAATAATGAAGTAAATATTCCAGCATTAACTTTAAACGATCCTGTAGTATTGCAAATTCCTGCAGCTGAGTGCTTAAAACTTTCGATTGAATCTGGAGCAACACTTACAATTAATCCTGGACTGAGCCTCTCTGTTTATAATGAGTTAATAAATAATAGTTCAAATGGTTTGATAATTAAATCAGATGGCAATAATGGAACTGGTTCTGTGATTGCTGGTTCTGTAACTGGCTCCGGAACTGCAGAAATTGACAGATATATGACGGAAAACCAATGGCATTATATTGGATCTCCTGTTGAACAACCCATTTCTACATTTCTTTCAAATAATCCAGATATCCCGACTAAAAATGTCGATTCAAGAGGAATGATGGATTATAATACCGAATTTGACAATTGGAATGATTTTTTTACTAATTCTAACGGCAATGATCTTGGAATAGGTAGCGGTTATTCAATCCGGACTACTTCTGATACGTATATCTCGTTTAATGGATCTGTTACAGCTGGAACCATCAATGTCACTCTTGATGCTACTGGAAACGGATGGAACCTTGTGGGAAATCCTTTTACTTCTGCAATTAAATTGAACTACTATTCGGGGACCAATAATTTTTTAAGCACAAATGAAAATGTATTGGATCCAAGTTATGTTTCGCTTTATTATTGGGATGGAACTCAATACCAAATTATAAATAATGCACAAGGGCCTGAATTTGCTACCGTTGGACAAGGATTTTTTGTAAAATCGGATATTGGAGGAGGAGATGTAACTTTCTTACCTGAAATGCAAATTCATCAGCCTACTGTTTCTCTTAAATCTGGGGTAATTATTCCTGGAATTAAGCTTCAGGCTTCTGCTTTATCGAAAAACGCTTCAACCGATATTAAGTTTTTCTCTAAAGGTACAACAGGACTTGACAAAGGTTATGATGCAGGTACTTTCAAAGCCGATCCTACTTTTTCTATTTTTACTAAACTTATTGATGACAACAATGTAAACTTTGGATTGCAATGTCTTCCTTTAATATCAAAGGAAAAGATGATTATACCTGTTGGAATTGATTTTCCTGATGGAGGAGAAGTTACATTTACCGCTCAGTTGCTTAGTATTCCCGAAAAAACCAATATTGTGTTGGAAGACAGGCTTTTAAACATTACAACATCCTTTGTCGATGCTGAAAGTCATTATACAACAACAATTGAAGCCAACTCAATGTCAACCGGCCGGTTTTATTTGCACGTATCCGGAAATTCACAGGTAACTGGTATCGATAAATCCGATATGAATAAGATAAATGCATGGATGGAAAGGGAAGAAATTGTTATAAGTGGAATTTCCGAAAACAATGCCGTTGCTAAATTGTTCGATATTCGTGGAAGTTCAGTATTGGTCAGAAATCTGGACAAAACTTTAACCAACAGGATTAATGTAAACGGTATTTCTTCAGGCATTTATATGCTTCAGGTAATTCAAAATGGAAAACGTACCGGTATTAAGCTCCAAATAAATGGTAAATAGAATAGTAATAATTAAAATATAAGTTCCAATGAAAAACAAGGGAAAAACGCAAATAGAAGAATCTGCCGTTGATCAAAGGATTGACCGGAAGCAGGCAATTAAACGGGCTGGATTCTATGCTGTTACGGCAGCAGGAATGATAACATTACTTGGCAGTCCGAAAAAGTCATCAGCAGCCGGAAGCTTACCAGGCGCTCCACCGGATTGGTAATGAATTAATTTAATCGAGATTATATTTAAAAGGCTGTCCTATATTTTACCGGACGGCCTTTTTTTATTAAGGTGTTCTTGTGGAATTCTCTTCACACGGGTCAATAAAGGAGTTCGACAATCTAACCGGTTTGTATGGTTTCGGCAATGGATTTTTTTAAAACAGACCTTGGAAGTTATATCAGAAATGAGTGGTTATTCAACCCGAACCTTAAAGCGCTTCTTTCACATTTATTTATTTCTCCTCCCAGGTAGTTTTTTCCTCAGAAAGTATTGTTAATTGTGACCTACTTTGGCAAGGATTTGCCTGATTGTTTATCGTATAACACCATAAATTTACCCAGCTCTACCGGCCTAGTAATGGGCCTACTTGCTTTAGGTGTTCAAATTGAAAGTATAACATGTGATGGTTATCCTTCTTACTTATGGTTTGTAAGGACATTCAATTACAACGTTGTCTGATTCTATCCAGCGAGTGTGAATTGGTTTCTTCAAGACCAAAAAGTGAAGCTGGCATTGAATTAAGAAAGATCATTTCAACTGTTCATCAACCAATGATAAGCAAACTGGATTATAAACCTAATTGACTGGCACAAGAGGTATGAAAACTACATTAATCAGAAAAGCTTTAATGAAGACACCGGAAGGTATTGGTACACCCACAAAATGGTACGTCGGTCATTTACCGTGATAAGAAAGGCATTGCCTAATATGTTTCATTTCATCAATAATCCAAGGAGTAACACAAACGGCTTGGAATCATTCTTTGGCCACTTGAAAGATAACCTAAGCATTCATAGGGGATTATCAAAACAGCACAGGAAGAACTTTATTAAATGGTATCTGTATTTTAGGAATTCTTCGAATTCCAGGTTTTCTAAGCCATGAGCAAGAAGAATAAGAAAGCCTCCCCAAAAAAGGCTCTTATTCCACTTGTAAATCATTACTCCCAAGTTGCTCCTCAGCATTGCTTGTTTCCACTTCTGATTTACAATCGTATTTTAAGAAATAATTTTATCAATTCCACCAACTATTTTTGTCACCATTACCATTAATAATTTGAAATCACTATTCACTTTTCCCATCAAATTTGTCTTTTACTGCTTTGCCAAATTGAATGGAAGCTTCATTAAGGTCTCTTAAAATTTGCGCTGTTGATTTCCCCGATGCACTTCTGGCTGCAGCGATGATGGTGTTGCATTCATTATTGTCCATAAAAATTGATGCGTCAAGCAGCATTTCAATATCTTCATCCGGAATTACAAGAAACCCGTGTTTATCAGCATGTATCAATTGTCCGGGTTTTATTTTTCTTCCAAAAACTTCCACTTCGCAATTCCATTTTACCGGTGTACTGTGTGCATGTCCGACCGATAAACGACGTGCCAAAGCTTTAAATCCTGCATTACACATTTCGTCAACGTCGCGGATACTGCCATCCGTTATTGTTCCCACACAGCCCAGCGCTTTGTGTACATTGCTGTTTACTTCACCCCAAAATGAGCCATAATTTGATGGTTTATCCAAGTCCTGCACAACCACAATTTTCGGTCCCGTAACTGATGCAATATATGACCGATATTCCTCCCAAACATTTACTTTTTGCTTGTGTACGGAATTGCCAGGTTCAATAATTAAAGTAACCGCATAACCAACCATTGGCCCCATTTGCGGCATGAAATCACGGGTTTCCTCAAGGTTAAAACCTTCTTTGGCAGCATCTGATTTTGTAATTTGTTCCCAGCCGTTATATATTGTTGGGGTGTTCCATCGCTTCAGTTTTAAAAGATCAGCATGATTTAGCATTGCAGTTTAATTTTATTTTGATGGTAATTTTGAATTATAATTATTTTGTTTTTCTGTATAAACACATATTTAAATTAATTGTATTCACTTTTTAAATACTTCGGGAATTTTAGACAAATTACATTATTAATTGCCCACCCATAAAAATGATCTGGATTATATTTGCATAACTGTTTAGTTTACATGTAAAAGTTGGAATAAATCCAGTAGTTTTATGTGAGAAATTTTTAATTGAATTTCATTGAAATTCAATTTGAATAAAAAATATTTATGAACCTATTTCAATCAAACCATGATTTCAAAAATTAAAAAACCAATTCGCAACCTGCTGATTTTTTCTTTTGCTGCAACGTGTCTTTTAACAATGAGCTGTCAAAAACAAAAAAGCGATTTAAATTTATTTGATCTTCGATGTGAGTATTTGAGTAATCCACTTGGCATAAACAATGTAAATCCCGGTTTAAGCTGGAAAATCACATCGAATAAAAACGGAACTTCACAATCGGCATACCAACTTTTGGTAGCCAGTAAAAGTACTTTGCTGACTGAACAAAATGCTGATCTCTGGAATTCAGGTAAAGTTTCTTCGTCAACCAGTTTGCTTGTATCATACAACGGAAAACAATTGGCTTCGCGGTCGCTTGTTTATTGGAAAGTAAGGATTTGGGATGAAACCGGTAATGTATCCGATTGGAGCGAAGTTGCCGCTTTTTCGGTAGGATTATTGGAAAAATGATTGGAGTGCGGATTATATAGGAGTACCCCAAAACGATGAAATTTCGGAGTCTCCCATGCTCCGTAAAACTTTTACACTTTCCGGAACAGAAGAAAAGTATTGTTGCATGTCAATTCACTGGGTTATCACGAAATTTATTTGAATGGCGTAAAAGTTGGCGAAGATGTTCTTTCTCCGGCTGTTTCACAGTTTGACAAACGTTCTCAGGTTCTCACTTATGATGTTTCATCTTATTTAAAAACGGGCGGGAACGACCTGGTAATCTGGCTGGGAATGGGTTGGTACAGTAAAGGATTGCCAGGAGTTGTGCATGGAGGACCGCTGGTAAAAGCTCAGCTTGAACAACTGGAGTCGGGGAAATGGAATACAATTTTAAAAACAGATGAAACATGGAAAGGGCGAATGAGCGAATATGCCACAATTGGTGATTGGAAAGCCGGTCGCTTTGGAGGAGAAATGGTAGATGGATCAAAAATCATTACTGACTGGACCATTGAAAAAATGAACTTGTTGGATTGGATACCTGCAATTAAAGTTGAAGTTCCCGGGCATCAGGTTTCAGCGCAAATGGTTGAATCAAACCGCATTCATGAAACTTTTGCTGCAGATTCGATTATTGAAATTTCGGAAAATACCTATTTGGTTGACATGGGGAATAACCTCACGGGATGGATTAATGTAAAGTTTCCTGTTTTGCAAAAAGGTCAGGAAATATTAATGGAATATTGCGATCATTTGGAGGATGGAAATTTTGTTGACAGAAACCAAAAGGATATTTACATTGCGTCAGGACTTGGCAATGAGACATTTCAAAACAAATTTAATTACCACGGTTTTCGGTACATAAGAATTTCAAATTTGCCCGAAATACCTTCAAAGGAATCGGTTACAGCGTTTCTTATTAAAACCGATTATAAAATGACGTCAGGATTTGAATGTTCAGACAGCGAAATGAATCAGATTCATGATATGATATTTTACACACTTCGTTGTTTAAGTCTGGGTGGATATTTGGTTGATTGTCCTCAACTTGAGCGTTTGGGATATGGTGGTGACGGAAATGCATCAACACCAACTGCTCAAATTATGTTCGAACTCGCACCTTTATACAACAACTGGTTACAGGCATGGGATGATTGTATCCGCGAAGATGGCGGAATGCCGCACACGGCGCCAAATCCATATCCGGCGGGTGGTGGTCCTTACTGGTGCGGATTTATTATTACTGCTTCCTGGAATACTTATCTCAATTACGGTGATACCCGGATTTTGGAAAAATATTATCCCACAATGCAAAAATGGCTGGGTTATGTCGATAAATATTCTGAAACCGGATTGCTGAAAAAATGGCCAGATACAGATTATCGTGGCTGGTATTTGGGTGACTGGGCAGTTCCCAAAGGCGTTGACCAGAAATCGGAAAAATCGGTTGACCTGGTTAACAACTCCTTTGTTACCGTGTGTTATGATTACATGCAGAAAATTGCTAATGTTCTGAATAAAACTGAGGATGTTCAGAAATACATTCAAAAAAGGGATGCGCTAAAAAACCAGGTTAATCAAACCTTATTTGACACTGAGAAAAATATTTACGGCGATGGATATCAGATTGATTTGACTTATCCTTTGCTGGCTGAAATTGTTCCGGAGCAACAAATAAAAAATGTTGAACAAAGTCTATACAACGAAATTAAGCAAAACCGAAACGGGCATTTTGCCTGCGGTTTGGTAGGAATACCTGTTTTTACTGAATGGGCAACAAAAAATCAGGATGTAGAACTTTTTTATTCGATGTTAAAGAAAAAAGATTACCCCGGATATTTGTATATGATTGAAAACGGCGCAACCACAACCTGGGAAGAATGGGATAATCCCAGAAGTTACATCCACAATTGTTTTAACGGAATTGGCTCCTGGTTTTATGAGGCAGTGGGTGGAATTCGAAAAGATCCCGGTTTCCCGGCGTATCAGCAGGTTATTATTCAACCTCAAATTCCTGAAGGAATAACCTGGGCAAATATCATAAAAGAAACGCCATTTGGACAGCTTGTTGTGAATTGGAAACTGGAAGGACAGGAATTTAATCTGCATATTCAGGTTCCGGTAGGAGTGAAGGCAAAAGTAATGATTCCGGAAAATGTAAAATCTTATCTCATAAACGGGGAAAAGGGTCAGTTAAAAGATGACGAAACATTTGTGCCCGTTGAAAGCGGAAGTTATGTTTTAAATTATCAATTGTAATTTTTCGTATAAACGTTGGCAGATGAAAGGATTGTTATCGCTTTTACTTGTATTGTTATTTTTAGGAATGATCTCCTGCGAAAGTGTGGAAAAATCAAAAGAAACTGTACAATCGGTTGCAAAAACAGATACCTGCAAATCGGATTCGAAAAATACCTATGAAGTTTTTGTGCCCGAAAAGAAATCAGTTCAAGAGAAATTACCACTTTTAGTAATCATAGATGCACATGGAAATGGAGCAATTGCCATAGAAAAATTCAAACAGTCAGCCAAACAGTATTCTGTTATTCTTGTTGCTTCAAATCTTGTAAAAAATGGTTTTGTGAATTATGAAAGTGCAATCGAAACCTTGATTAATGATGTTCGCAATAAATATCAGGTGAGCGAAACGATTTTTATGACCGGATTTTCAGGTGGAGCGCGGATGGCACTTGGATATGCGCTAACCCATAAACTTAACGGGTTGATACTTTGCGGTGCACTGGCCAATGCTGATCAAATTACTGCAATCACTTGTCCTGTTTTTGCGATTTCAGGAATGGACGATTTCAATTTTATGGAAACCGCACAATACCTTTTTCAGGAGCAGTCAGTTCCTGAAAATCTTAAAATTGAATTCACAAAATCCTCACACAACTGGCCCGACAGCCTCATTTTAACAAATGCGATGGGCTTTCTTTATTTGTCGAATCAGAATGCAAATTCAACCTCGGTTAAAAAGTCGCAAATTACTGATTACTGTCAATCGCAAATAGCACGAATTGAAACATTGAAAAAAAGCGCTGATTTTCTGAAAGCTGCAACAGTTGCCCGAAACATGTCAACAACAGCACCGTTTAACAGCGACAAAACTTTTGCTTCAAAATACAGTGATTTAGTTGCCAGGCCAGAATATACCAATCAATTGAACCGGCTGAAGGAATGTCTTAATTTTGAAATAAAAGCACGACAACCTTATATTGATGCTTTTTCGACAAAAGACAGTTCGTGGTGGAAAAATGAGATTCGGGTTCTGAACGAAAAAATATTGACGGAAAAGGATTCCTTTAAAACTGACATGTATCAAAGAATAAATGGTTTTCTTGGAATACTTTGTTACTCATTTTGGCAACCAGGTTGTGAAAGAGCAAAATGCTGAAATGTTGAATAAAATAGTTTTTGTGTATCGCACGTTAGAGCCTGAAAATCCTTATGTTTTGTATTTCTCTGCTTTCCCTTATTTCTGGAAGGGAAACAACGAAGCCACAATTTCGATTTTAAATAAATCAATACAGGCAGGTTTTTTCGATATAGCCCAAATCAAAAATGATTTTCCTGAATCAATTACTTCAAAACTGATTTTTTAAACGAAAATAAAATATCCGCAATCTGTGTTTCCTGATTTATGACACATTTCAGGTTAAAATAGAACAACAACTGATTGAAATAACGGAAGTTTTTGTCCACTCCATCGTATTACTTTGTTAATAATCAGCATCAATAGAATTCAATCAAATAAATAAAAAGTATAAATGAAGACAAAAAATATCCTTGCATTGAGTTTGATTTTATTTGCAGTTAAGTTTGGGGTGATATCATGTGGCGAAAAAGAAATACATACAACGCCACAACTGGGTAAAGATAAAATTGAAGATGTAATTGCAGCAATGACAAGCGATGAAAAAATCGGGTTAACTGTTGGTGACGGCAAATTTTTACCCGCTGTTGAATCTAAAAATATCGAACAGGGAACCGGGATTATCATTGCCAACCAGAATTCAAAAATGGTAATTCCCCGTCTTTCCATATTTTCTTCTGCTTTGTCCGACGGACCATCAGGATTGAACCGTGACCCGCTGCCCCCGGGAGCAACGGAATACACTTACACTACAGCCTGGCCAACTTCAACTTGCTTGGCCGCAACCTGGAATCTGGAAATGATTAATAAAGTAGGTGCAGCATTTGGTAATGAAGTACTTGAATATGATTACGATGTTGTTTTAATGCCCGCATTAAATATTCATCGCAATCCAATGTGTGGGAGAAATTTTGAATATTATTCAGAAGATCCCTTGTTATCCGGAAAATTATCGGCGGCAATGGTAAACGGATTGCAATCCAACGGAATTGGAGCCACACTAAAACATTTTCTGGCAAATAACCAGGAAACCAATCGCAGAACCTACAACGCGGTTATCAGTCAGCGGGCTTTGCGCGAAATTTATCTTCGTGGTTTTGAAATTGCTGTTAAAGAAAGCGCCCCGGCTTGCATTATGACTTCCTACAACAAATTAAACGGCTTTTATACTGCCGAAAATCCTGAATTGCTGCAAGATATTGTTCGGGGAGAATGGGGTTACAAAGGAACATTTATGACCGATTTTGATGGTTATGGAAGTGCTGTGGCAAAAGTCAGGGCTGGAAATAACATGCTGATGGGTGGTAATATGGACGAAGTTAACGAACTGACGGCGGCACTTAAAAATAAAACACTTGACGAAAATACACTGGACAAAAACCTGGTTTATAACCTGCAACTCAAACTCAGTTCACCACGCGCCAAAGGCTATAAACCATCAATGATCCCCGATTTGGAAACCCATGCAAAAATAGCGGCTGAAGCGGCTTCTGAGGGAGTTGTACTGTTGAAAAATGAAAATAATACCCTTCCGTTAAAAGGTGAAAAAACTGTTGCTTTGTTCGGGAAAATCGGATATTACCTTATTGAAGCCGGAACCGGAAGTGGCGGAATCAGGAGCAATAAATATGCGGTTTCAGTAAATGAAGGTTTAAAATCAGCCGGGTTCAAGGTTTTGGATGAATTAGAGAAAAATTATGTTGATTTTATCGAAAAAACAAAAAAGGAAAATCTTGTTCCCCCATATTTCGATAATCCTAAAATGCGCGCTGACAATGGAATAACGAACGACCAGGCTCCACCTCATTTTGCGAAAAGGTTGGTGGCATTTAGCAAAGAACAGCCACTTTCAGCAAAAGAAATTGAAAATTATGAATCAAAATCGGATGTTGCCGTAATTACTCTGGGTAGAAGTGGTGGTGAAAACTATGAAAACGGGTATCTCCCCATTACTCAGGTCGAACTTGATTTGGTGCGCAATGTATGTACTGCTTTTCATGCTTCGGGAAAAAAAGTTGTGGTTGTTCTTAACGTTGGAGGGGTTTGGGAAACTGCCAGTTGGCGGGATTTTCCTGACGCAATTTTGTTAGCCTGGCAACCCGGTCAGGAAGGTGGAAATGTAGTTGCCGAAATTCTGAAAGGTAGGGTTAATCCCTCCGGAAAATTACCCGATTCGTTTCCGTTGAAGTATGAAGATTTACCATCTGCAAAAACTTTTCCCGGCGAACCTGCTGAGAACCCGGTAAATTCTTTTTACAATGAGGGAATTTATGTGGGCTACCGTTATTTTGATTCTTTTAATGTTCCAACTGCTTATGAGTTTGGTTTTGGATTGTCTTACACAAGTTTTGAATATTCAGATTTGATTTTGAGCAGTAATCAGTTTTCCGATAAAATTGAAGTTAAAGTAACAGTTAAAAACACGGGTGAAGTTGCCGGAAAGGAAATAGCTCAACTCTACCTTTCCGCGCCCGGTGATGTGGTTGAAAAACCGGTTCAGGAATTAAAAGGATTTGCAAAAACAAAATTGCTGCAACCCGGCGAAAGTCAGCAGTTAACTTTCGAACTAAATGCGCTTTCTTTAGCTTCGTTTCAAAGTGGAATCAGTTCATGGATTGCTGACAAAGGTGATTATGAGGTTCGAATCGGGGCTTCGTCAAAAGATATCCGATTAAAAGCTAACTTCAGTTTACCAAAAGAAATGGTAGTTGAAAAAGTTAATGATGTGTTGTTTCCCAATTTTTATATGAATGAGTTAAGCAGAAAGTAAATAACTAAAAATGAAAAGCAAAAAACTATTCCTGATTATTTTGTTAATTGTTTTAATCCAACTGCTTACTTCTGCAAAAGAGGTATTTTACAATGTAATCGATTTTGGTGCTAAAGCCGACGGCAAAACCAATAATACAGCATCAATAAATTCTGCTATCGAAACGGCTGCAAGAAATGGAGGTGGAACAGTTTATTTCCCCGCAGGAGAATATCTCTCGTTTACTATCCATCTGAAGAGTAACATTACACTTTATCTCGCTCAGGGAGCGGTATTAATTGGCGACAGTGAAAAGAACGGAGTGGGGTACGACTTGCCTGAAGCTGATGCATGGTATAAAAAGTTTCAGGATTTTGGTCACAGTTACTGGCAAAACAGTCTGATTTATGGTGACAGCCTGAAAAACGTTGCAATTATTGGCAATGGTATGATTTGGGGACGTGGACTTTATACCTACGATAAGCCCGATATCAAAGGTTCAGGTAACAAATCTATTGCCTTAAAGAATTGTACTAACGTAACTATAAGGGATATTTCGATATTGCACGGCGGCCATTTTGCGTACTTAGCAACCGGAGTTGATAATCTGACGATTGATAACGTCCGTGCTGATGCCGATCAGGATGCTTTTGACATTGACTGTTGTAAAACGTAATTATTTCAAATTGCATTATTAACTCACCCACCGATGACGGGCTGTGCCTGAAATCTTCGTATGCCCTTGGTTATGCCCGCTCCACTGAAAATGTTACAATTACCAACTGCCAGGTGTTTGGCTTCGATCATGGAACTATGTTGGACGGAACATTTAAAACCGAATTCAGGGATGAACAACCCAATGCAAACCACAGTATTACAGGTCGTTTAAAACTTGGAACTGAATCAAACGGAGGGTTTAAAAATATCACCGTCTCCAATTGTGTGTTTGAACATTCGCGTGGGTTGGCTATAGAAACCGCAGATGGTGGAATAATTGAGGATATTTTGATGGACAATATAACCATGCGCGATATTACTGACACTCCGTTTTTTATCAGGCTGAATGCCCGGATGCGTGGTCCCGAAGGTACTCCGGTTGGAGTTTGCCGGCGTATTACATTGAGCAATATAAATGTTTACGATGTGGGTGGACGGCCAAAATTCTCGGAAATTGGAGCAGCCATGATAATGGGAATTCCCGGTTATTATATTGAAGACTTAACGCTAAATAATATCAGGATTTATTACAGGGGTGGAGCTTCAAAGGAAGCAATTGACAAGGACGTTCCCCAAAATATTGATATGTATCCCGATCCTTATCGCTGGCATTCACTTCCCGCGTATGGCATGTATTTCAGATATGTAAAGGGTTTGAAAGTGAGCGATGTTGTGCTGCGATTTATAAATCACGATGAGCGTCCGGCTTTTGTGTTGGACGATGTTCATGATGCAAAATTTTATCATGTTGATGCTCAAAAAAGTGATGATGCTCCACTTTTTATACTTAAAAATGTGACCAATTTCTCAAGCCATTCGGTTGAAGGAATAGAGGATGTAAAATTGAAAACAGTTGAAAAGAAGGTGTTTTAAAAGATGAGTGGATTTTTATGTTTCCGTTTCAGAAATAATAAATGATGTTTGTATTACAATTTAAGCGAGCAGAAACCAATATGGATTCTTCATTAGAAAAGTAAAGGATTAAATAATAATTTTAAAATAAACTTAAACCAATAAACTTAAAATGCATACAATAAAAAACAAGTTTCTTCAGGTATCGGTAAAGGAAATCGGCGCTGAATTATGTAGCATAAAATCAGTAAATAGTGGTAAGGAATATGTTTGGCAGGCAAATCCGGAAGTTTGGTCTTCTCACGCACCAAATTTATTCCCTGTAATTGGCTGTCTGAAAGACAACGGCTTCTTATATAACGGACAGGAATACAAATGCCCGAAACATGGTTTTGTTCGGAACAATGAAAATGTGAAGCTGGTGGATAGGACTGAAAATAGTCTGACTTTCAGGTTAGTGTATAGCGAGGACTCATTGAAAATTTATCCTTTTAAATTTGAATTCAATATTAAGTATTTGCTTGAAGAGAATAAACTGAATGTAGAACATATCATTGTTAATAAGGGAGATAACCCAATGTTATTTTCATTGGGGGGACACCCTGGATTTAATTGCCCTGTTAACGCAGATGAATCCTACAACGATTATTTTCTTGAATTTCAGGAAGCAGAAACTGCAGAAACCTGGCGCGTTCAGAAAGATGGATTAATTGGAAAAGAAACAGTGCCTGTTTTTGATGAGCCTAAAATAATTAATCTGCACGCTCATCTTTTCGACGAGGATGCATTGATATTTAAAAACTTAAATTCAAAAAAAGTGAGTTTGAAAAGCCGAAAGTCGAAACAGGTTCTTTCAATGATTTTTAACGATTTTCCTTATTTAGGTATTTGGGCAAAACCAAAGGCGGATTATGTTTGCATCGAACCCTGGATTGGAATTGCGGATAGTGTTGATACCGACAGAAACTTTGAAGCCAAGGAAGGATTGGTTTTACTCGGCTCAAAGCAAAGTACTGCAGCAATTTATACCATTTTAATAGAGGAATAATTCAACTGAGAAAAATAACATTAGTAACTAAAATTAAATTAAACTAAAAGATGACTAACACTGCGGTTGAAAAAAGGGAGAGATTAAATTCGCTTGATACACTGCGTGGATTTGATATGTTGTGGATTATTGGCGGCGATGAACTGATTAGTGTTCTGGCAAAAGTAACAGGATGGAATTGGATGGATCCGCTTGCACAACAAATGCACCATGCTTCGTGGGCAGGGTTTCATTTTGAAGATTTGATATTCCCACTGTTTATGTTTATATCGGGAGTAGCTATTCCTTTTGCTTTAACAAGCCGTCTGGAAAAAGGAACTGCAAAATCGGTACTTCGGAAAAAGGTATTTCAAAGAATGATTTTACTTGTGCTGTTTGGTTTACTTTATAACGGGGCACTAAAAAATGGTTTTACTGATATGCGATACCCGAGTGTTTTATCGCAAATTGGAATTGCTTACTTCTTTGCAGCACTGATTGTTATAAATACGAACACCTTAAAAGCAAGAATATTCTGGCTTATCGGAATTTTGGCGGGAATTGCAGTGATGCAGCATCTTGTTCCTGTCCCCGGATTTGGAGCAGGTACTTTTACACCCGAAGGCAGCATAAATGCATGGATTGACCAACATTTTCTGCCTGGGAAAATTAATTTATAAAACTTATGACCCCGAGGGTATTTTATGTATTATTTCGGCCATTTCAGTTACATTAATGGGAACCTTTGCAGGAGTTCTTCTCCGCGATAGGTCAATTAACTCCAATAAAAAGACAATCATTTTAATAATTTCAGGTGCATCTCTTGTACTTATTGCACTTGTACTTTCACCTGTTTATCCCATCATAAAAAAAATATGGACAGTCCCTTTTAACCTACTATCTTCCGGAATTAGTTTTCTGTTGCTCGCGACCTTCTATTATATCATTGACGTGAAATCATGGGATAAATGGATTTTCTTTTTTAAAGTAATTGGGATGAATTCAATAACCATTTATCTGGGAACGCAATTGATTGATTTTTGGCATACTTCTGAATTTCTTTTAGGTTCGGTTGCTGGTCTTTTGGGCAATTTTGGCGAAGTTCTGATTATTGTCGGAGTAATTTCTATTGAATGGATTTTCTGTTCTATCTGTATAAAAACAAAAATATTCCTGAGGGTTTAAAGGTGAAATAACTTTGAGAAATGAAATTCAACTAAAAGTAAAAACTGCATTTGTATTTCAACAAAATAGAAATTGAATGATATGAAAAACAAATTTTTTATTCTATGGCTAATTTGGTCGTTAGTTGGAGCTGCTTTGATTTTTGCTGTTTCATCAGGCGATTCAAAAAATACTGTAATGCAGATTATTGCAATGGTTGCAAGTACTGCGCCTTTAATGGGTTTGTTACTAACCCTGGGTTCGCCAGGCGCTGCACAGTATTTTACAACCTGGCTTCGAAATGACAAAAATTCGATTTATTATACTGCCGGAGGAATTGTGTTAACATTTGCTATCCCGGGTATCCTTACTTTTACTTTCAATCCTTATACAACAACAATTTTTGCATTTGTTGTTTTTGCTGTATTTGGTTCTTTGAAGCTGTTAAACAACAAAACTTTCTCATTAACATGGACCGATGTCACACTTTGGTTAATTCTTTGGATTCCTTTTGACCTTCGCTGGTCAATGGAAATGCATCTGCTGCTTGATTACACATGGTGGTCGATTTCAATTTCGGTTGTTGCTGTTATTGGTTGGTATGGTTATCGCGGTGCTGAAATTGGGATTAATCTTGTACCCAAATTCAAAGATTTGTATGTTGCATTTCTCGCATTGTTGATGATTATGGTTGTTGTAATTCCTCCCGGAATAATTTCCGGTTTTCTCACGTTTGCAATTCCTGAATCCTTTGATGTGCAAAAATCTGCAGCTCATTTTATCGGGCTTTTTCTTACTGTAGCTTTACCCGAAGAATTGTTTTTCAGAGGTTTACTATATCGTGGACTACAAAACATATCTTCAAAAAAATGGGTTCCCATTGTAGTTTCTTCTGTTGCTTTTGGATTGATGCACTGGAACAATGCAAACGACCTGACCATGCAAATTACCTATGTTTCATTGGCAACTATCGCCGGTTTTGGATATGCGTGGGCCTACAAAAAAAGCGGGAACAATCTGTTCGCTGCTATTCTTACACACACGTTGGTTGACTGGGTTTGGAGATTGGTTCTGGCAGGTTAATAAAATAATATGTATTAACAGGATTATTGATTTTTTATGATAAAACTATGGAAAACAAAATAAGGTGGGGAATAATAAGCACCGGGCATATTTCTGATAAATTTGCCGATGCACTGGCCATTCTTCCGGAAGCTGAACTTGCAGCAGTAGCGTCAAGAGACCGGAATTTAGCCGGTCAGTTTGCAGCAAAACACCAAATCCCAAAGGCTTATTCAAGCTATCAGGAACTGGCTGACGATCCGGATATTGATGCGATTTATATTGGAACTCCGCACACCTTTCACCTCGAAAACAGTGTAATGTGTATGCGAAAAGGAAAAGCTGTTTTGTGCGAAAAAGCTTTTGCCATGAATACAGCAGAAGCCCGGGAAATGGTGCGTATAGCACGCGAAGAAAATGTATTCCTGATGGAAGCGATGATTACACGGCAAGTCCCGCTAATTCATAAAGTTTTGGCGTGGATAAATGATGGCCGGATAGGTGAGCCCCGAATGGTGCGGGCTTCCCGTTGTGCACGCGGTGTGTTTAAACCCGGAGCGCGACAGCTAAACCCTGAATTGGGTGGAGGCAGTTTACTCGATGTGGGAGTTTACGTCATTTCCTTCGCTTCAATGATCTTTCAAAGACCGCCGATTGAGGTGGTTGGCCTGAGCCACATTGGTGACTGGGGTTCTGATGAACAAGGAGTTGCCATCCTGAAATACAACAATGGTGAAATTGCCGATTTATCTTTTGCATTGAGTACTGCAGCAGTTAATGACGCTTATATTTTTGGTACAGAAGGTTACATTAAAGTGCATGAAGTATTTGCTGTTCCCGCAAAAGCTTCCCTTTTTATTAATAGAGAGGAAGTTGAGGTAATTGAAGAACCAATTATCGGAAATGCGCTCAATTACGAGGCAGCAGAAGTCATGCGCTGCCTTAAACTAGGTTTAAAGGAATCACCACGAATGCCGCTTGATGAATCAATTCAAATAATGGAAATTATGGACAAGTTAAGAAAACAGTGGGGATTGGTGTATTCAAACGACAAATTATAAATCAATCATGCAAATAATAAAACTAATGAAATCCATCTTCAAGCTTCTCATCTTATTGCTTCTCATCAATTCATGCAGCGAAAAATCTCTGGTGAATGTCGTCAATTTAAGATGTGAGTATAAAGTTAATCCTGTCGGGATTGATATAGAAAACCCCCGGATTAGCTGGAATCTGGAATCAGAACAACGAGCTATTTCTCAGACAGCATATCAGATTTTAGTTTCATCAAGTGAAAAAAATCTGGATGAAAATGTTGCTGACATTTGGGATAGCCAAAAGATTTCTTCGGATAAATCCATTCAGATTGAGTACAATGGCAAACCATTGGAGAGTAATTATAAATACTTCTGGAGAGTAAAAATCTGGGATCAAAACGGACATGGGCATGTGAGTGAAACTGCTTTCTGGGCGACTGGATTGATGAACGAATCGGAGTGGAAAGCAAAATGGATTGGTTTAGATAAAACTGTCGGAAACGATGATACAAGTGCTGTACGTAGGATATTATCTGCAAGAATGTTAAGGCATGAATTTAACGTCAGGAAAAAAGTAAAGTCGGCAACTGCATTTGTTTCCGGTCTTGGCTTATTCGAATTTTATATAAATGGTCAGAAAATTGGAGACCAGGTTTTGGCGCCGGGCCTGACTGAATATAATAAAAGGGCTTTTTACATGACTTTCGATATCACAAAAAATTTGATTGCAGATAAAAACGCCCTGGGGATAATTCTTGGTAACGGGCGTTACTTTGCAATGAGAAGCGGTGGTAATGAAAAAACAAGAAATTATGGTTATCCGAAAGTAATTTGCCAGTTGGAAGTTGAATATGAAGATGGAACGAAAGAAACCATTATTACAGATGAAAACTGGAAACTAACAACTAACGGGCCTATCCGCAAAAACAGTGAATATGATGGCGAGTTTTATGATGCGCGGATGGAAATGCCAGGATGGAACACGCCCGGTTTTGATGATGCTGACTGGATAAATGTAAAAGTGGTTGAAAAGCCTGGCGAAAAGTTGGTGGCCCAGCCGAATGAACCAATAAAAATCATGGAAGATATTTCTCCGGTCTCGGTAAAAGAAATCAAACCTGGAAAGTTTATTTTGGATATGGGCCAAAACATGGTTGGCTGGGTTGAACTTTTTGTTAAAGGCAAAAGTGGTGATAAAGTAAGTCTGAGATTCGCAGAAACGCTGAATGAGGATGGCACTCTTTTTCTTGATAATATTCGCACCGCCGAAGTTACTGATACATACATATTAAAAGGAGAAGATGAAGAAATTTGGGAGCCCCGTTTTACCTATCATGGGTTCAGATTTATTGAAATGACAGGATTTCCGGGAACTCCCACTCTGAAATCGATGAAAGGAAAAGTAATTTACGATGCGCTTGAAATTACAGGTTCGTTCTACTGCTCAAATCCCATGATAAATCAGATATATAGAAATGCAACCTGGGGAATCAAGGGGAATTACCGAAGCATTCCAACAGATTGTCCGCAACGGGATGAAAGACAAGGCTGGCTGGGTGACCGTTCGGCAGAATGTACAGGAGAGAGTTATATTTTTGATATTTCGAAATTATATAACAAATGGGTTACAGATATTAATGATGCCCAGCTTGAAAACGGCAGCATTCCTGACGTGGCACCTTCATATTGGCCATTTTATACCGATAATACAACCTGGCCGGGAACATTTTTGTTTGCATCCGACATGCTTTTTACACAATATGGCGACCTGAAAACGATAGAAATCAACTACCCGGGAATGCAGAAGTGGATACACCACATGAGCAGTTTTCTAATTAATGGAATAATGCCAAAAGACACATACGGTGACTGGTGTGTCCCGCCGGAAGATTTGAGATTGATAAATACAAGTGATCCAAGCAGATTAACAAGCGCTGAATTTATTGGTACTGCCTATTTTTATTACGAATTAAAACTTATGCAGAAGTTTGCGCTTTTACTTGGTAAATCAAATGACGCTGCCGAGTATTCAAAATCAGCTGAAATTGTTAAAAATGCATTCATAAAGAAATTTACGGATAGTGAAGAATCTAAATACAGCAACAATACTTGTACTGCCAATATTTTAGCCCTGGCATTCGATCTTGTTCCGGCTGAAAACAGGGATAAAATTGTGGATAACCTGCTGCAGAAAATTATGAGTGAAAACGATGGTCATATTGGGAACGGACTGATTGGAGGACAGTGGCTGATGCGGACACTTAGCCAAAGTGGGCATGATGATGTGGCGTATATTCTTGCCACTCAAACCACCTATCCCAGTTGGGGTTATATGGTGGAAAAAGGGGCAACTACCATTTGGGAATTGTGGAATGGCGATACAGGCGACCCCGGCATGAATTCGGGTAACCACGTTATGTTGCTGGGTGACCTGATTATATGGTATTATGAAAATCTGGCAGGTATTAAAGCTGATCCTGAATATCCGGGATTCAAACACATTATTATGAAACCTTCAATCGCGGGTGATCTGTCATCATTAAAAGCGTCTTTCAAATCTATTTATGGTACAATTAAAAGTGACTGGAAACTGGAAAGCGGGGAATTTTTATGGAACGTTACAATTCCTGCCAACACTACTGCAACAGTTCTCATTCCTGCAACTGAAAAAAGTGAAGTTAAAGAAGGAAGTAAAAAAGCCTCCAAAAGTGAGGGAGTAAAGTATGTTAAATGGGAAAACAACAGGGCGGTTTTCGAAGTTCAGTCAGGAAATTATACTTTCAGTTCATCAGGTGTAGTTAACGATGTTACAACTCCATATGTTGCAACCCCGATAATATTGCCAGCTGACACAATTCTTGCTGTTGGCAGTATTTTAAAGGTCGAAATTAGCTGTCCAGATTCGGCTGCTTTAATTCATTATACCATTGATGGAAGCCAGGTGCTTGAGTCATCACCGATTTACAGTATTCCGTTGGAAATCAAAGAAAACACAGTTTTAAAGGCAAAAGCATTTATTACAGGTTATAATCCCGGTAATCAGGCCAGCGTGAATTTTAGTTTCATAAATCCCGCTAAAAATGGGGTTTACTGGTCATTTTATAAAGGCGAATTCAAGGCATTGCCCGATTTTACCCGGCTAAAACCAGCAAGAAAGGGAGAGGTGTACAATTTCAGCCTGAATAAAATTGATCTGCCAAAAGGAAGTTATGCTATGCAGTTTTACTCTTTTATTCAAATTAACAAGGGGGGAGAATACACTTTTTACATCAACTCAAACGATGGAAGCCAGCTTTTTATCGATGATAAACTATTAATCGACAATGGCGGTGAGCATGGAGCAAGGGAACTCAGCAATTCTATTGAACTTGCGGCTGGAATTCATAGTATTCGTGCCGATTATTTCCAGGCGGGTGGCGGAAAAATATTATCTGTTTCTTACGAATCAGGGGAAATCAATAAACAATATCTTCCTGAATCTTTACTGTTTAAATCAGACAAATAATATAAAACTAAAGATGGAAATAATACGGAGGAAATATAAACAAATCGTCCTGCTCATTTTTTTCCTGAACCTGGGGTGCAGTTGTCATAATAACAAAAAGGATTTCGCCAGTCTGGTCAATCCGTTTGTCGGGACCATTGGTACCGGAAAAACTTTCCAGGGACCGGTGCTTCCTTACGGTATGATTCAGCCCGGACCATATATGGCCTATTCAGAAGATCAGCTTTCAGGAACTATCTTCGGTTTTAGCCAGACTCATTTGAGTGGAATGGCAGGTGGAGGAGTGGGTACTGCGGGCGATATTCTGTTTATGCCAGCCATTGAAAAGGATTCATTCATAAATGGTTTTCCTTCAAAATTTCAACACAAAAATGAAAATGCCTCTCCAGGTTTTTACGGTGTGAAACTCGATAGTTCAAACATCAAAATTGAAATTACAGCAACAACCCGCACCGGATTGTACAAATTTACATTCCCTCAATCAACAGCTTCTGGAGTTTTCCTGAAACTCGAAAATGGAATGATGAAAGTGAATGAAAATGAGATTTCGGGATGCAATAAAAACAGGGTATATTTTGTTGCCAGTTTTTCAAAACCTCTCAAAAGTTACGAAATTGCCGAAAATGAACAGATTATTGATAATCCTGATACTGTAAGGAATGAAAATATAAAGGCATTTTTTAGGTTCGGGCCCGAAGAAACTATTCTGATGAAAATTGGCATTTCCATGGTCAGCATTGAGGGTGCCAGAAACAATCTTGAAACCGAACAGCCGGTTTGGGATTTTGACCTCGTCAGGAAAAATGCAGTAGCTGCCTGGAATAAAGAACTGGGTAAAATTGAAGTTGAGGGCGGAACTGAAACTGAACAAATCCTGTTTTATACTGCGTTGTATCATTCCTTAATTCATCCAAATATTTATATGGATGCTGACCGAAAATTCCGAAGTTCAAACGGGAAGGTTTATACAGCGACTGATTTTGATAATTACACCAATTTTTCGCTTTGGGATACTTTCAGGGCTTTGCATCCGCTTTATACCATTATCAATCAAAAGATGACGAATCAGTTTATCCGCACATTTCTTGAACGTTACGACCATAACGGCCGCATGCTTATCATGGAATTTGATGGTGTTGAAGGAGAAACGCCACCTATGATTGCAACTCATTCTCTTTCTGTGTTAGCCGATGCTTATGTAAAGGGAATCCGCGACTATGATGTTCCAAAAGCATACGAAGCGATGAAAAAACTGGCCGACGATTACATTCGCCCTGATAAGGAACTTTACCTGAATTATGGATATATTCCAGCCGACTTGAAAGGACAGTCGGTATCGCAGACACTTGGAATACAGCTACAACGACTGGTGCGTCACCTGGCGGGATTTTAATCAGGACGACAACTTAAAATACAGCAGGAGGGGCGATTTTTATAAAAATGTCTTTTCAAAAGAGGTGAATTTTATGCGCGGTCGCAAAAGTAATTTTCAGTTCGTTGATAATTTCGACCCGATGGAAACCATAAACCATTACACCGAAGCTAACGCATATCAGTACTCAACCTTTGTTCCACAGGATATTGAAGGACTCATTGAACTGATGGGAGGCGACCCTGTTTTTGAAGCGTGGCTTGACTCATGCTTTTCAACCAAAACTGATTTTTCAAAAATTAATTTAGGTGATGTTACCGGATTGATTGGTCAGTATGCACACGGCAACGAACCTAGTCATCACATTGCATATTTGTACAACTATGTGGGAGCGCCCTGGAAAACCCAGCAAATGGTAAGGCAAATCATGAGCGATTTGTATCAGAATAAGCCTGAAGGAATTGACGGTAATGAAGATTGCGGCAAATGTCGGCCTGGTATGTAATGAGTGCCATGGGTTTTTATGCTGTAACCCCCGGAATGGATTATTATGTTATTGGCAGTCCTCTTTTCGACAAAATAACCATCAATCTTGAAAATGGAAATAAATTTGAAATCATTGCCAAAAACAACAGCGAAAAAAATAAGTACATCCAGTCAACAAAACTAAATGACCTGAATTTCAGCAAAACATACCTGAAACATGCCGACATTGTTGGCGGCGGCAAACTGGTATTTTGAAATGGGCAGACGTTCCAAAATAAAGAATGGGGAGGAAAAAAGAAGACCGGCCTTATTCTCCTGAAAAAAATTTAAATATGCAAAACTCCGGAACCTGAGTTTTCGATATTTTGTTTTGGAGAAACGGATAGTTAAAATGAAAGAGCCGGAAGCAAGTGCAAAATCTATTATACTGATGGAACTGAGCCCACCGAAAAATCTACACTTTTACCGACTCAATTATCATCACCAAACCATCAGTTTTGAAAGTTCGAAGTTTTGTGGACGGAATTGCTCTAAGCCAGATTTTATCAGTGCAGTTCAGGCAAATCGAAATGCTTGAAGCAGTTGCTGTATCAGAACTTCAGCCCGGTGTGAAATATCTTTATCGCGAAGGCAACGGTGTGAAAAGCGCCCGTGATCAGAATGAGGCTCCTGTTTTGGATACAGGCATTTTAAGCACTTTTAATGTTGACGAAGTCAAAGACCAGCGCGCTTTTGGATACAATTTCAACGGATATATCAATGTGCCGGAAACAGGGGTTTTTCACTTTTGGCTTGAGGCAAACGATGGCGCCATTTTGTACCTGAACGACAAACTCATTATTGACAATGATGGAGGTCACCGTGCACAGGTGCTCGATTCAAAAATAGGATTGAAAAAAGGCTGGCACCCTGTTAAAGTTGATTATTGCCAAAACGGACTTGCAAAAAGTCTGGTTCTGGAGTGGGAAGGTCCAGGTGTTGAAAAACAGGAGGTTTCAGCTGATGTATTATTTCATAAATAAATTGAAAACAAGATATTCAGGATTCAATTCTGTTTCAATAACTAATTAAAAATGATCAGCTTTCTTCCACAAAATTGAAAATGAAATTATTGAAAAGCTATTCAGCATATTTATTTGACATGGATGGAACCCTCGTAGATTCGGAAAAACTGAAAGGACTTGCCCTGGTAAAAACCTGTATTCATTTTGGGGGTGTAGTGGATGTTGATACTTATAAAGCGGTTATGGGTGAAAGTTGGGAAAAGGTAACAAATTACTTTTTTACGAAAGCTCATATAGCTCCCGATATGGTCAGGTTTAATTCAGTGTTTAAGCTGGTATATCAGGAATTGCTTATTCGTGAATTAAAACCAAATCCAAATGTTGTTGAATTGTTGTCAAAATTGAAAGAAAGAGGGAAGAAAACTGGTGTTGTTAGTTCAGCCTTTGCCTGGATGGTTGATCAGGTGCTTACACAGTTGGATTTAAAAAAGTTCTTTGACGTTGTTATTACCAAAGAACATGTTAGCAAACATAAACCCGACCCTGAAGCTTATTTGCTGGCTTTAGGAAAATTAAATTTACCCGGTTCAGAGGTTTTAATTTTTGAAGATTCAGAATCAGGTTTAATTGCAGCGAATAGAGCAGGTTGCGATACCGTTGCATTTAAACATGAATTCAATTCTTATCATGATTTTAGTTTAGCTCTCGGGGTTATTACTGATTTTAATGTGTTTTTTTGAAAGTTAAAACCAAACAATGCAGATTAAAAAAATCAAGGAGCAAACTGAATAGCTTGTCCCGGGAACAGGGAAGGTGAAAGCCCGCCTGACAGATATAAGCAGGTATGACATTTTATTTACAAATCTATTTTGTATCAATACAACTGTTCAATTATGAATTCATTTTCCATTTTTAATCAGCTAATATTTAATGTGTATCGAATAAAATAACAGGACATAAATCGACTGCGATAATATTATTTTGAGAATAGGATTCATTTTCGAAATTTCCCTGTAAACTGCTGGCATGAAAACGATTTTAAAGTACTTTTTATATATCTTTTTTACTGTGCTTTTATTGGCTCTAACAATAACTTTTGCCATTTACGTTCGCTATCAGCTAACCGTCAGAGCAGAAACCGGAAACATGGAAGTTCCTGTAAAACCCGGTGAAATTGGGCAATTTGTAAATCCTTTTACAGGCACAGGAGGTTTCCCGTCCTACACAAGTGGTGATGATATTCCCGGACCATCTCTGCCTTTCGGAATGGTTCGTTTGAGTCCTGAAACACGTTTCTTTCTTGGGAAGGATTTTTTTGATGAAAGTACGGTTAGCACCGCCGGGTATTATTATGCCGATAACCACATCATGGGATTTAGCCATACAAGGCTGATTGGCACGGGAGCATACGATGGCGGCCATTTCAGGGTTTATCCTTCCACTGGCGACAAAAGCCTTAAATATTACAAAGAAGGAAAATATCACCATTTTTCACATAAAAACGAGACTGCATTTCCCGGATATTATGCAGTGAATTTCAAACAAAAGGGAATTTTGGCAGAACTCACTGCTACCGAAAGGGTCGGAGTTCACCGTTATTCATTTTCAGGAAAAGAAACACCACATATTCTTATTGATGTTTCAAGTTCACTGGGAAAAGGAAAACTACCGAAGGTGAAGTTTCTGTTTCATCTGATGGAGAAATTACGGGGACAATCCGCACCTTTGGGAATTTTGCTTCAAGATATGGCGGACTGAAAATTTATTTTGCTGCACGTTTCAATAAACCGTTTTCTTCAAGTACACTCTGGTCGGGTGATAAAACTATTCGGCAAATATCTTCTGTTCAGGGTGATACAGTAGGCATTGACCTTAGTTTCGATAGATACTCAGACCTGGAAACTATCGAACTGAAGCTTGCAATATCTTATGTTAGCATTGAAAATGCGCGGGAAAACCTAATGGTAGAAACCGATTCTGCAGATTTCGCTGAAATAGTGGAACGGGCAAAACTTGCCTGGGAAGAAAAGCTGGCATTGGTTAAAATTGATGGTGCATCAAAGGAACAACGGGGAATATTTTACACAGCGCTTTACCATTCATTTCAAATGCCAACTGTGTTTAACGATGTAAACGGCGATTATACCGGTTTCGATAAAAAGGTTCATAAAGCTGATCGATTCAGGTATTTTACTGACCTGTCTTTATGGGATACTTTCCGAACTATACACCCTCTTTTTTGTTTGATTGCACCCGGAGATCAGCGTGATATGGCAATTTCACTGGTGAAAATGAGCGAGCAGGGTGGTTTTTTACCTCGCTGGCCTTCAGGGACAGGTTACACTGGCTCAATGTTAGGGGCTTCTGCAGATATTGTTCTTTCTGAAACCTATCAGAAAGGTATCATTGATTTCGATGTAGAAACTGCTTACAAAGCTATGAAAAAGGCAGCCTTGGGAATTGATCTGCCTGAAAAGGGATTTAAACCCCGCCCAGGTATTCAGCAATATTTGAAATATGGTTATTGTCCGGCTGACAGTATGGGTGAAGCAGTTAGCAAAACCCTTGAATATGCCTATGCCGATGATGCCATTTCGAAGTTGGCAGCAAAACTTGGTTACCCCGAAGATTCTGCCTTGTTTGCGAAAAGGGCTCAATTTTACCGGAATATATGGAATTCTGAAACACAATATTTTCAACCCAGAAATTCAGATAGTGGTTTTCAGGAAAAATTCGACCCGCTGATGCTGACCTATTTTGATTCAGATGGACAATATACCGATGATTATGTGGAAGGTTGTGCAGAGCAATGGAGATGGGCTGTTTTTTTCGATGCACCGGGACTGGTTTCGTTGTTTAGGGACACCGCTTATTTTGTTGATGAACTCAATAATTTTTTTGAAAAAGCCGATCCCGACCGTGGAACATGGAACCCCGGATCATATTACTGGCATGGTAACGAACCTGATATTCACACGGCTTACCTTTTTAATTATACCAACAGACCCGATCTTACCCAAAAATGGGTGCGCTGGGTTTTGGAAAACAAATACGGTGCAGGTTATGATGGACTTGACGGTGATGACGATGCAGGTACTTTGTCGGCGTGGTATGTTTTTAGTTCACTGGGATTTTACCCGGTGGCTGGGTCGGATGTTTACCAGATTGGGGTACCGCTGTTTGAAAAGGCAACAATTAAATTGGGTGAAAATGAACTTAAAATAGTAACAAAGAATTTCTCTTCGAAAAACAAATATGTGCAGAAAGTGTGGTTGAATGGAAAACCGCTCAACCGCTGGTGGTTTAAACACGAAGAAATTGCCCGGGGTGGAATTCTGATTTTTGAAATGACAGAGAATCCATCTTTAAAATTAAAATAAACCAGATTGAAAAACATATAAAAAATGAATATAATAAAATATGCTGATATTCTTTTTCTGATTGCATTGGTGGCAGGATGCAGCAACCATTCCACCCAGGATTTCACAGTTTGGGTCGATCCGATGATTGGTACTGGTGGTCACGGGCATACTTTTCCGGGTGCAACAGTGCCGTTTGGAATGGTACAAATCAGCCCCGACACACGCTGGGAAGATTGGGACGGTTCCTCCGGTTATCACTATTCCGACAAAACCATAATGGGTTTCAGTCAGACGCATTTGAGCGGAACTGGTGCTCCCGAATATTGCGACGTGCTGCTGATGCCAACAGTTGGCGAAGTACAAATTTTGCCGGGCGATGAAAACGACCTAAAAGTGGGCTACCGTTCAGCATTTCAGCATGAAAACGAGAAGGCTGCACCAGGATATTACAGTGTATTTCTGGATGATGATAAAATTAAAGCAGAACTTACCGCAACCACACGAACAGGGTTTCATCGTTATACTTTTCCCAAATCAAACCAGTCGAATATCATACTTGATTTAAAGAACCGTGACTTTGTGATTGAATCGAACCTTGAAATAATCAGCGATACCGAGATTTCTGGTTTGCGGCGTTCCAAAAGATGGGCAGCTGATCAGTATGTATATTTTTATGCAAAATTTTCAAAACCTTTTCACACATTCGGAATTGCACTGAATGATACTTTGAAGGAGGGAATCAAAAAAGTGGAAGGGCAAAATATAAGGGCATTTTTTCAATTCGATACAAAAGAAAACGAACAAATTCAGGTTAAAATTGGCATTTCAGCAGTAGATGTTGATGGCGCCCGGAAAAATCTCGAAACAGAAAACCCGGGTTGGGATTTTGAAAAAGTAGCGGAAAACGCAAAAAATGATTGGAATACTTTTTTGTCGAAAATTGAAGTGGAAGGTGGAACAGATAAACAAAAACGCATTTTTTACACAGGCTTGTACCACACTGCCATCGCCCCAAACATTTTTGAAGATGTTGATAAACGATATCGCGCGGTTGACAATAAAGTGCATTTCGCAAAGGGTTTTACCAATTACACAGTTTTTTCGTTATGGGATACTTTCCGGGCAAACATGCCGCTATATACAATTATTGATCCTATACGGTACAACAACTGGATAAAAACTTTTCTTGAAATGTACAAGGTGGGTGGCCGTTTACCTCAATGGGAACTTGCCGGAAATTATACAGGTGTAATGATCGGATATCACACCCATTCGGTAATTCTCGACGGTTACAAAAAAGGAATCAGGGATTTTGATGCCGGACTTGCTTTTGAAGCCATGAAAAAAAGGGTTCAGGATATTGGATATTACAGCAACCTTGGATTTATTCCCGCTGATAAAGTTGGTGGATCTGTTTCTATGGTTATGGAATATGCTTACAACGATTGGAGTGTGGCTCAAATGGCTAAACTTTTAAACAAAACTGATGATTACAGTGATTTTATTTACAGAGCGCAATCATATAAAAACATGTTCGATAGTTCAATAGGTTTTATGCGACCCATCAAGAGCGATCGCAAATGGGTTTCACCTTTCGATCCCGCCGAAGGAAGTGAGCATTTTGTTGAAGGAAACTCATATCAGTACAGCTTGTTTGCGCCGCATGATGTAAACGGTTTGATAGATTTGACTGGCGGTGACGAAAAATTTGTAGCCTGGATGGATACACTTTTCACAAAACAATCGGCACATGACGAAAATGCAATTGATGCAACCGGATTGATTGGTCAGTACGCTCACGGAAATGAACCCAGCCACCACATGGCTTATTTGTATAATTACGCCGGAGTACCCTGGAAAACACAATCGGTTGTGCGCGAAATTATGGATACAATGTACGATGACAAACCCGTTGGTTTAAGTGGGAACGAGGATTGCGGACAAATGTCGGCCTGGTATATTTTAAGTGCCATGGGTTTTTACGAGGTTTGTCCCGGAACTCCAGAGTATATAATTGGCAGCCCCATTTTCGATAAAGTTGTAATTCACCTTGAAAACGGGAAGGATTTTACAGTCAAAGCAAATGATGTTTCTTCTGAAAACAAATACATTCAATCCGTTACTTTAAATGGAAAACCATACACAAAATTCTGGTTTTTGCATGAGGATATTTTGAATGGCTCTGAATTGATTTTCGAAATGGGGCCGGTTCCTAATAAAGAATGGGGAGTTAAAAAGGAAGATCGGCCAACTTCAGAAAAATATGAAGCTGCATCAAAATTACCTTATGCTGTTACCAAAGATGAAAACTTTCTTGAATCGGCAACGGTTTCATTATTGTGCGATGATAATGAGGTTGAAATTCGCTACACAACTGATGGTTCGAGGCCAACGCGGGAATCGGCTTTATTTGTTGAACCGGTGGTAGTTGACAAAACCACTGAAATACGTTTTGCTTCGTTTAAAAATGGGATTCTGCCAAGCAGACCGGTTTCAATCAATGTAAAAAAATTGGATTTTGAGGAATACAAAAACTTTGAAGGAACTGGCAAATTTAAAAACGGTTTGAAGTACAAATATTATGAAGTGCATGTTTTGGAGCCGGAGGAATTGGATAAATTCACACCCGTTGAAACAGGAATTCTTCCCAATTTTACAATCAACCAGCGGAAAACAGAGGATTATTTTGGCTTTGAATGGTCTGGTTTTATTGACATTCCGCGTGATGGAGTTTACATGTTTTCAATAAATGTGAACGACAAATGTGTTTTTTATATCGATGGAAAGGAGTTTTTGCGTGGAGGATTCAAGACTGTTGCTTTGCGCAAGGGAAAATATGAAGTTTCAGAAAAATATTTTCAACTTGGGGCACGTAAATTTAATATTGTAACCTGGGAAGGTCCCGGAATTGTTCAACAGGAAATACCACCGGAAGCACTTTATCATAAAATTGAAAACTGAAAGGAATAAAATTACTTTTGTTGTGACTTGACAAGTTTTGGAATTGTAATAGAGCTTTTTAAAATAAATTGTCAGTAAAGTAAATTATGAATTTTTTCAGGAAAATCTTATGAACTGGACAAAAACGCAAATCACAGTACTGTCAATTGTGGCTTTCAGCTCATTTATGTCCACATTTCTTATTTCGTCAGTAAACATTGCGTTGCCGGCTATTGAAAAGGATTTTGGCCTCAATGCTGTTACTTTGAGTTGGGTTGTTACAGCCTTTCTACTCTCAACCGCCATGTTTTTGCTCCCCGTTGGGCGCTGGGGCGACCTGACCGGAATTAAACGGGTTTATAAAATCGGAATCGTACTTTTTACACTTTCGTCATTGTTAAGCGGGTTCGCGGTTTCCGGCTACTGGCTTATCTTTTTCAGGTTTTTGCAGGGGGTTGGCGCGGCATTCAGCAGTACCACAGGTGCGGCAATATTGGTTGCCGAATTTGCTCCAAAATATCGTGGAAGGGTTCTTGGAATCGGGGTTTCTGCTGTTTATCTTGGTCTTGCTTTTGGCCCTTTTTTCGGTGGGTTTTTAACCCAATATCTCGGCTGGCGGTCAATATTCTATTTTTCATCGGGTTTTGGTTTAATCGCAACTTTTCTCGCTTTTCTTTTCCTTGGAAAAGATATTATTGAAACAAATTCAAACAAAAAAATAGATTTAAAGGGTACGGTTTTTTATATGTTGGGTTTGGTGACATTAACTTACGGATCAGCCCGGATTCCGGCACTTCAGGGATGGCTGATGATGGGAGCAGGTATAATTCTACTCATTGTTTTTTGGATTTTCGAAACAAATTCATTTAGACCTGTACTGGAAACAAAGCTTTTTACCCGTAATTGCAGAAGGTTAAAGGTCTGGCTCCGCGTGATGCCGGAACTATTTTGGTTGCTCAACCAATTGTTATGGCTATTTTTTCACCATTTGCAGGTAGGTTATCTGACAGAATTCAACCACGTTATCTGGCAACCATCGGAATGTCAATGTGCACAATTGGATTGGCTGCTTTTGCTTTTTTAAATGAATCAACCTCAATTACTATTATCGTGTTCCTGTTGTTTTGGGTAGGTTTCGGTTTTGCACTTTTTTCATCGCCAAACATGAATACAATAATGAGTTCGGTGGAAAAAAAACAGTTGGGGCTGGCATCCGGAACCGCATCAACAATGAGGGTGGTTGGACAGATCATCAGTATGACAATTGCCACCATCTTTTTTGCCATACTTTTTCAGAAACAATCGGTAGAA
The DNA here is from genome assembly GCA_016705335.1 of Draconibacterium sp. Taxonomy (GTDB): domain Bacteria; phylum Bacteroidota; class Bacteroidia; order Bacteroidales; family Prolixibacteraceae; genus Draconibacterium. The sequence goes on along the minus strand of JADIYN010000024.1, from coordinate 41,071 downwards.
GTTGTGTCAAATCTTATCTTTCTTAAAGCTCTGAAATTGGGTTTTATAACTTCTGCAGTTATTGCGTTGTCCGGAATTTATTTCTCTTTTAGCCGGGGCAAAATAATCTCCATACAAAATGGATACAAGCGATAAAATTCCTGAAGGTTTGAATGATGAGGAAACGGATAAAGAAGCGGATGTGTTTTTTGTACACCCAACTTCCTATTTTGACGAAGCTGACACAGCATCATGGAATGCGTGGTTGAGTGACCCGGTTGTGAACGGGGAAACCGATTATAAATCAATACTTTTTCAGTCTTCTGCATTTAATGGCAGTTGCAGGGTTTTTGCACCGCGTTATCGTCAGGCAAATATGGAAGTTTTTACAAAATGGAAACGCCAGAAGCAACAGCAGCATTCGACCTGGCCTACAGCGATGTAAAAACTGCCTTTTTGTATTACCTTCAAAATGAAAACAAAAACCGGCCAATTGTAATTGCATCTCACAGTCAGGGAACTTTGCACGCCATTCGTTTATTGCAGGAATTTTTTGATGATTTACCTTTGCAAAATCAGCTGGTCTGTGCCTATATTCCGGGATACAGAATTAAAAAGGATGCTTTCAAATCAATACCGGTGAGCGAAAAACCAAACCAAACTGGTTGTTTTGCAGGTTGGCGGAGTTACGAAAAAGGAGAAATTCCTGATCGGGTTTTGGTTGAGAACGGTGATTGTGTTTGTGTAAACCCTCTAACCTGGAATACTTCGGAAAATTGGATGCCAAAGGTAAACCATCTTGGAATTATGAACGGTTTCGATAAAATTATCCCGCACACAGTAGCCGCTGGTATTGAACCTAAAACAAAAATTCTTTGGGTCGAATCGCCCGATGTCATTCTTGAGGGCATGAAAAAGGGGAAAGATCTTCATGTTTATGATTTTAACCTGTTTTGGTTAAATATCCGTGAAAATGTGAAACTCAGAATTGATAAGTGGTTAACAGAAAATGGCGGTGGAAAATAATTAGTTGTTAGGTTTTTTCTTCCGAATGAAATAAAAAGATCTTCTCCTTAAATCCACATTATTTACTTATTAAAAGAAATCACTGACTGCCGTTAGGTTCCAAATTCTCTTTTTTAAAAAAGCCATTTTTAAATAAACTTTGAGTTTTCTGCTCAAATATGTATCGTCCCGTCATTTTTGATATTGGTCATTTATTATATTTACACTTTTGTAAAATTTTAAAAGATTTTTGATTTTGTAAATTAATTTAAAAATGATTTCACGTTAAAAACTTATAAAAAATGAAGAGGTTTAGTTTAAAAAAGATTTTCGGGCAAAATTTGATTATCGTATTAATGCTTTTTTTATTGGGTTGGGGAACAAATCAAAGCCCAGAATAAAGTACTAATTATTGGAATTGATGGAGTGCGGCCTGATTGTTTGCTAAAAGCAAAAACTCCCAACCTCGACAAACTTTGGCAAAACGGAGCTTATTCATTTTCTGCCTTAACTGATCCGATCAGCAGTAGCGGAATTTGCTGGACGGCGATGCTGACTGGGGTTTGGCACGAAAAACACAATGTGCTCGACAATGAATATACTAATCCGAACATTGCAGAATATCCGCACTTTTATCATCGTGTGAAGGCTCAAAAACCCGAATCGAAATTGTTTTCTGTTGTAAACTGGAGCCCCATTCACAAAATCCTGCAGGAAGGGGATGCTGACATTGCCAACTATCTTTTAACCGATGAAAAAGTTACCGGCCGTGTTACCGATTTGCTGATGAATGACAACCCTGACGCAATGTTTGTACAGTTGGATGAGGTTGACCATGCCGGACACGAGTATGTTTATTCAGTTAACAGTGAAAAGTATTTGGCTTCAATCGAAAAAGCTGATACTTTGGTTGGAAAGATGATTTCAGCAATACAAAACAGGAAAACCTATTTGTCTGAAAATTGGTTGGTTTTGGTTTCAACAGACCACGGAGGAAGCCAGAATGGACATGGAAAAGATATTCCCGAACACACCACGATTTTTTATATCGCCAATGGGAAAAACGTTAAAAAGGGCGAATTAAAACAACAGGTAAATGTAATTGATGTTGCTGTTACGTCGATGAAACATTTAGGAATTGACACAAAAGAAAGCTGGAATTTGGATGGGAAAGTTGTTGGGTTGTGAGTGGTTAAACAGCATATTTTCAACTAAAATCTAAAACCAGCCTTAAAATGAAATCAAATATGAAAGTTTTAATTGCTATAATATTAGTAGTCCAGTTTTAACTGTACCTGTTTACGGCAAAGGTATTTTTCAAAATGAATTTCCTGATACATCGTTTATTGCTTATCCAAAAGACCTTAAACAACACATTACAAAACAACATGACTACCACCAAACGCTGACAATGAAATTATTCATGTCGCAGGCTTTTTTCGACGGTAAACTGAAGATGAAAGACAATGGAAAATCAGAAGTCTTTCTAAATTTTGAACAGGCACTTGATGTAATAAGAAAAATTGATAACCTGACACTCGGAATTCCAAAAGATCGTGATTTGGCTGGCAATGCAATACAATGGGCACGACTCAAAATATCCCGCGTGGTTTGAAGGGAATGAAAAGCTAAAACGACAGGAAGATGCAAATGCCCTTGAAAGTCTGAAATGGCTGATGAAAGAGGCTGAAAAATACCATACAACGGTAAGTCTTCATATCAATATGTTCGATGCTTATGAAGACAGTCCTTTATGGGATGCATATGTGAAAAACAACATCATTGCAAAAAATGCCGATGGAACTTTACGTGCCTGTGAATGGGGTCACCCGATAAGTTATGCACAGGAATGGAAAACTGGATTTACGCAAAAGAGGATTGACAGTCTTTGCACACTTCTGCCCATTCAAAAAGCCGGAACTGTGCATATTGACGCATTTCATACATGGCCTCCGGTTCCGGTATTTGAAGCCAACGGGAAATACCATGTGGATTTAACTAAGGGAGTAACAAGTCCATTCCTGAATTTCACTGTTGAAGATGAAACAGAAGCCCAAATTAATATTTTCAGGTATTGGGCATCGAAAGGAATTGATGTTACAAGCGAAGGTGTTGATTTTTTACGCGAAACATCTTTTGAAGGCTTTCAGTCAATGGCATGGTGGTTTAGTGGCTTTGATAAATATTTGAAATGGCCTGCTTCGTATTATTGTGGTGGACAGGATAATAGCGAATGGGGAAAACTCTTTGGGACAAGCATGCACAGCGAGGATGTTGTGAAAAAAGACCCTCAAAACCTCACGGGTTTTATTTACCAGTTTTGCAATAAAACAGCCGTTTTGGTATTTTCTGAACCAGCTTGAAAGGCAATATATTGTGGTAAATGAGGATAATAAAATGGTGCAATTTTCAAACAATGTCAGTACCTCACTTGTAAACGGCAATTTCATGCTTAAGCAGGGTAGTGTATCGCTGGTTGAAAACGACGATGTTTTTATTCCGGCAGTCTGGATAAAAAAGCCTTCAATAATTGCATACAGTAAAAATGGATATCAAAATAAAACATGGACACTACCAGAAAGCTGGGGCAATGTGAAAGAAGTACAACTTTCTGTCATTACCATCAACGGGAAGATGAAAATTGGTTCGGCACAAATAAATAAGGGTAAACTTATTCTGACGGTTGAAAAGGATCAGGCATTATTAATAGAGAAACCTTTATAAAGGAAATATCAAAAACCTGGATTTATCGTAATTTTTTTTGAAAGAGAAAGAAAACTAAATAATGAAAAACATAATTCTTGCATTTTTGATTTTCCCCCTGTTTATTCAGGTTAAAGCACAGCCATACAAAGATCCGAAATTACCTGTTGAAGAGCGGGTAAAAGACTTGCTTTCGAGGATGACCCCTGAAGAGAAATTCTGGCAAATGTTTATGATTCCGGGTGATTTGGGAAAAGACAAGGAAAAATACAAAACCGGAATCTTTGGATTTCAGGTTGGTACAGTTGGGCAGAATGCAGAAGTTGCCGGACAAATGTTGAACTACGCAGCAGGTGCTTCAGCTAATGAAACTGCTGAAAAAGTAAATCAAATGCAGCGGTTTTTTATCGAAGAAAGTCGTTTGGGCATACCAATTATTCCGTTTGATGAAGCATTGCACGGACTGGTCAGACGTGGAGCTACTGCTTTTCCGCAGTCGATTGCTTTGGCAGCAACATGGGATACAGAACTTATGCTCCAGGTTTCCAAAGCTATTGCCATCGAATGTAAAACCCGCGGAATCAGGCAGATTTTATCGCCTGTTGTAAATATTGCCAGCGATGTTCGTTGGGGCCGAACCGAAGAGACTTATGGAGAAGATCCATTCCAGAGTTCAGAAATGGGTGTTGCTTTTGTTTCTGAATTTGAAAAAATGGGTGTAATTACCACTCCGAAACATTATCTGGCAAATGTTGGTGATGGTGGTCGCGACAGTTACCCGATTCATTGGAACGAACGTCTTTACGCGAAATTTATCTCCTCCGTTTGAATCCTGTTTTAAACGCGGTGGTTCGCGGTCGGTAATGACTTCTTACAATTCACTTGACGGTAGCCCGTGTACAGCAAACGACTGGCTTCTAAATCAAATACTTAAGGAAGAATGGGGATTTAAAGGTTTTGTAATTTCTGATGCCGGTGCAACAGGAGGCGCAAATGTTTTGCATTTTACTGCCAAAGATTATCCTGAATCGACTGCCAATTCGGTTAACAATGGTCTTGATGTAATTTTTCAGACAAGTTATGATCATTACAAATTGTTCTCTCCACCGTTTTACGATGGAAGAATTGATCAGCAAACCATTGACAAGGCAGTTTCGAGGGTGTTAACAATGAAATTTGAACTAGGATTATTTGATAATCCATACATTGACACAAAAACTGCAGGCGAATGGAACGGACATTCGACACACAGGCAGTTGGCTAAAAAAGCTGCACAGAATCAATTGTGCTTCTTAAAAATGAGAATCAAACCTTGCCACTTTCCAATTCAGTAAAATCTGTTGCAGTTATTGGAGCCGATGCTGCAGAAGCCCGTTTGGGTGGATACAGTGGCCCGGGTATTAAACCGGTTAGTATTTTGGATGGTATAAAGAATAAACTGGGAAATGATGTTGATGTTCAGTATTCTATAGGTTGCGATCGTGAAAATATTGAATATGTAACGGTTGGATCTGATTTTTTGTCGTGCTCAACGGATGGAATAAAGCAAAAGGGATTAATTGGAGAATATTTTAATAATGTGACTTTAGAAGGAGAGCCGGTTTTTACACGGATTGATCAGAAAGTACAATTTCAATGGACACTGTTTTCACCCGATCCTGAAAACTTTTCATACGATTTTATTCTGTTCGATGGACTGGAAAATTAAGTCTCCCGAAACAGGAAAATTTAAAATTGGAATTGATGGAAACGATGGATACCGCTTATTTCTGAATGGTAAATTAATAATTGACAACTGGAAAAAACTCAGCAAACAAACAATTGTTGCCAATTATTATTTCGAAAAAAATAAAGAATATGATATTCGAATTGAATATTATGAACCTGCCGGAAATGCTTTCTTTCGTTTGGTTTGGAATGTAAATGTGAACAATAATCAATCGGAGGAAATAGCGAATGCCGTTGCGCTGGCTGCTAAAAGCGATGTTGCCGTGGTTGCGATTGGAATTGAAGAAGGTGAGTTCCGTGACCGTGCTTATTTGAGTTTGCCCGGCCGTCAGGAAGAATTGATTAACAGGATTGCAGAAACAGGTACTCCGGTGGTGGTTGTTCTTGTGGGTGGTAGCGCAATTACGATGAATAACTGGCTAAAAAATGTTCCGGCAATTATTGATGTCTGGTATCCGGGCGAGGAAGGGGGAAATGCCGTTGCCGATGTTTTATTTGGCGATTACAATCCTGCTGGCCGCCTGCCAATAACATTTCTGTTTTCGAAGGACAACTTCCACTGGTTTATAATCACAAGCCCACCGGCCGTGGCGACGATTACAACAACCTTACTGGGCAGCCGCTTTTCCCGTTTGGTTACGGATTGAGTTATACCACTTTTGAATATGCTGATTTGCAAATCGAAAAAAGCAGTATTACAACTTCTGATTCAACTTTAGTTCGCTGTAAAATTACAAATTCTGGCAGGCTGGCTGGAGATGAGGTTGTTCAGTTGTATATACACGATGAATTTGCATCGGTTGCACGTCCGGTAACGGAGTTAAAAGGTTTTCAACGTATTCATCTAAATCCAGGAGAAACAAAAGAAGTAACTTTCACAATTAATTCTGAAATGTTATTGATGCTGGATATCGACCTGAAAAAAGTTGTAGAACCTGGTGATTTCAGAATAATGATCGGCGCTTCATCAAAAGATATCCGGTTGAGGGGGATTTTGGAAGTTCGGTAAGTGATAAATGGAAAGCTAAAATATTTTTTTAATCTGGCACTAAATCTAAAATTAAAAACCACTTAAAGATTATTAAACATTTTGAAAATAAAAGGTATCCAATTATTATATTATTCGCATGTTTTAAATAATTGAAAATAGAAACTATGTAACTATTAGCTGAATAAATTATCAAATTATCATGTTAGAAATATTACTGATAAATAGAAGTAAAATATATTTGTATTCGTGTTGTCATTTTTGTGAGAGGTGGCAAATATCAGAGGGAATTATAATTAACAAAAGAAGGTATTAAAATTAGATTTGGTAATGTTGACGAATCTATCGAAATTTGAGTTCCAATCAGCACAACTTGTTTTTGGATTATCTTTTTTCAAACAAATTGGGCATAAACAGGGTTGTATTGTTAAATATATTATACTTCACCGAAACTAAACTAAACGATTTTTATGCAAAATGAAAATGACAAACTATTGGTTTCTTTGCTGAAAAAAAATGAGGTAAAAGCATTTGATGCTTTATTTCAAAAATACAGCGATAAACTTTTTCATTTTTCATTTTCATTACTTAAAAATAGTGAAGATTCGAAGGAAATTGTACAGGAATCTTTTTTTCGTATATGGAATAAACGAAATGAGATTGATTCTTTTAAATCATTCAAATCCTATTTGTTTACAATTTCATACCATCTTGTAATTGATCAGCTGAGGTTGCGACTAAAAGATAAGGAATATAGAAGTTTTCTTCAGGAATATTTTGATTTGGGAGATGACAGTTTGAACTCGACTACTGACTTTGACACATTGAATAAACGGATTGAGTTGGCAGTGAGTGAACTACCTGAAAAAAGAAAGCAAATTTACCTGATGAGTCGTGAAAATGGGCTGTCCCACAAAGAAATAGCCGAAAAGTTAAGCATAAATGTTAAAACAGTGGAAAACCAGATTGGACTGGCAATAAAGCACATTAAACTTAGTCTTGGGAATGATTTTTTACCCATGTTGCTACTTGTTTCTCTATTTTACTAAATATCTTTCCTTTTGAGTATTAACTGAATTTTTACCTTGTCATTTTTTGATAAAAAACAGGATGAGAAAGTTTTAAAGTCGATTTACTCATCTTTGAGTTCATTACACTTTATTGTTTTTCAAAGGTTTGCTATTTTAAAATGTGTAGAAAATCATACTTCAACTGATGGATAATAGTGTAGTGAAATGTAGAAAATTCAATTTTATATTTATTTGTTGAATAATGCTGCAGTAACATTCTCATTATTGATCACCGGTAAAGTCAACTTTTCGAATACTGAATATATCATTAAAAAAAATGCATTTCTCTTGGGGGGTAATCCATTTTTAGCGTATTACTAATAGACATTAAAATTTTTCATAGTTTAGTTTTGGTTAGTTAGTAAAAAAATTCCCTTTCCCAGGAAAGGGAATTTAATTTAACTTCTTCAAAAAAGTCTATATAATAAAAAACAGGAATGATTAAGGAACACGATATAAAAACGTTAGTTCATAAGTATTTACAAGGTAATTGTACGCGTGAGGAATTGGATAGTGCCATAAATTTATTTGCCGATCCCTATCATAATCTGGATTTGCGCCCAACGCTTTTTGAAAGTTGGAACAATGATGAAATTTTCCCTCACCCGGAAATCCCAAAAGAAGAATTTTCAGGAATACTTGATAAAATACACCACCGGATTAACCTGGAGCCTGATTACAGGTTAAAAGGAAAAAGGAAAAGGATTTTTTTTGCGGGAATGAAAATTGCTGCAGTTTTAATTGTTGGCTTGTTATTGGGATTTTCTTTCCAATATCTAAAAAAAACAAAACCGGTTTATTATACTTCCATAGCACCCAAAGGTTCAATTTCTCAGGTGATATTACCTGATAGTACCATTGTTTTCCTCAATGCGGGTTCTCAGATAAAATATAAGGAAGAACTCAAAAAAAACAAAAGGGAAGTGTTTCTTGATGGAGAAGCATGGTTTAATGTTACCAAAAACAAAAAGAAACCATTTGTTGTACATACCTCATTTTATGACGTAAATGTTTTGGGTACTAAATTCAATGTAAGAGCATATAAAACTGATCAGGAAATTGTCACAACGCTCGAAAGCGGCAGTGTACTTGTCAGCTCGCCGGAAAACTTTATTTCGTTTGAAAATGTAAATCTAAGCCCCGGTGAACAATTGGTTTATAATTTACAAAATAGATCTATTGAAATAAAGGAGGTCAATACCCGGCTGTTTACTTCATGGAAAGACAATAAAATCATTTTTATCAATATGAATTTAAAAGAATTGATTGTGTTGTTGGAACGTAAATTCGGGGTTGATATCGAAATTACTGATAATGTAATTCTCGATTACCATTACGACGGTACAATTAAAGATGAAACTATACTTGAGGTTCTTGATTTACTTAAAGAAACTCTGCCTGTTAAATACAGTATAAAAGGTCAGCTCATAGTAATAACAAAAAAATAGGAGGATAAAAATATGAAGTAAACTAAACTTGAAAAAATTAAACCGGCAAGTGCTGTCAACACCTGCCGGTCAGAATGCATTAAAAAAGGTGCTGTCAACACCAATTATAAACCACATTAATAATTACAAATTTATGAAAAAAATTGGAATTGGATTTTCCCAGTATTTGGGAAGGAAACGAAAATTATTACTGATTATGAAACTAACGTTTATTCTTATGGTGGCTTGTTTTCTTCAGGTTTCGGCTACAGTTTATTCGCAAGCCACAAGGTTTAGTTTTGATATAAATAACAAACGTGTAGTTGATGTTCTCCGTGAGATTGAAGACAATAGCGAGTTTCGCTTTTTTTATCAGCGCGAGCAGGTTAATGTAGAACGACGGGTGACCATTAATATAACGAATGAGACAGTTGAAAAAATTCTTCCGGAGCTGTTTAAGGAGCAGGATATGGTTTTTGATGTAAGGGATGATAACTTAATCCTTATTAAACCTTCAAAAAGTAAGACAGATGATAGTGAAGTGATAGCCTGGATGCAGCAGGAAGGAACGATTACTGGAAAGGTAACGGATATTCAAAATGAAGCAATGCCGGGCGTAACAGTTTTGGTAAAAGGCACTGCGTTGGGCACGGTAACCAATAATGATGGATTTTATTTGTTGAAAAATGTTCCAGATAATGCTACTCTGCAATTTTCGTTTATCGGTATGAAATCACAGGAAGTTGAAGTTGGTAATCAAACTTCAATCAATATTACAATGGAAATTGATGCAATTGGATTGGAAGAAGTTGTTGCGATTGGATATGGCACACAGAAAAAACAATCCATTACCGGGGCTATTTCCACAATGAACGCTGAGGTAGTTGAAAATCTCCCGGTTCCCAATCTTTCAAATGGACTGGCGGGTCGTATCAGTGGTGTTTATGTTACGCAGCGTTCAGGGATGCCTGGTTATGCCGCTGAAATCCAGGTTCGTGCTGTTAATACATGGAAAAGTACGGGAAATGCCCCGCTTTATGTAATTGATGGCGTAATTAGTGACAAGAGTTCATTCGATGCGCTGGATTATTCAGAAGTTGAAAACATTACCGTTTTGAAAGATGCTGCTTCAGGAGCAATTTATGGGGCAAGGGCTGCAAACGGAGTTATTCTTGTAACTACAAAAACAGGGGAAACCGGAAAATTCAAGCTGGATTACAATTATTCTTACAGTTTCGACCGGCCGGCACAATTACCTGAATATATGAATAGTGGTGACGCAATTAAATATCAGAATATGTCACGCGCAGCGTCTCATGCTGCGCCTTTTGCAGATGATGAGGAAGTAGCTTATTACACTGCAAATGACCCGGCAAAAGCTTATTATGATAATACATACCAGGATGCTGTTTTGCAAAAACATGCATTGACTGCATCAGGTGGAACAGATAAAGTTAAATATTTCGTGTCAGGTTCTTTTTTCGACCAAACCGGATTTGTAGAAACAACAGGTTTTCAAAAAATCAATGTCAGGTCGAACCTCGATATGAAATTTACAGACAATTTAAGCGGAACATTTAAAATGTCTTATAATGAAGGTGAAAACTCCAGGTTCTCATTTCAGGAAGATAATGCCAATACTTTCGACTCTCAGGCTGAAGGTGGGTTTCTTATCGGGCGGTTACAGTACTATATGGCTTTTACAAAACCAATCACAGCCGACGGACATTACATTAATGTAGGTTGGATTGGAAACCCACTGGCATTTGTTGAACAGGGAGGTACTAATATCACTAAAGAACAGAATACTGATTTTCAGATTGGACTGAATTATAAAATACCCAAAATTGAAGGTTTGAAGGCTTCTGTTAATTTCAGCCGAAATACTTTCAACTCTACCAATAAACATTATGAAATTAAACCAACAGTATATGATGTTGTTAAGTTGGGAAGCCATGGTTTAATTTATACCGATGAAATTACTGGTTCCAGACAAACATCTTATCCAAGTAAAGAATATCTGGGAGAACGACAGTTAACTAATAAAAGCTACCAGTTAAACCTTTCTGCCAATTATGACAGAACTTTCGACAAACACCATATCAATGCCGTTGGGGTTTATGAGCAGAGTGAAGGATTTGATATGATGTTTTCCGGAGTAAGAGAGAATTTTCCGTTACTTCAGAGAGATCAGTTCTGGGCAACAGGAAGCGCACGAACTGACTCTTATGTAAACGGAACTGAATATGAGTATGGACGGGCATCTTATATCGGGCGACTAACTTATGAATATGATCAAAAATACTACCTCAACGCCACTATTCGTCGTGATGGCTCCATGTTATTTGCTCCTGATTACCGGTGGGGGAATTTTCCTTCAGTTCAATTGGGGTGGGTTTTAACAAATGAAGATTTCATGAATGTTGAATTTTTAAATTACCTCAAACTACGCGCAACCTATGGGTTGGCGGGTAACGATGTTGTTGGAGGCTGGGCATGGGCTGAATCATACAGAACCAATGGCAGCTTTATGATAGGAACTTCACCACTCCCGAGGGTAGTTTATAATGGTATTGTGAACGACAAACTTACCTGGGAGAAATCACGAGAATTCAATATTGGTATTGACTCACGTATTTTTGAAGGTGTAATTTTAATTTGGAGTATTATAAACGCCACAATTATGATATCCTTGACACACGGATTGTATCGCTTCCTGCTTCATTTGGCGGAAGTATGCCACCAGAGAATTATGGCATTGTTGATGCCAACGGTGTTGAATTTGAAATAGGTTACCTGGGTAAAGCCGGAGATTTCAATTATGAAATTAAAGGAAATCTGACCTATGCAACAAATAAAATAATTGAAAAGGATGTACCGCAAAATGTCCGTGATGTGGATAACCCTATTGGCAGAAGTACTGACTACGTAGCATGCCTGGTTTCAAAGGGAATTTTAAGGACACAGGCTGACATTGATGCACTTCCTGACGGATACACCATTTTTGGATTACAACCTGCACTTGGTGCACTCAATTTTGAGGATGTTAGTGGCTTGGAACCTGGTGTATACCGCCCTATGTTTATGGTTTAAATCTAAAAGGTGACTGGAAGTGATTTGGAGTGGATTTTTTCTTTCAGGGGGCTTTGGGTGTATCAAATATGTATAACGATGGTTACGGACGCAGATTTCACGTAGGCGTTCGTCCTCCTGCATTCTGGCTCGACTCCTGGACACCGGAAAACATCGACGCCGAATATCCGCAAGCTGTGGAATGGGAATATACAATGGATCACCAGGCATCAACTTTCTGGTTGAAAAGTGGAAATTACATAAGATTGCAGTACCTGAACTTGTATTACTCACTGCCTAAAAGTATAGTTGAAAAGGCAAAACTGGCAAATGTAAAATTGATGCTTACAGGTACCAATTTATTTACTATTTCACCTTTCGATTATTATGATCCTACTATAAGAGAAATTAGGGGTTACCCAACCATGAGATCATTTACCATGGGAATCAATGTCTCATTTTAATTGAATAAATTTAATATAAACTGAAATGAATAAAATAATATATTTAATAGGAAGTGTTGTATTAATATTAATTACTTCCGGATGTGATGTCTTGGAAAAAGAAAACCTGACAGCAATATCAAACGATGATGTTTACACAATTCCCGGAGTTGCCGAAGCATATGTAAATGATATTTATGCGAATTTTATGCCAGGCATTAATGTCGACGAAGGAAAAACATGTGATGAAGCAATGAGTGGTACAAATGACGTAGTGATAAGTTCGTACCTCAGAGGCACTATCACAGCAGATTCATACGATTATATGCCATACAGCGGGATCAGAAATATGAATATATTTTTGGATGGAATTGACGGTGCTACCTTTGATGAAGCTACAAAGAACCGCTTAAAAGGCGAAACATTGTTTTGGCGTGCCTGGGCTTATTTTCGTATGGTGAGAGCTTATGGTGGAGTTGAATTGATTTTGAAACCTGCATCACCCAAAGACGAAGAAGCTGTTTTGTTCCCCGTGCAACTACCTCCGCCTGTTTTACGCAAATTATCAAGGATTTGGATGATGCTATTGGATTACTGCCTGATCCTAAAGGAAATGGAAGGATTGATAAAGGTGCAGCCATGGCATTTAAGGGTAGGGTAGCATTATTTATAGCAAGTCCACAGTTTAACCGAAGCAATAATAGCCAGTTATGGCAGGCAGCATATGATGCAAATAAAGCTGCGGTTACCTATTTGGAAGGTCGAGGGAAAGGGCTCTTGGAAGATTTCAGCCAGCTTTGGCAGAGCGAAATGAGCAAAGAAGTAATAATGGTGAGGAGATATTCTTATCCTGAAGCAACAAACGGATACTCTCAGGTTTGCGTTATGCCACTGAAATATGGAGAATCAGGTTGTGCACACGGAAATCAGCCTTCGCTGGAATTGGTGAATGCCTTTCCTTTAAAAGATGGATCTAAATGGGATCCAAATGCCATGGATTATACTTCATTATTTGATAACCGGGATGCAAGGTTTTATTATACAATTGCTTATAATGGAGCTGCTCCATATCTAAAACCTATGTTTGCGAAAGAAAATATGTGGACTTATTGGTATGATAAAGATGGAAATTCTGCAACGGGTGTCAACGGGAAGGAAATGCGGGCAGATTTTATTGACGGCTATGAATCGTTATCAGGTTTTTATACTCCAAAAATGATGGATCCTAATCTTAATGCAGTAAATAAACTTGATGGTCAGATTGATTGGATTGAAATACGTTTTGCCGAAGTAATCATGAATTTAGCTGAAGCAGCCAATGAAACCAATAAACCCGATGAAGCACTGCAAATTCTTGGTCAAATAAGAGGAAGAGCCGGAATTGAAGCTGGAGCTGAAGGCAAATATGGAATTACTGCCACTACTAAAGAAGGAATCCGTCAGGCAATTATGGATGAACGTTTTATTGAATTTGCATTTGAAAATAAACGTTTTTGGGATTTGCGCAGATGGCGGGTATATAAATCAACGATGGAAGGACTTGAAGGAAAGATCAGACATGGCTTAAGGGTCGAATGGGATGGATCAACTGCTAATCGTCCAACCGGATTGGAAGACATCAATACAATTTGGAATCAGTTTACAGCTGTTCCCTCAAATGATGCAATGCCAATTACAATGCTTGATGAAGATAAATACTCTTTCTTTGGTATTCCAGCCACTTATTTGGATAGAAACAGTAAACTTGAACAAAATAATACCTGGGGAGGTACATTTGATCCTTTGAAGTAAATAATTAATAATAATCATAAAAAAGCACGGCGGATTTGGACCGTGCTTTTTTTCATTTTATCAAACCTGTTGGCAGAATTATATAAATGTTACTGTGCAGTTATCAATGCCGTTTTTTAAACTGTAATTCAAAACGAAAATAAAAGAATCAGCCAACAGGTTCATAATAAATAGAATTATGAATCGGACATTTTTCTTTTCAATATCATTAATTGCATTTTTTTTGGATGCAAGCGCTCAAATCAAAACATCGCCTCAGGAGAAAAAAGTGGAAGTAACCTATTTGTCACTGACAGATGCTTTTGAACAAAATAAGCAGGTTTTGGAGAACTTGTCATTTTTTGTTTTTCCTGAACTTCGCACAGAACCATTAAGATGGTTTGATTCAATTCCTGAAGGGAAGATAATGGCCCCACATCTGAAGAACAATTTTCAAATATCTGCCCAACCCTGGCGAATTTCTTACTTATCAGTTGGGAGTATGGGCTTTAAAAGATTATGTACAGGATGTGAATGTTTTTTTCTCATCACTGACAGATGTGAATGGAAATGTAATTCCTGAAAACCGGATGACATGTTTTAATAAAGGTGGTCTCGATTATATGGGCAAACCTTTTTCTAAAGAAATTGACATACCTGTCAACCGGATTCAGCCTTTATGGATTGGGATTGATCTTGAAGGCACAGATCCCGGTGATTATTCGGGTATTGTTACTGTCGTTGCAGGAAAAGAGAAACAAATCATTCGTCTGGAAATAAAAATTGCCGGTGAAGTAGTTGATAATCACGGGTACAATGAGGGAAATACATTATCACGCCTGAATTGGTTAAATTCTACTCTTGGCATCGATGATAAAATAACGAATGGTTTTGATCCTGTTTCACTTAAAGGTAAAGAAGTCAGTATTTTTGGTCGTAAGTTACTCATTGCACCAAACGGACTTCCATCTTCAATAACAAGTTATTTTGGTGAATCAAATCAATCTTTGGTTGAAAAAGCAACGCCCATAGTTAGTAAGCCTTTTCGTTTTGTTGTGGAAAAAGTGAACGGTGATATTATCAGGTTAAACCCCGGAGAACTGATTTTTACCGAACAATCACAATCAAAAGTAGCATGGAAAGTAGTTAATACTTCAGATGAATGTTTATTGGAGTGTACTGGTAAAATTGAATTTGACGGGTTTGTGGATTATCAGCTAAAACTGACGGCCTTAACAGTTTTGAAAGTAAAAGATATTCGTTTGGAGATTCCGGTTGAAAAAGAAAGAGCAAAATACCAGATGGGATTAGGACACGAGGGAGGTTTGCGTGCAACTGACTGGGAATGGAAATGGGATGTGTCGAAAAATCAGGATATGCTATGGTTAGGTGCTGTAAATGGAGGAATTCGGGTGAAATGGAAAGCTGAAAACTATGTTCGTCCCTTGGTAAATATTTATTATGGATTTGGACCATTACACCTGCCTACTTCCTGGGGCAATGCGGGTAAAGGCGGGGTAATAGTCAGGGAAGATAAAGATGAAGTAGTAATAAATGCTTTTTCCGGATCTCGTTCGGTTGTTCCGGGTGATATTCTCCACTACAACTTTGAAATATTAATTACACCATTCAAAGTGATAGATAATGAAAAAAAATATGGTGACAGGTATTTTCATGGCGGTGGTGCTATTGCTTCGTCGAAGGTAAAGCTGGCAAAGGAACAGGGTGCCGATGTTATCAATATCCACCATAACGAAGATATTTATCCTTTTATAAATTACCCCTACCTCGATGCGTTTAAAGATACTATTAATGAAATAGTTAAAGAGGCACATCAGGAAAATATAAGAATGAAGTTTTATTATACCACCCGTGAACTAACAAAGAATTTACCTGAATTTTGGGCAATGTATAGTCTCAACGGAGAAGTTATTTTCCCGGGTCCCGGAAATTTAAGCCGCACTGAAGCTTTGCATCCTAAAGGGCCAAATGAATGGTATATTCATAATCTTCGTAAAAAATATATCCCGGCATGGTATAATGAAATTAGTGGGGGAAAATTCAAAGGAGAAGTTGACCTGTCGGTAATTACAACACCTGATAGTCGTTTAAACAATTTTTACGTTGCCGGTTTAGACTGGATGGTAAAGAATATGAAGATTGACGGAGTTTATATTGATGATTCTGCCTTGGATAGGTTTACCATGCAGCGGGCCCGAAAAATTATTGATAATAATCGTCCCAATGGCTTGATAGACATGCACAGTTGGAATCATTTTAATGATTGGGCTGGTTTTGCCAGTTGCCTGAACATTTATATGGATTTGCTTCCTTATACCGATCTGGTTTGGATTGGTGAAGGCCGCGATTACAACCGAATGCCTGATCACTGGCTGATTGAAATTTCAGGAATTCCTTTCGGATTGCCGGGCCAAATGTTGGAAGGAGGCGGAAATCCATGGCGTGGAATGGTTTACGGCATTACTAACCGGGCTGGTTGGACCAAATTTCCGCCTGAAAATCTTTGGAAGTTCTTTGATGAATACAAGTTTGCCAAAAAAGAAATGATTGGCTACTGGGATCAGGATTGTCCTGTTAATTGCAATAATCCGTTGATTAAAACTTCAGTTTATAAAGGGAAAGACGATATAATTATCGCGGTGGCTAACTGGAGCAAAGAAGATATTGATGCCTCGTTAACTATCAATTGGCAGGCATTGGGTTTGAATTCTAAAAGAACAAAGATTTATCTTCCCCAAATTAATGAGTTTCAGGAAAAACAAACAAAGGTTGATTTAAGCAAACTTATTATTCCAGGCGGGAAAGGGTACTTGATTCAACTAAAATAGAAATTAAATAGTTGAACATTTAGTTTGGTGATATAACAGTTCACCTTTATTGAGAATTGCATTATTATTAATATCCCTAATTTTATGAATAATGAAAAGTCTGTCCAAAAAAATACTTTTTATCTGCACATTACTTATTATAATTTCAGAACTGACAAGCGCTCAAGACAACATCAGCTATGGAACTGGTCAATGGAATTATGATGGGCTTGGAAATCTTCGTGCTGTAATTTATGTTGAAAAGCCTTCTGATGCAGTTAAAGTTTTTGTTCCATGGCGCAGGTTGGATAACGTTGACGATAAGAATTTAATCCTCGTTGATGCTTTAACGAACAAAGTGATTAAAAATATTTACTGTACTCAAAAAAATAAAGATTTCGGGGAAATTGTATTTCAACCTGTATCTGGCGAAGGCAAGTATTATTTGTACTATATGCCTGGAAAAACTGCGGGAAATTGGTGGTTTCCGGATGCAACTTATGATAAGCCCGCTGATACATTCGATCCTGTCTGGAAATTAAGTACTTCAAATAAAATTGATAATCAATTGGCAAAAACGATTGCCTTTGAAAGCAAAAGCGATTATCACAGCTTTTATCCAATGGAAGTGCCGGTAACTCAAAAAGAGTTGGACGAATTGTTGATTAAAAATAAAGACAAGGAGTTTTTGATTTTTCCGGAGAACCGCAACTTCCCGGTACACATGACGGAAACCATTCCACTTCGCTGGTATAGAAAAGGAGCAGGATCTGATTTTGAAGGTTTTGCAATGAAAAATGAATCTTATTCCTGGCAATTGGGAATTTTTTCACCCTTCAGGGAATTGAATGATCTGAAGTTAACTTTTTATGATTTGAAAAATGAGAATGGGGACATCTTGTCTTCAAAATCATTGAAATGCATAAATATGGGGGGGACAGATCACCTTGGGAACAAGTTTGTGAAAAATGTGACGGTTCCCAAAGGAGAAGTCCGGTCGATGTGGATTGTTACGGATATTAATGCAGAACAGGCTTCGGGAACATACTTTGGTAAAGTAATGGTTTTGGCAAAAGGTACAAAGAGTTACGCTGTAAATGTAAAACTTCAAATTAAAAATGAAGTTGCAGGGAACAGGGGGTACAATACTCCTCAAAACCAGTCGCGGCTAAATTGG
The DNA here is from genome assembly GCA_016705335.1 of Draconibacterium sp. GTDB lineage: Bacteria > Bacteroidota > Bacteroidia > Bacteroidales > Prolixibacteraceae > Draconibacterium. The sequence goes on along the minus strand of JADIYN010000024.1, from coordinate 22,881 downwards.
CTGGATTCTGAAATGGGTAACGACAATAAAATTGTTGCTCCTTTTATCCCGGTAAAATTAGATGGAAAAACGGTAAGCATATTTGGTCGTAAACTTGTCTTTGATGAATTTGGATTTCCCTCAAAAATCACAAGTTCTTTTACCGGCAGTAATCATTCTGTCGATGGTCCTGATAAAAATATACTTTCTGCTCCTGTCCACCTTGATGTTATTCAAAATGGGGAAATCATCAGGTTTTCATCTGCTGAACCTGAAATAATATTTCAATCTGATGGTGCTGTTGAATGGCAAACTCTTCTTAAGTCAAACAATATCCACATCATTGTTAAAGCTAAAATGGAATGCGATGGGTACATAAATTATGAAACTAAAATAAAAGCAAAATCAGATATAAATCTGGATGATGTGCAACTTGTACTTCCATATGAAAAAACAACAGCTAAATACCTTATGGGAATGGGTAAACAGGGAGGTTATATTCCTGAAAAACTGGAATGGAAATGGCAACAGGAATATGCCAATAATATGCTTTGGATTGGAGATGTAAATGCCGGATTACAATTAAAACTAAAACACATTTACCCTGACTGGAAACTATTTACATTTGAAAAAGTTGGCCCATACCGGGATTGGAGCAACGAAGGGAAAGGTGGCTGTAATGTAATTTCCACAAAAAAAGAAGTAGTTGTCACCGCATACGTTGGTGAAAAAAATATGCAGAAAGGTGATGCAATGGTTTTGAATTTTGGCCTTCTCATTACTCCTTTTAAAACACTGGATGACAAACATTGGAACGAAAGATATTATCATGCAGATAATAACCCGGTTACTGCTGCTAAAAACGGAGCAACCATAATGAACATCCACCATGCAAATGTTTATAATCCGTATATCAACTATCCCTTTTTGTCTGGAGACACACTTAAATCGGTAATTAAAGAAGGGAATAAACTGGGTATCCGCACAAAATTATATTATACGGTCAGGGAATTATCCACCCATGCGTGCGAGTTATGGGCTATGCGGCATTTGGATGACGAAATCTATTCTCGTTCAAATGTACTGGGACTGGCTGATACGCATGAAAAAAAGACCCTAACAGCATTTATGGGATGACAGGACATTCGTGGTTATTTGAACACCTTCGTACAAATTATGACCCTGCCTGGCATGATCCAACGGTTGGAACGGATGGAGATATGTCAATCAGAACACAGGGACTTTCACGCTGGCACAATTATTATATCGAAGGATTGAATTTCTTAATAAAAGAATATGGTATCCGCGGGTTATATCTGGACGGTGTTGGTTACGACAGGGAAATCATGAAACGCATCCGAAAAACCATGGATAGGGCGGCTGATAGCTGTTTGATTGATTTTCACTCAGGAAATGCATTTGAACCCGCGTATGGATTAAACAGCCCCGCAAATAATTACATGGAATTGTTTCCTTATGTTAATAGTTTGTGGCTTGGTGAGGGATATGATTACAATTCAAAACCTGATTATTGGTTAGTCGAAATATCAGGGATTCCAATGGGACTTTACGGTGAAATGTTGCAGTCATGCGGTAATGCATTCAGGGGTATGGTATATGGAATGTCCACTCGCTATTACGGCAGTTGCCGACCGATGAATATTTGGAAATTATGGGATTATTTTGGAATCTCAGGGTCAGAATTTATTGGTTACTGGGATGATGCCAACCCCGTAAAAAAAGGTAATGATGAAGTATTGGCCAGTGTTTATCTTCAGAATGATAAAGCCATGATAGCAATTGGCAACTGGACAGATAAGGATCAAATCATAAATTTGGATATTGATTGGAAAAAGTTGGGAATAAATGCAAAAAATGCCAAAATTGAAGTTCCTGAAATTTTCGAATTGCAAAGCCCTGCCATGGCAGATTTAAAGAAACTTAATATTCCCGCATCGAAAGGGTTGATATTAATTATTAAAGATAGTTTTTAGAACTTGTTCAAATCTATAATTCATCATGAAGAAGAAAAAAAATCAAGGTTTTTTTGTTTTAATACTTTTAACCTTTATCGTTTCAAATGTTTCAGCACAATCAAGTGATTGGTTGTTGGGTAATTTTTCGGAAAAATCAAAACTTGAAACAAAAAATGAATCAACATTAATTCTTACAAACGGATTAATCTCACGAACCTTTTCAATCTCTCCAAACGGAGCTACAATAGGATTTGACAATCTTGTTACCGAAGAAACTTTGATTCGTTCAGTTAGGCCCGAAGCTCTTGTTGAAATTGAAGGTATCGAATACGATGTTGGCGGTTTAAATGGACAACCTGTTCATAATTACCTTAAAAAATCATGGATAAAGGATATGACAGCAAATCCCGGTTCCTTTAAATATACCAGCTATTCGATAAACGAAATTGAGGAACGTTTTCAGTGGAAAAAGCGCATGGAGTGGCTTCCTAAAGATATGCCCTGGCCTCCAAAAGGCAAAACACTTACTATGATTTATCGGGCTGATGACACAACTATTAAGACTTTATTGGGCGAGAAGGATTCTGATATTAACCGAAAAGTTTTGCTGGAGGACAAATTTGCAGTTCTTTCTCCTAAATGGGAGATATTTACGTCAGGAGCCTCCGATAGAAGTTCATTTATAAATGAAGGAAAAGCTGGCGAAATAATGGCAATGTCTAACACTTCGGTTTATGCCGAGCAAAAATTACCGGAAAATACACGTGTGATTAAATGTAAACTCAATAACGGAACAGACATTAGTGAATCTCATGGTCTGGGTATGGTTGTTGTTTTCCCTGATAAAAAAGTCAGGCTGGCTTTTTCAGGTACTTATGGCTTTTCATTTTCTGATGGAGAACAAAACTAAATACCCGAAGAGATAGTTACACTCCATACTTTTTGCGAATGGAAATTAAGGGCAATGAATTAATTGCTTCAGTATCGGTGGACAATTTGGATTGGCAGGAAATCGGTAAATCAGAAACAGGAGGTAAACTTCCTGTGAAAGTCAGGATTGGAAAAACAGACAATCAGGGAGATAACTCCGATGATGAAAATAGGGGCGATCGAAGCCGTTGCCTTGTCGGAAACTTTACTGTGCTTGGCGATTTTAAAAATCAAAGTTTATCTGAAGCAGCAGAACAATATCAGTATCTTAAAGAGATAGAAGTTCAGGTTCATTATTCCATTTACGATGGATTGCCGCTTATAAGCAAATGGATTACTGTAAAAAATAACAGTAATAAAGCCATTCAGTTAAACAGTTTCACAAGTGAAATACTTGCAGCAGTTGAGCCCCGGAATGATCAAATGGAGCTGGATGCCTGGTTGCTGCCTAACATAACTGTTAATACCGATTATGCATGTGGCGGAGCAGACGAAGGTAAATCCTATGAATGGACAAAAGACCCGCTTTACCTCACTCAAATTGATTATCAACGACGAAATCCCTGTTTACTTGTAGTTAAACCGGAATATGGACCTGAACAATCGATTGAGAGCGGCAGTAATTTTGAGAGTTACCACGTTTGGGAACTTATACACGATAATTGGGACAGGGAGAGAAAAGGGCTGGCATTACGAAAAACTTGGAGGACAATTGCACCATGGCTGACAGAAAATCCAATCCTTATGCATGTTCGGAATGCAGATGATCAGTCTGTAAAAAAAGCAATAGACCAATGTGCCGACGTAGGTTTTCAAATGGTTATTATGACTTTTGGCAGCGGCTTTAATTTAGAAGATGTTTCAGAAAAGAACCTGAGCAGGATGAAAACACTTGCAGACTATGCACATTCCAAAGGAATTGCGCTTGGCGGATATTCACTACTTGCAAGCAGACGGGTAAGCCACAAAGATGATGTGGTAATGCCGGAAGGGATGAAGCCCCGTTTTGGAAATTCACCATGTCTTGGAAGCGAATGGGGGCAGAATTATTTTAAAACCTTGTATAACTTTTATGAAAAAACAGGTTGCGACATATTGGAACATGATGGATCATACCCTGGTGATGTGTGTGCCTCTACAGTTCATCCCGGGCATAAAGGTTTGGCAGATAGCCGTTGGGAACAATTTCAGACGATTAAGGATTTTTACAGATGGTGCCGTTCCAAAGGTATTTACCTGAATGTACCCGATGTGTTTTTCCTGAATGGAAGTAACAAAACAGGAATGGGTTATCGCGAAACAAATTGGTCGTTGCCGAGGGCAGAGCAGGAAATTATTGAGAGGCAGAATATTTATGATGGCACATGGGAAAAAACGCCTTCTCAGGGGTGGATGTTTGTGCCGCTTGTGCAATATCATGGCGGAGGCGATGCCGCAACAATAGAACCTCTTAAGAACATTTACCTCATTATGGACAGCGATTGGCCAACCTTTTTGGAGCCGGAGTTCAGGCATGTTACCGTGGGCCACAGCTTTACGATGCACCTGAAACACGGGATATGGTGAAAAAATGGGTTGATTTTATAACGAACATAAAGCAATTCTTAATGCTGATATTATCCATATCCGCCGGCCCGATGGTCAGGACTACGATGCCATATTGCATATTGATCCTGAGTTGGATGAGAAAGGTTTATTGATGATTTACAATCCGTTGGAAATAGAAATCACAAAAAATATTAAAGTTAATCTGTATTATACTGGTTTGTCTGAAACTGCAATAATTACTGGGGAGAATGGTAAATCGGGGAATTATAAACTCGACAGAGAATTTAATGTAATAATACCGGTAACAATTCCGGCCAGGAGTCAAACTTATTATGTGATAAAATAAAATGTGTAAAACGCTACTATTATTTGTTTGGTTGTTGACTGTAATATCCTGTTCTACTCCGGAAAATCCGGATATTCCCCGAATTGATAAGTCATTAATAAAAGTTGATGATCTAATCTGGGATTTGGATTATCTTCAACAAAAGCCTGATTTCGAATATTTAGACAGTACTTCAAAGGTTAGGGAAATTCTTTTTGAAGGCCCCGAATATCAAGGTAAAGCCACAAAAGTTTTTGCCTATTACTCAAATCCCGATATTTTAAAAACCGGTAAAAATCAAGGAAATAAGTTTCCCGGAGTGGTTTTAATTTCAGGAGGTGACCAGGATGCAATGAGTGAATGGGTTGAGCGTTGGGCATATGAAGGATATGCTGCCATTACCTGCGATTTTGGAAATAACAGGAAATTACCCGAAGGCGGACCTACTTCTTCCATGGAATTAATTTACGACTCAATTTCAAGTGGCCCCAAAGCTGTGCGCGCTTATCGAACAGCAGCTATTTCTATTTTAGCCCATTCCCTTATACTTAGCTTTCCCGAGGTTGAGAAAAATAAAACTGCCGTAACCGGTATTAGTTGGGGAGGATTTCAAACCTGCATAGTTTCCGGTATTGATAATCGTTTCAAAGCTGCTGCACCTGTTTATGGCTGTGCATTTCACGACGAAATAATTTTTAAAAGATATTTGGATGAACGTATGACTGCGGAAGGGAAAGCGCTCTGGATGAGCAAAATTGACCCGAAAAATTATCTAATATTTTCACAGTGTCCTACTCTGTTTATTAATGGAAATAAAGATGGATGTTTTGATATTGTTCCATTTGATAAAACTACCAAACTTATACCGGAAAAAAACAGACACATTCGTATTACGCCAAACATGGGCCATGATCATACGATAGGATGGCAACCTGGAGAAATTGCAGCATTTTTCAACTCCATTTTTAAGGGAGGAGTTCCACTTCCAAAAATAACAAGTATTGAAAAACAAGCTGGAATAATTAAATTTAGTTATGAAAGTGATTTAAGCCTGAAATCTGCGAATTTCTGGTATTCAAATGATACAATCCATATTAATGCAGATCGTATTTGGAAATCAATTCCGGCAAAAATATCAGAAGGGAAGATAGAATGTCCATATCCTGCCGAGGGCTTTTTAATGGGATTTCTTTACGTAAATGATGTGATGAATTTAGGAGTGTCCAGTGAACTAATTAGAAACTAATTAAACATGAAAAAGGCTTTTTTTATTTTATTGATTGTGATGCGTTTTGGAACATTAAATGCTCAGGAAAATCCATTGGGTGCATCACAGGAAAATATAACGATGAAATCCTTATTGCTGGAAATGACCGACAGGTCGCATTTGGCTCAATGGCCTAGTTCTGAGTTTCACTTAATGCAGACGAGTAGCTATGATAGCAGATCAATAGAAAAAATTAGTGAAGGTTGGTTCGCAAACGAAGATTGGAGCAACTATCAGCGAAAAGAGATAAATAATGGTCAGAAGTATATGTATTGATGGATGTTGAAGGACCTGGGGTAATTACCCGGAGGCCATCCAAACCAGAAGAACAATTTGAGATTTTATATTGATGGACAGGAGATTCCTTTTTGGGAAGCTGATCATACCGGTGCCCTGATCGGGCAAAACAAATTAATTGGTTCTCCTTTGTCTCAACGATCTGTTGAAATGGATTTGCTAAACATTAACAAGGGAGCAAAACCCGGTCATAATTTATATGCACCAATTCCATTTAACAAACGAATAAAAATCACATCCGACTGTGCAAAAGGAGGCGCCGGAACCGGGTTTTGGTACAATATAAATTATCGCATTTATAAAGGGAAAGTTAATGTGGAAAGCTTTTCAAAACAAACTATAGATAATTATGCCGAAATAATACAGAATACAAATAAACAGTTGAATGATTTTATGGAACTATCAGCTTTGGAGGCTCGTGTACCGAGGAAAAGGAAGTGAAAAAGAAGTCATTTTCATTAAAATCAGGAACTTCAGAAACTATTCGCATCAAAGAACAGGGAGCCATAAAACGATTATTTATTTCCCTGAAATCAGTGGATATGAACGAAGCTGTAAAGAATACATGGCTTCAAATTGCATTTGATGGAGAGAATACCATTGATGTTCCACTTGGTTTCTTTTTTGGATGCGGAGACCAGCTTGTTGCATCAAAAAATTGGTTTACTAAAGTTGACAAAGATGGTAGTATGGCCAGTTTCTGGGTAATGCCTTTTCAGGAAAATTCGGATATAAAACTACTTTACAAAGGAGATAATTCTGTTTCAGGCTTAATTGAAGTGGCGATTGGAGATTGGTTGTGGAACGATCGTTCAATGTATTTTCATTCAAATTTCAAACGATTAAATGAGATGCCCGCAAACAAAACTGTCGATTTCAACTACATTGAAATCAATAATAAAACAGCTGTTTATGTTGGAGATATTCTTCAGGTATATAAAAACTTTCGGGGCTGGTGGGGAGAAGGTGATGAAAAGGTGTATGTCGATGGCAGTAAATTTCCAGACCATTTTGGTACGGGTACAGAGGATTATTATGGTTATGCCTGGGGACACCCGGAAATATTCAATAATATTTTCACTGGACAGCCGATTGGAAATGCAAATACGGGAAATATTGGAGGCATTTCGGTAAATTCTCGGATTCGCAGCCTGGATGCTATCCCATTTAATACTTCTCTGCGTCTCGATATGGAATCATGGCAACTTTATGGAGGCCCCGTGAATTATGCATTGGCTTGCTTCTGGTATGAAAAATAATGAAATAAAAGATATTGTGATTTAATTAATAGGATGATTATATGAAAAATTACATTGTTGTTATTTTAGCTATGCTGCTGCACATTAGTTTAATTGCACAGGAAAAGGTACAGGATTTTGTAAAAACTTTACCTGAACTTTCAGGTGTTTACGAAACTGGTGTAACCGAAGACTGGTTAGTTGCCAATGTGCAGGTAAAATCAGGTTTGTTCAGAACTGCAGACAATTCTGAAATCGTTTTATCAAACGGAATATTGTCAAGGTCAATAAAAATAAGTCCGAATGCTGCGACAGTCAGTTTGAAAAATATTCAAACAAAACAGGAATATTTAAGGGGAGTAAAACCTGAAGCAATTATTGAAATTGATGGGATTAAATACGATGTTGGCGGTTTGGACGGTCAGCAAAATTATGCTTTTCTAACAACTGAGGATAAAAACGGATTAAAGAGCAGCCTGAATAGTTTTCATCTGACAAATATCGAAGTCGGTTCTCCCAGGCCTGTGATGCAGTGGAATACAGTTCGCCATCATGCGCCCGGTACTGTATGGCCTCCAAAAGGTATTCGGGTGCAAATGGATTACAGTTTGCCTGAAATGTCGATAGATTATCTGTTAAAAAATTCCAGGGAAAGTGGACTCGGAAGAAAAATCGTAATAAATGAAAATTTCGATAACAAACTGGATGGGTGGAAAATTCATGTTTCGCCTTCACACGAAAGGAGTTCACTGGAAAATGAAGGGAAACCCGGAGAGATATACACTCCTGCAAACAGTTCAGTTTATATGGAAAAACAGTTACCGGAGGGTGTTGGTATTGTGGAGGCCACTTTCTTTGCAGGAACTGATAAGAGCAACGAATATGGCCCCGGTATCGCATTGGTTTTTAAGGATAAGACAGTTAAATTCAATCTTAAACCCGGAGGAGATGCCCGTAATTCTGCTCCAACATTGGGTGTTTTTGATAGCGAAAAAAGTGTCAGGGGCGTAGGAAATAGCTATGAGTTTGATTTCAATAATCCGTATTCGTTGCGGATTCGGCTGGAAGAGGATACAATTTTTTATGAAGGAAGAGAACCGAAAGGCGGCTGGACTCTTTTTCACAAAAGTATAAAAGATAAATCATGGGGAAATCCGGTGGCAGTAAGGTTTGGTAAAACCGATGAAAAAGGTGGAGGGACTGACGGAGAAACTCCCGGAGAACTTGTAAGATTACACATTCAAAGTGCTGTTATTTATGGTGAGTATGACAATAAAGAGGTAGCGAAAATTAAAACTTATGCTGATAACCTTAAGGATGTAACAATTTCAGTAAACTACGAACTTTACGATGGTGTGCCAGTTTTGAGAAAATGGATTTCGGTAAACAACAACTCTTCACAATCCATAATTATTAACTCATTTGTTAGCGAGATCCTTGCTGCAGTTGAATACGCGAGCTTTGTTGATTACCATAACAAATTGATACCGAACCCGAATATTCATGTTGAGACTGATTATGCATTTGGTGGAATGGAACTTATTAATTCAACTGCACATTCTGTAAAGTGGTTGTCTGACGAACAATTTGTTACCCAGGTAAATTATGCCCGAAAAACGCCATGTCTGTTAAATGTCAGTCCCGAAATTGGTCCGGATGTAGCAGTTGAGGCAGGCCAGATTTTTGAGTCGTTCAATGCCTATGTTATGCCTTTTGATAATTACGAACGGCAACGAAATGGATTGTCTCTGGCAAAAATGTACAAAATAATAGCTCCCTGGACAACCGAAAACCCACTGATGATGCATGCCCGTTTCTCCGACTGGGAATCAGTGAAAAAATCAATTGACCAGTGTTCTGAAGTTGGATTCGAAATGGTAATTCTCACTTTTGGAAGTGGTTTTAATGTTGAAAAAGATGATCCGGAATATCTGGTTCAAATGAAAAAATATCGTGATTATGCAAAAAGCAAAGGAATTGATTTTGGAGGATATTCCTTGCTGGCATCTCGCAGGATTGATGATGAAAATGATGTGATAAATCCAAAGACCGGAAAGACCGGCGGATTTGCCACTTTTGGAAATTCGCCCTGTTTGTGTAGCGAATGGGGAAATAATTATTTCGACAAACTATACCATTTTTATGAAGAAACCGGGTTTTCAGTTTTTGAACACGATGGTTCCTATCCCGGTGATTTTTGTGCGTCAACAACTCACCCCGGGCATAAAGGACTGAACGACTCGCAATACATGCAATGGAAGAAACTGGCGGATTTTTACAAGTGGTGCCGCGGTAAAGATATCTACCTCAATGTTCCTGATTACTGGTTTCTTTCAGGGAGCAACAAAACCGGGATGGGCTACCGCGAAACAAATTGGTCGTTACCCCGCGAACAGCAGGTGATACATGCACGACAGAATATTTTCGATGGAACACATTTAAAATTACCATCGATGGGTTGGATGTTTGTACCGCTTACTGAATATCATGGTGGTGGGGCAGCCGCAACAATTGAACCACTCAACGAACACTTGCATCATTATGATTTAATGATGAAAAGTAATCTTGGCTTTGGAGTTCAGGCTTGTTACCGGGGACCAAGATTATTTGATACTGATGCAACAAAACAGATGGTAAAAGCAAATGTTGACTGGTACAAAAAATACAGAGATATTCTTGAAAGTCCATTGTTGCAACTCAAACGTGCCAACGCGATTGATGTGGATTATATGATGCATGTAAATTCCTCACTCAAAGAGAAGGGTTTTGTGATGATATTTAATCCTAAAAATATCGATGTGACAGAAAAAATTACACTTCCGATTTATTATACGGGTTTAACTGAAACTGCAAATATCCGGCAGGAAGAAGGAATAGCAAAAAAGTACAAAATAAACAGGGAATATAAGGTTGAGCTCGATGTACCGGTTAAAGCAAATAGCTATACCTGGTTGGTTGTGGAATAATTTTAAAACTCAAAAAAATGGAAAGACGGAAATTTATTAAATCAGCAGCCCTAGGTACCGGAGCAATTACCTTGGCGCATACGTATTCTTTTGCATCAAATACAACTAAAAAGGTTAAGATTGGCTTTATTGGTGTTGGGGGACGAGGACAAGGTTTGTTAAATGAGATTTTAACATTGGATTGGGTTGAAGTACCCGCAATTTGCGATATTAATCCTAATGCCTTAGCTGCTTCGCAGGAAATATTCAAAAAACATGGAAGGCAAAAGCCAAGCGAATATGGTATAGATGAACTGGATTACAAAAGGCTTGTAGAACGCGATGATTTGGATGCTGTAATCATTGCTACCTACTGGCAGTGGCATACTCCTATGGCTGTTGATGCAATGAAAGCTGGCAAATATGTTGGTGTTGAGGTCCCTGCGGCCTTGACTGTTGATGAGTGCTGGCAATTGGTAGATACTTCAGAAGAGACTGGAATGCCATGTATGATGATGGAAAACTGGAGTTTCAGGCAAGATAATCTGGCAGTGTTAAACATGATAAGAGCAGGAATGTATGGCGATATAGTTCATTGTCATTGTGCTCATTCGCACGATTGTATTGATCATTGGTTTTTCGACAAAGAAACAGGCAAAGATAAATGGCCTGCAGAATTTCTTGTAAAGTATAACCGCGATCAATACCCGACGCACAGTTTAGGGCCTGTATTAAGCTGGATGGATATTCCATGCGGTGATACTTTCGACCACATTACTTCGATGGCTACAGATAGCAAAGGCATCAATACCATGTTCACTGAAAGATTTGGGAAAGACCATCCAAGTGCCAGGAGGAAATATGCACAGGGAGATATTGTCACCAGTATGATTCGCACTAAAATGGGCAAATCCATTATTGTGAATTATGACATGCAATTACCGCGCCCCTATGACAACGAATGGAAGATACAAGGTACCTTAGGTATTTACAACGAGCAACGCACTTCACTATATTTAAAAAATAGAAGTCCGGAATATCATCAATGGGAAGCATTTGCACCGTATCAGGATAAGTACAATCATAATTTTTGGAAAAGTAATTATCAGGGAGAAGGCCATGGCGGAGTTGATCTGATTGAATTGGGATATTTTGCTGAGGCAGTTCGTGATAAAATACAAACACCAATTGATGTTTATGAATCTGTTTTGATGAGCTGTGTTGTAGCACTTTCCGGAGATTCTATTGCAAAAGGCAGTCAACCTGTTGAAATCCCCGATTTTACAAGAGGGAAATGGAAAACAATAAAACCATCATTTGCAATATAAAGATTCTTTGATATGATAAAAGTACAGGCAAGTGTATCGAAAGGATGGCTGAACAAACACGGCGGTTTTGTTTTTAACCGGAAATACTATCTGGACCCATATTATCGGATGAAACAGGACGAAGCCTGCCATAACTTCATTAAAGAAAAATTTCCTGATTATCCTTTATATAATATGGAAGATAATCTGGTACAGGCTGAATACGTGATACCTGATATGATCCTTGTGGGTGCTATTCAGCCGAATATGATTATCGCAGCAGCACTGGGTGCCGAGTTTATTTTTTCTCCTGACAAGGATTCTGATGTGAAAGGATTTCCACTAAAGGATATTTCGGATATTTCACAATTGCCTTCTGTAGAAGAGGTACTGGAACTCTCCTTCCTGAAGGAACTTAAAAACCAGTATAAAAATGCCTGTGATAATTATCCTGATTGTACTATTATCCCTCCATTTTTCTGGGATACTTCAGGAAGAGCCACTATACATGGCATTGTTACAACTTCAATGAAATTTATCGGATCAGATATTTTTTCCAAAATGATGATGGAACCTGAACTGGTGAAAGGTATTCATAAGTGGATCACAGATGTTTATATCGCTGTCATCCGGCATTTTTCCAAATTGGGGGATTTGCCTGTTACTTCAGTTCATGTGGGGGAGTGTTCAGGAACGATGCTTGATGAATATACTTATCGTGAATTTGTAACTCCTTATATCAGTCAGCTGGGAAAAGAGTTTGGAGCAATCCGCCTTCACAGTTGCGGGAATGCTGATCACGTATTAGAACCAATTTGCGAAACTGAAAATCTAAAAGTAATTGATACAGGTTCCAATACTTCTCTAGCTGCCATAAGAGAGAGAATGGGTAAAGCGTTTGAAATTAATGTATTTCCTCCGGTTGAGGTTCTGGTTGAAAGGGCCAAACCGGAAAAAATTCAACGCTGGCTCACACAAACACTAAAAGACAATGATGGTGGTAATCTGAAAATAGAATACCATTTGGAATCGGATTATAATTGGGACAATTGCAATTATATCCATGAGGAACTTGATCGGTTAGGGATAGTTAGGAAAAATCGTATTTATTAAACTAATTACAAATGAACAATATTAAAAAAAGCAGTTATGCAGTGCCTGTCGCGAGAATAGGATTACTCTTTTTTGTATTGGGATTTGCCATTGGAATTAATACTTACCTTATTCCATTCCTGAGGGAAGTATTTAACCTGTCAACTGCTGCCTCATATCTGGTAATGGCAGCCACTTTTTCCTCCTTTGTGGTTTTTGGAATTCCTTCAGGATTTATCATTAAAAAAATTGGCTATAAAGGAGGGATTGTTTTGTCATTCATTGTTATGGCCATTGGAATGATTCTGTTTGTACCATCAGCTAAAACCACCAGTTTTCCATTATTTCTTTTGGCTCTTTTTATAGGAGGAGTTGGACAAACGCTTTTGCAAACGTCAATCAATCCGTACATTACCATTCTGGGGCCCGAAGAGAGCGCAGCAAGCAGAATTTGCATAATGGGTATAAGCAATAAAGTGGCCTATGCTCTGGGACCAATCGTACTTAGTATTTTTATGAGTCTTGACGCCATCAAAATTTCTGATGTTGTTGAACCTTTTTATATTATTTCTGCCATTTTTTTGATTGGCGCAGGTATTTCTTACTTTGCACCTCTTCCTGAAATTGAGGCACAATCTTCTCAAAAATACAAGAGCACAGAAACTGACACCCACCGGAATTCGATTTTTCAATTTCCACACCTTTTTCTCGGGATGGGGGCGATTTTCCTGTATATCGGTGCAGAAACCTTATCGCTGGGCACGGTACTGGACTTTGCAACAAGATTGCAGTTTGCTCCCTTTAAAGTGTTTGACATTAACATATTGGCTCCCGAAATATTTGTTAGCTATGCCACATTTAGTATGATTGTTGGTTACCTGGCAGGTATTGTACTAATTCCCAAAATCATTTCTCAACAAAATGCGCTGAAGTACAGTTCTTTGTTTGGCATAATAATTACTATTCTGGTACTATTATCCCCGGTAAAATGGTCTGTTTTTCTGGTTGCCGCCATGGGATTGGCCAACGCTGTTATGTGGCCTGCAATATGGCCATTATCACTTGCCGGATTAGGGAAATTTACCAAAACCGGCTCTTCAATATTGGTTCTTGGAATTGTTGGAGGAGCAATAGTCCCATTAATTTTCGGATGGATGGTTGATCTTCTTTCCTTATCAGAGGGCATATTGGATATGTCTGCCCTGTTATGTATATATATTATATTTTGCTGCTAAAGGCCATAAAATAACCAGAAATTTTAAAACTGAAAACTGATAAAGTTAAATAGGAGAACAGGTGGATTACTTTATACCCAGAATGAAGAACAGGCATGGAAATACCTTGGATCGTTGAAATCATGGAAGGTTGGAATCTGGAATTATATAGATTTAAATAAAAGAGACATTAAAATAATTTTCACATTTAAAAAACCAATAAGATGAAAAAATTCTGTTTGTATTTAACGGGTATCTTTTTTACTCTGATTTCATGTCAAAAAAGTGAGATAAAAAACATATCATTTGATGATGAATTTATTGCCAAAAATCTGATTGAAGTTCAATGTGATTTTCCTGAAAATTCTGAGAATCAGGAGTACACCTGGTACATTGGCCAAACACCCGATGGAGAGTGGGAAAAACTTCCAGGAATCTGGTCCGATGAGATTATTTTATTAACGTCATACGTTGGCAAATACCTGAAATGCGAAGTTAGTTGTACTATCTTAAATTCTGATGAGAAAATTACAGCTTTTGTAATTTCATCAAAACCTGTTGAATACAAAGGAAACTCCAATACCGACTGGTTTAAGGATGCCGGTTACGGTATCATGGTACATTACCTGAAAGAAGCTATTGTACCAGAAGGTGGGTCGAAAGAGTGGAATGAGGCAGTTAACAGTTTTAACGTTGAACGCTTTGCCAGTCAGGCTAACGAAGCAGGAGCAGGTTTTGTTATGTTCACACTGGGGCAAAACTCAGGTTATTACTGTTCACCAAATGCCGCTTTCGACAGCATCATCGGCACAAAACCCGGAGAATTATGTACAATACGTGATTTACCAATGGATTTAATTACAGCATTGGGTAAATACAATATCCCTTTAATATTATACCTGCCAAGTAATCCTCCTGTAAAAAATCAGTTGGTGTCCGAAAAATTTCACTATCCACTTAAAGATTCAGCAACAAGCCAGTATAACCAACCTATTCTTGAAAACATGATAACGGAATGGAGTTTAAGATACGGCACCGATGTAAAAGGCTGGTGGTTCGATGGATTGTACCAGTGGAATAATATCCGGGATACACGGATGGATATGTCGCTGAAACACAACATAAGTACGCACACACTGGCAGCGAAAGCCGGAAACAGGAACAGCATTGTTACCTATAATTCAGGTTTTGGAAAAATAAAAGCGAATACACCATACTGCGATTACAGTTCAGGCGAAAAATCAACAATTGATGAGTTTCCTTCAGGAAGATGGGTTGAGGACGGCGTTCAATGGTTTCTGTTTACTTATCTTGGCGAAAAATGGGGAGGAAAGGGACAGCAGTTTGAAACTGATAAACTGGTAGAAATGGCCGCAAAGATTGTTGAAAACGAAGGTGTTCTTTGTCTTGAAGTGGTAACAAATACCGAGGGCGATATACTTCCTCACCATTTGGAACAAGTTAAACAGGTGGGAAAAACATTGGAAAACCAGATAAAACTAAATCAATTGTAAAGTAAACAACGATGAAAAATTTAAGAAACTTACTCTCTTTTGCAATTTTTGTGGTACTTTTTAGTGCTTGTCAAACCACCCAAAAGCAGTCTGAAAGTAATAAAAGAGATAACCATCATTCCCAAACCTGCAAATGCTATTTTAAATGCTGGCAATTTTAAAATAACAAAAAACACGGTTATTTTTTGTAACAACAATGATTTGCTGCCTGTTGCAGAATATATGGTTGCAAAAATCTCAGGTGCAATGGGTTTCAGTTTACAAATAAAAGAAGGTACCGGGAAAGGAATCAATTTTAAAATTTCGGATACAGCGGATTCTACTTCTGGAAATGAAAGTTACAAACTTCAGGTCACCCCCAAAAATATTGAATTGACCGCCAACAAAGCAAACGGTATTTTCTATGGAATTCAAACATTATTACAAATGTTGCCCCCGCAAATAAAAAGCAGCTCTTTACAACAAAATGTGGAATGGAAAATCCCCTGTGTTGAAATTGAAGATTCTCCCCGGTTTCCCTGGCGTGGTTTAATGCTTGACGTTAGCAGACATTTCTTTACAAAAGAAGAGGTAAAGGCGTATATCGATCAACTGGCAGAATACAAAATGAATGTTTTTCACTGGCATCTTTCTGATGATCAGGGGTGGCGAATTGAAATAAAAAGCCTTCCGAAACTTACAGAAATTGGTGCATGGAGAGCCGAACGGGTAGGAGATTGGTGGCAAAGGGAACCCAGACAAGAAAACGAACCTGTTACTTATGGCGGCTTTTATACACACGAAGACATAAAAGAAATTGTGCAGTATGCAAAAGACAGATTTGTTGAAATCGTTCCTGAAATTGACGTTCCCGGACACAGTCTTGCTGCGATTGCTGCTTACCCTGAGATTTCATGTACTCATTCAGTTAAGGATATTAACGTGGGAAACAAATTTTATACGGTTGATGAAAATTCATTGTGTCCGGGTAAAGAAATTACATTCGAATACCTCGATAAAATATTCACCGAAATTGCCATGCTATTTCCTTCGGAATATATACATGTTGGTGGCGATGAATGTTATAAAGGATTTTGGAGTAAATGCCCTGACTGTCAGAAAAGAATTCAGAATGAAAAATTAAAAGACACATATGAATTACAGAGTTATTTCATCAAGCGGATGGAAAAGATGCTGGAAGCTAAAAATAAAAAACTCGTAGGTTGGGATGAAATTCTTGAAGGCGGACTGGCACCTAATGCAACAGTAATGTCGTGGAGAGGGATGGAAAACGGGATTAAAGCTGCCAAAGAGGGACATCAGGTTATTATGACGCCAACAAATCACTGTTACCTCGATCTTTACCAGGGTGAACCTTCTGTTGAACCCGCAACCTACAGTATATGCAGACTTTCAGATTCTTACAATTTTGAGCCTGTTCCTGATGAAGTTGATCCAAATCTGATTCTTGGCGGCCAGGGAAACCTGTGGTCGGAAGCTGTTCCAACTTTCAGGCATGCTGAATACATGACCTGGCCCAGGGGATGGGCTTTGGCCGAAGTATTCTGGACTTCAAAAGAGAATAAAAACTGGGAGAATTTTGTGACACGTGTTGAAGATCATTTTGTTCGGGCCGATTTTGGAAAAATAAACTATGCCCGGAGCATGTATAATGCCATTGTTACACCTTTTAATGATGAAAATGGAATCCTAAAAATAAAGCTGGACACAGAAATTAAAGATTTGAAAATCTTTTTCACTTTCGACAATACTAACCCTGATTCTTACAGTCCGAAATATGAAACTCCGCTTTTTATTCCTAAAAATGCCACAAGATTGAGAATAATAACATATAAAGATGAGAAACCGGCAGGAAAAATGATTTCACTCAGGATTGATGAGTTGCAAAAAAGAGTGTTGTAATCCGTTGAATTTCATTTTGTTTAAAAAACAAACCAACTTAAAACATGAAACAGACTAAAATACTGATTCTTCTAAATATTGCTTTTATTATCGGGTTAAGTGCGCAAACAAATTATGTTTCCAAAAGTATCTTATCCGCTGCTGACACGGAATTTCTTATGGAAATGACAAAAGAAGTTATGGATAGTTCGCGGATTTATCCTGGTCAAAAAATATCGGAAGAATTTGGAAGTAATAATACAGGCGGCGTTTTAATTCGTCCGGGTGGAAGAAGTTGTTATCCTGCATTCTGGATCAGAGATTATGCAATGTCGCTTGGATGTGGTTTTGTTTCAAAAGAAGAGCAAAAACACATGTTGCATTTAACAGCCTCAAAACAATGCGATCAAACATGGATTTCAAATAACGGAAGTATGATTCCAATGGGGGCGATTGCCGATCATATTCGGATTGATGACAGTAATCCCATTTTTTTCCCGGGAACCTACAACTATAATGCGCAGGGCGAAAAAACATGGGGAATGTTTCCGCCTTACGGAGATCAGTTTTTATTTATTCATATGGCATGGAATTATTTGAAAACCACTTCGGAAACAAATTTCTTACTGGAAGAAATTAACGGGATAAAATTGATCGACAGGTTGGAATTGGCTTTTAAAGTTCCTCCAACCCGACAAGATGGGATTTTGGTTTATACAACTGATGATTTTAGAGGTGTCGATTTTGGTTTCAGAGATGTAATAACAATCACAGGTGATCTTTGTCTTCCCTCTGTATTGAAATTCAGGGCGTCGCAGGAATTAGCCGAACTTTTTGAAAGAATTGGACGCAAAGATAAAGCAGACAACTACTTAAAACTTGCAAACCGTTTGAAAATAAAAATCCCTGAAACATTTTCTGATCATCGGGGAATGCTTCTGGCATCAACAGGAAATAGCAGTCAGCCTGATGTTTGGAGTACTGCTCTGGCTGTATATTTTGGGATTCTTGAAGGTGAGAACATGAAGAAAATATGCCGGTTTCTCAGTGATTCTTATAAAAATGGAACTTTGGCATACAAAGGCAATATCCGGCATGTGATAACAACTGATGATTTTAACGACTCGACTTCCTGGGAGATTAGTTTAGCCACAAAAAACACTTATCAGAATGGTGCCTACTGGGGAACACCCACAGGTTGGGTTTGTTATGCAATTTCAATGGTTGATATTAATGTTGCCCGGCAACTTGCATCTGAATATATCGAAGAATTAAAGGAAAACGATTTTCGCAAAGGTGATGAATTTGAAGCGCCCTACGAGTGCTTTCATCCAAACGGGCATAAACAAAATCCGGTTTACCTGACTTCTGTTACCTGTCCTTATGCAGCTTTTAAAAAATTATTGAATGAATAATATTTAAAATAAGTTTATTGAATGAACATAATTTTGCAAAACACAAACAGAAATGAAAATTAATCCTAATAGCTATCGGGACATGCGAATTCCATCGGATACAAAGTGTTTTGAAAATGAGAAGTTGATCCAAATATGATTGAATAACATTAAAAAATATACAGATGAAAAAAATCACAATACTGCTAATAATTGTTTTGAGTATCTCTTTACTGGCAATGTAGCAGGAAAAACAGGCTGTACTTCCAACAAAAGCACAAATGGAATGGGCTGATGCTGAAATTGGAGTTTTATTTCATTTTGACTTGCAGGTGTTTAATCCGGAATATGAATGGCGCCGCGATATGGGAAAACATCCTGATGCAGCTGTATTTAATCCAAAGCAACTGGATACCGACCAATGGATAAAAACTGCAAAGGCAGCCGGTGCAAAATATGCTGTGCTGGTTGCCAAACATTGTTCAGGATTTAGCCTTTGGCCAACAAAAGCGCATGAATACAGCGTAAAAACTCACCCTGGAAAAACGGTGAAGGCGATCTTGTAAAAGATTTTGTGGCTTCATGCAAAAATACGGTTTAAAACCAGGTATTTACGCAAGTACAACAGCCAATGGATTTTTACAGGTTGATAATCCCGGGAAAGTACTTTCGGGCGATCCTGAAGAACAGAAACGTTACAATAAAATTGTAGAAACCCAACTCACAGAATTGTGGACCAATTACGGACCTCTTTTCGAAATATGGTTTGATGGTGGGGTTTTGCCCGTTGAAAAAGGAGGTTTTGATATTCTTTCCATGGTAAAAAAATACCAGCCGGATGCAATTGCTTTTCAGGGACCATTTGGATATGAAAATAATATCCGCTGGGTTGGTAATGAAGAAGGAGTCGCTCCTTATCCTTGTTGGTCGAGGGCCGATTCTACAACTTCGGCTTCGGGCGTTATCGAAATTAAAGGGCTAAATGGAAATCCCAATGGATTATTCTGGTGTCCGGGTGAGTCAGATTTTCCACTTCGCTTAAATTCTTCATTTCAGGGAGGTTGGTTCTGGCACAAAGATCAGGATAATAAAATACGCACTCTGGAAGAATTGATGGATAAATATACAAAAAGCGTTGGCCGGAATACAAACATGCTTTTGGGAATTGTTGTGGACGACCGGGGTTTGGTGCCCGATGCAGATGTAAAACGAATGGATGAATTTGGTAAAAAAGTGAACAAGTCATTTTCAAAAGCTTTGGCTGAAACATCGGGAACCGGTAATGCATTTGAATTGAAATTAAAGTCAGCACAGCAAATCAGTTTTGTCGTCATTCAGGAAGATATTTCGAAGGGAGAGCAGATTCGCAAATATGAACTAACGGGAAAAACCAACGGAAAATGGATAACTGTTTCCAAAGGACAAAGTGTGGGGCACAAACGCATTGAAAAAGTAAATGGCCGGTTTGATGCATTAAAACTCGAAATCACTGAGAATGAAGGTCCGGTTACCATCGTTAAATTCGCTTGTTACTAAGCAAATTGAAAAATTCTGTTTTGGTATAAAAACAGAAGTAAAAAAGGAAAATTTCATCGGCAAAAAATCGGGCATGAGGATAAATTACACATTACTGTTTTTATTATTTCTTGCATCATCTGTTTATGGGCAGAAAAACGAGATTAACCTAACTTCACTTTTAAATGAAATGGTTGACCGCGACCAAATTACACGATTTCCTGAAAATGGGTACAAATGTCTGCAAGCCAGCAGTTACAACCGCGAATCGGTTTCACCTGATAAACCCGGTTGGTTTGCCGATAGCGATGGCCTTGGATTTATTCGGACTGAAATTAACAATGGAGTTGAAGAATGGGTTTTGATGGAAGACCAGGGACCGGGTGTGATTACAAAAATCTGGGCAGTTTGTTTCTATTACGGTTTACAGGATACTACCGGAGCAAACATCAAATTTTATCTCGATGGAGCTACAGAACCTGTCATCAATTGCAATTTTTTTAAATTGGTTAAAGGACAGGATTTTGTTAAGCCTCCATTTGCTGATTATACAACCCGTGCCGGAAACCTGTATTTCCCAATTCCTTATTCGAAAAGCTGTAAAATAACAATGGATAAAAAGTCATTTTACAACATTATTAATTATCGGAAATATCCTGCAAAAACCAGGGTAAAAACTTTTACTATGGAAGAGTTTGACTCGATTGAAAAACTACGTTCTGAAGTTTCTTTACAACTGGTAAATCCTCCACAAGCTGAAGGAAATGAACTGACAGAGAAAAAAACTTTACTAAAAGACGAATCATTGAGAATCGATTTACCCAAAGGTGCAGCATCTGTAAATCAAATTGAAATTAAAATTGAAAATGTACAGGATATTCCTCAGGCTTTGAGATCGACCATTTTGATAGGCGAGTTTGATAGCGAACAAACGATTTGGGCTCCTGTTGGCGATTTCTTCAATAATGTTGGGAAAATGCAGCCTTTCGAAATGTGGGAGCGCTCGGTAAAGGCTGATGGAACAATGATTTGCAGGTGGGTAATGCCATATAAAACAAATGGAACAATTTCGCTTAAAAACATTTGGGAAGAACCAGTGGAGTTAAGCGTAAAAATCACAACCGGCAATTATGTTTGGAGCAGCAATTCCATGCATTTTTACGCGTCATGGCGAATGGATGAACCCACTCCAACTTTTCCGTTATTCGATTGGAATTTCCTTTCGGCCGAAGGAAAAGGAGTAGTTGTTGGCGACCAGTGGACTGTACTCAATCCGAGTGAAGGATGGTGGGGTGAAGGCGATGAAAAAATTTATGTTGATGATGATTTTGAACGAAATTTTCCCTCTCATTTTGGAACCGGTACTGAAGATTATTACGGTTGGGCAGGAGGAATTGTACCCACACCGGCTGACCAGTTTTCGAAACCATTTTTAGGGAATGTAATCGTTGGCCATCCCCGATCAATAGGTTACAATGTTTGTACCCGGACACGCGTTCTGGATGCAATCCCCTTTCATGAAAGAATAAAATTCGATATGGAATCATCGTGTGGAACACGGCAAAAATGGTTCTTTTTGCAATATGCACAAACCACTTTCTGGTATGGCGAACCCGGTGTTACATTCAACAGAAAACCACTTCCTGAAATGGCTGCCAAAGAGTTACCTACAGTGGAAGGTTTGCAAAAAATTGTTGAGGAATCAAAAATGCAGCAATATCACGTTGACGGAGCTTTTGAAGCAGAAAATTATCCTGTTCTAAATAAGAGTGTCAAAGTAATTGAGAATTTCAGCGAAATTCCAATCTGGGGCGAAATCAGTAATGGCGCTTTGAAAAATATTTGGTTTGAAGAATCAGGTGATTTTGCGGAAATTAAAGTTACCGAGCAGTTTGAAAAATCAACTTTGAAGATCTGTACTGCAGTTGGCTCCAATTGCGGGGGATTTAATATTTATGTAAATGGTAAACTTAAGTCTTCGCAGGATTTATATTCAGGCAATACAGGAATTTCCAATCCACTTGTAAATCTTGGCGAAAACGAACCGGTTGACAACTCGTTCGTCATCAAATTTGTATTCGAAGGAAGCAATCAGGATGCACAGTCAAAAAATGGTAAATATGCGTTGGGCATCGATTATTTTTTAATTCAGAATAATTTTTTAAATCGATAAGAATCTTATGAACACGATACAATACGCTTCAGTTAAAGTTAAAAGAATTGCTTTGTTAGTTCTTTTCTCGTTCCCTTTTTTATCAATAATAAGTTGCACACAAAGTGACTTTACAACCTATTATTTTAAAATAACAATCGACAAAAAGGGTTACATTACCAGTATGCAGAATATCTCTGCAACGCCAAACAGGGAGTTTAGTCCGGCGGATAAACCATCACCATTGTTAAGCTTATATGACAGCAATAAAAAAGTTTATTATGAACCGGTTAAAGCAGATTTCAAT
>JADIYN010000023.1 GCA_016705335.1 Draconibacterium sp. | reverse complement strand
ATATAAATTTGAAAAAATGGAGTTTGAAAAAATTACAATACTGGGGATTGAATCATCGTGCGACGATACTTCTGCAGCTATCATTCGTGACGGTGTTATTCTCTCGAATGTAGTTGCAGGGCAGAAAGTACATGAAGAATATGGTGGTGTGGTACCCGAACTTGCGTCGCGGGCACATCAGCAAAATATTATTCCGGTGGTCGATTTAGCAGTAAAAAGGGCTGCAATTTCAAAAAGCGAAATTAGTGCCGTTGCATTTACAAACGGGCCGGGACTGCTGGGTTCATTGCTTGTGGGTACTTCATTTGCAAAGGGTTTTTCTTTGGCAACAGGAATTCCTTTGATTGAAATAAACCATTTACAGGGTCATGTACTGGCCTTGTTTATCAAGGAAAACGGTGTTGAATTCAATCCGCCGAAATTCCCGTTTTTATGTTTGCTTGTTTCGGGTGGAAACTCGCAGATTATTTTGGTGCGCGATTACCTCCAAATGGAAGTGATTGGTCAAACGATTGACGATGCGGCAGGAGAAGCTTTTGATAAATGTGCCAAAGTTATGGGACTGCCATATCCAGGTGGCCCGCATGTTGACCGCCTTGCAAAAACCGGCGACCCACGAAAGTTTGAGTTTACTAAACCCCGAATATCCGGATTGGATTATAGTTTTAGCGGACTAAAAACCAACTTTCTGTACTTTTTGCGCGACAACATCAGGGTAAATGAAAATTTTATTGAGGAAAATTTAAATGATTTGTGTGCTTCGCTGCAATACACAATTATTGAGATTTTGATGGATAAACTAAAACGCGCTGCCATTGAAAGAGGGATCAGCGAAATAGCAGTTGCTGGCGGTGTATCGGCTAATTCGGGCTTGCGAAATGCTCCAGGAAAACGCTGATAAATACAACTGAATCTTGTAATTCCAAAATTTGAATATACAATGGACAATGCTGCAATGATTGCCATTACCGGCTATTTCAAATATTTGAATAAGGATTTTGCGAATCACAGTGTGGTGCCTTTTGCCAGAACACAATTGTAGAAATTGAGGATTTTTGTTTTCAAATTAAAATCTGCAACAGGTTTGATTAAGAGATTTTAATGAATTAATAACCTGCAATAATGTACATCGGATAGAATTCATACCCATGTTCAGCCTTTCAATTTTCTGAATGAATAATAAAGTTATAATTCGTTTTGAAGTCTTTGTCAATACGTTGAGAATATGAAGCAAGTAATAATTTTTATTGGATATTGAAGAAATAGTTGACAATGATTTTCAAGGAAAAACTTATTCACGGCACATTGATCAGACGTTACAAACGTTTTCTTGCTGATATAAAATTGGATAACGAAACTGAAGTTGTGGCCCATTGCACAAATTCAGGGTCGATGAAAAGTTGCCTTGAAAATGGCGCTGAAGTTTATTTAACACCAGTTTACGATGCGAAACGGAGGACAAAATTTACCTGGGAAATGATTAAAATTAATGGCGATTGGATTGGCATCAATACAGGAAATCCAAATAAGCTGGCATTTGAGGCAATTTCTGCCGGAACTATTCCTGAATTAGCGGGCTATTCAACAGTAAAACGTGAGGTACAATTTGGCGATTCACGGTTTGATATTTTCGCCGAAAACGATAATGAAAAGTGTTTTATTGAAGTTAAAAATGTGACCATGAAAGAAGGGAAATATGCACTTTTCCCCGATTCAGTTACTGTACGCGGTCAGAAACATTTGAAAACGCTAATGGAAGTTAAGGCAGCCGGAATGCGTGCGGTAATGCTTTATATTATACAACGCAGCGATACTGAAATTTTTGCACCGGCAATTGAAATTGATCCTGAATATGCAAAAGCACTAAAACTCGCGGTAATTGCAGGTGTTGAGATAATTGCAATGCAGGCAAAA
This sequence comes from Draconibacterium sp., assembly GCA_016705335.1. GTDB lineage: Bacteria > Bacteroidota > Bacteroidia > Bacteroidales > Prolixibacteraceae > Draconibacterium. Next base: position 74,877 of record JADIYN010000023.1, on the reverse strand, counting down.
GTTACACCCGAAAAAATAGAACTGGTTAGGAAATTGCCAGTTGAAATTTAAATAAACAAAAGACCTGATTTTGAAAATTACTACTTTATGCTTTGCCCAAAAGTCAAAAGGTTATTGTCAGGGTCGAGTATCGAAAATTCCTTTTGTCCCCAGGGTTTTATTTCCAACTTTCCGTTAGGATGTATTTTTACATTATTATTTTGCAAAGAATTATAAAGTTCTTCAATATTGTCAGTCCTGATATAAACCTGCCCATAATTTTCTTTTGGGTCAAGTTCCTTAAATTCAAAGAAATGGATTTGTATATTGTCTTTTTCAACCATTAAATAACCATCAAAATCAGCACTTCCAAATTCCTTAAACCCCAAACTGTCAAGGTAGAAATGTCTCGTAATATTTTTATTACGCATCGGTAATTTTGGGTTAATATCTGTCAGCATTTATTTCTTTTCTTCTTTTATTTTTTCAATATTTCCGTTGTATGAAATCGACTGGCGGTTTAAACTCGAAACATTCAAACTTGTCGATCCGGTTACCGAAATGTGGAAAGAATATTCAAGTTTGTCGACTTTCATTTTTTACCGAAACTTTAACCAAATAACCGTTTGGTTGTTTCAAAATCGCAGGTTTCAAAGGCATTGTTAAAAATCATTGGGCTATCAGTGCCCCCGTAATTTACCGAATAGGCAACACCAAAAAAAGGTAAATACGAAAAAATTGAATCCTGAGTGATTCTTACATCGTAATCTGATGTCAGATTTACCGTTCTTCCTCTCATGGGATTTGCGTTGTTTGCTTTAAAAACAAAAGTTTTGCTTTCAACAATGCTTTTTACTTCTTCTTTTTGCTGTGCTTTTTTTTCTTCCTTTATTTCTTTTTTGCTTTTTTTCTCCTGGGCATTAATCGTAAATACCGAAAATATCAAAACCGAAATGATCAATAAGTTTTTCATAATTCAAAATTTTATTTAATGAGAGATTTATGCAAATATAACCACTTTTCAGCCCTTTTGTTTAATAAAAATGTCATTAGTTTGAGTTTTAAATCAATATTTTTGCAGCTGTTAATTTGATGTACATTTGTTGTTTTTAATAAAATATAAATTGAAATGAAATATTTGGGAGCACATGTGAGTGCAGCAGGAGTAGAAAACGCGCCGTTAAATGCAAACAAAATTGGGGCAACTGCATTTGCATTATTTACTAAAAACCAGCGGCAGTGGGTTGCAAATCCGCTGACAGCCGAAAGTATTGCAGCCTTTAAAATTAATTGCGAAAAGTTTGGATTTCAGCCTCATCAAATCCTTCCCCACGATAGTTATCTCATTAATTTGGGGCATCCCGAAAAAAGTGCGCTTCAAAAATCGAGAGAGGCTTTTTTGGATGAAATACAACGATGTGAACAACTTGGCCTCGATCGGCTCAATTTTCATCCTGGCAGTCATTTGAACCAGATTTCAGAAGAACAGTGTTTGGCAACGATTTCTGAATCGATTAACCTTACGCTTAAACAAACAAAAGGAGTTACAGCGGTTATTGAGAATACTGCCGGACAAGGAACCAATCTTGGTTTTTCGTTTTATCAGTTAAAAAAAATAATTGATCATGTTGATGACAAAAGTCGGGTAGGAGTGTGCATTGACACTTGTCACGCCTATTCAGCAGGTTATGATATAAAAACAAAAGCCGGTTTTGAAAAGGTTTTTCAGGAATTTGAAGAAGTGCTTGGGTTTGGTTATTTAAAAGGTATGCATATCAACGATTCGAAAAAAGAGCTCGGCTCACGCGTTGACCGCCATGATAGTTTGGGAAAAGGAACTTTAGGATTTGAAGTTTTTGAATGTATTATGAATGACAGCCGTTTTGATGGGATTCCTTTAATTCTTGAAACTCCGAATGAAGAAATTTGGGCTGATGAAATTCAATTACTTAAACAGATGCAAAAATGAATGAAATTGTTTATTTGAATGGCGAATTTATGCCAAAAGAAACTGCAAAAATATCACCCGATGATCGCGGATTTATTTTGCCGATGGTGTTTACGAAGTTGCAAAATATTACAATGGCAGGCCTTTTCGGTATGAAGACCACACTCAAAGGCTGGAAAGAAGTTTGCGTGAACTTGAAATTGATTATGCCGAAATTGACGGCTTACAATCTGTATTTAATGAGCTGATTAAAAGAAATAATTTATTTGATAAACATGCCGGGGTTTATCTTCAGATTACCCGCGGAGTAAATAAACGTGTACATTATTTTCCTGAAAATATTAATCCAACAAATGGGATGGTTACAGAGGCAACACATTCGAGTGTTTTAGGAGTTAAAAACGGAATTGTAATAACATGTCCGCTTTCCAATTTAATTCTTCCCGGAATTACACGAAAAGTTATCATGGAAATATGTGCTGCAGGTAAAATTCCTTTTGAAGAACGGGAATTCTCAGAAATCGAAATGTACGATATGGATGAAATTATTATTGCCGGAACCGGCAGCGAAATTACTCCAGCTATTCAGGTGAGAGTTTTTTTGTTCGTTCTATGGCCTGATCATGATTCCAGTCGTCAACTAATTTGTCGTTTCCGCTCAATAAAATTTCAGGTACTTTCATTCCTTTGTATTCAGCTGGCCGCGTATAAACAGGTGGACTGAGCAGGTTATCCTGAAATGAATCAGTTAACGCTGAAGTTTCGTCTGAAAGTACTCCCGGTAAAAGGCGAACAATACTATCTGATATTATTACTGCAGCAAGTTCGCCTCCCGTAAGCACATAATCACCAACCGAAATTTCCATGGTTATATAATGGTCGCGAATTCGTTGATCAATCCCTTTGTAATGCCCGCAAATTATCATCAAATTGTTTTTCATTGAAAGTTGATTGGCGGCTTTTTGATTAAACAGATTTCCATCAGGAGTTGTAAAAATTATTTCGTCATAAAAACGTTGGCTTTTTAATGTTTCGATGGCTTTTCCAGGGGTTGAATTGCCATTACCATTCCGGCACCTTTGCCAAACGAATAATCGTCAACGCGCCTGTGTTTGTCATCCGAGAAATCGCGTAGATTATGTAAAAAGATTTCTGCCAAACCCTTTTCTTTTGCCCTTTTTATGATTGAATGGTTAAAAGGGCTTTCCAATATTTCGGGAAGTACTGTTATGATATCGATTCTCATTAATTGCAATTTTCGACAAAGTTAAATAATATAACGAAATTGATTTTACTTAAATATTAGTTTGGAAATACTTAAAAAGAAGACATTGTGGCATGCTTAAATTTAAATATCGGACTAAGTGGCATCAGAACTGGATTATTCAACTTGTATTGGCAGATATTTAGGGCTTGGTACAGGAATTGGAAAAATAAGAGTAGAAAATTTAAAAGTTAAACAATTAAATAAAAAGGAGAAACAAGTTATGAATTTAGTAAGATTTTACAATCCGCGTTACAGTGTAAACAGGAATTTAGTTGATGAAATGTACAACAATTTTTTAAAGAATGATTATCACGAAAATTATGTGAAAAACTGTGCAAAACAGCATGCAACAAATATATTCGAAACAGAAAAAGACTTCAAACTGGAAATGTTGCTGCCTGGTTTTGCAAAGGAAGATGTTCAAATTAATTACCACAAAAATTTGTTGACAATCAAAGTTGATAAAGAACAGCAAAAAGAAAATGAGCAGGAAGAATTCAAATTTGAACACCGTGAATTTGGGAAATTCAATTTTGAGAAAAATTTCAAAATACCAAATTCGGTAAATATTGAATCTGTAGATGCGAAATTTGAGAATGGAATTTTAAGTATAGTTCTGCCAAAGAAAGAGGAAGCATTGGAAAAAGCTCCGGTTGAGATTAAAGTTTCGTAATAATTGGTTTTGTTTGGTTAGTTTGATTGATAAGCCCGGTATTATTGCCGGGCTTTTTTGTTAACCAAAATGACATTTCAGGCGAACTTGAATTATTTTTGTTTTGCTGTTTTAATTTAAGTGTTAAATTCACGCTTTTAATTATTTTAATATTGTAAAGTAGTCTCAATCCTAAATAATTCAATATGAAACGAATTTTAAGTTTTGTCATTTTATTGTTATTCTTTTCAACAATTGTTATTGGAAAAGATTTTCAGGTTACTTCGCCCGATGGTAAAATAAAAGCCTCGGTTTCAATTGATAAAGAAATCTGGTATTCTGTTCAATTTGAAAATATTTCGGTTATTGAACCCTCTTTAATCTCTTTTACATTCAAACAGGCACCTCCTCTTGGTAAAAACATGGAAGTTCTTTCTGATAAAAAATCATCGTTCGATGAAATCTGGAAGCCGGTTTTGAAAAGATTTGAAAACATTCGGAATAATTATAACAGCTTGTGGTTGGAACTAAAAGAGGAAAAATTTCCTCAACGGCTTATCAATCTCGAATTCAGGGTTTTTAATGACGGAGTTGCTTTCAGAACTGAATTTCCTGAACAGTTTAAATCCCATGAATATGTAATCACCGATGAACTTACCAACTTTAATTTTGAAAAAAACCATACTTGCTGGGCTGTTAATTATGGTAGTTATACAACTTCGCAGGAAGTGGAATTTTTTAAACGTAAAATAGGGGAAATCACGCCTGAAATGGTTATTGGCTTACCGATGACAGTTAAAGTTGATGAAAAATGTTACGCCGCAATTACCGAAGCCGATATTGAAAATTATGCCGGTATGTATTTGAAATCAAGTAAAATAAGCAACAGTTTTAGTTTAACAACAGCATTATCACCCAGAAAAGGACAACCTGAAAATGGAGATAAAGTTGTTTTTAAAACTCCGCACAAAACCCCGTGGCGGGTAATCATGATCGGTGATGCACCCGGTAAACTTGTTGAATCGGAAATCGTTCAAAACGTAAACGATCCTTGCGAAATTGTTGAACCGTCATGGGTAAAGCCTGGTGTTAGCGCCTGGGATCATTGGTGGAGTGGCGAAGTGAAAATGGAACAATCAGTAATTTACGAATATATTGATTTGGCTTCGTCAATGGGCTGGCCGTATATGTTAATCGACTGGCAATGGTACGGGCAGTTTAACCAGCCTGATGCCGACATTAAAAAGGTGGCACCACAGTTAAATATGCCTGAAATACTTGCATATGCGAAAAGTAAAAATGTAAAATGCTGGTTATGGATGTACAACACCGATGTTTTTCGTTTTGATTTTAACGAAGCTTGTGCACTGTACGAAAAATGGGGGATTGCCGGAATTAAAATTGATTTTATGGATAGCGACGACCAGGAAATGGTAAACTGGTATCAAAAGGTTGTAAAAACAGCTGCTAAATATCATTTAATGGTCGATTTCCACGGAGCGTTTAAACCCGATGGCTGGCGCAGAACATACCCCAATTTGGTTACCCGTGAAGGAGTTTTAGGAAATGAATACAATAAATGGTCACTTCGAATTACACCGGAGCACATGTGTACACTGCCTTTTACGCGTATGTTGGCTGGTCCGATGGATTATACGCCAGGTGGGTTTTTAAACCGAAATCCCGATAAATTTCAAAACGGAACACCTGCGCAAGTACAGGGAACCCGTTCAAATACACTTTCTCAATTTGTAATTTACGACAGTCCATATATGGTAGCCTGCGATCACCCGAAGAATTATTACGGACGGGTTGGTGAAGATTTTCTAAAAAAAGTAAAATCGGTTTGGGATGATACAAAAGTGCTAAATGGCGCAATATCGGAATTCATTACTATGGCAAGGCGTTCAGGAAATACATGGTTTGTGGGCAGTATGACAAATAGTTTTGCCCGCGAACTCGAAATCAAACTCGATTTTCTGGATGAAGGAAACTATAAAATGACAAGTTTCTCGGATACTGAAAAAACAAAAGAAAATGCCGAAATTGCAGAGCAAAACGAAACTTTAGTGAAAAAAGGAGATACTATTAAAATAAAAATGGCGCCCGGTGGCGGTTTTGCAGCATGGATGGAGCCATTGAAATAGTAGTGTGTGAATGCGAAAATGCGAAAATTTATAAAAATACAAAGTGTAATTCAAAACTTTGAACTTTGAACTTTGAACTCGAAACTATAAGTATGTTAGAACAATTAAAACAACAAGTATTTCAGGCAAATCTTGACCTGGTTAAACATGGCCTTGTAATTTTTACATGGGGAAATGTGAGTGCAATTGACCGTGAAAAAGGACTGGTAGTTATAAAACCCAGCGGCGTTTCATACGAAAAAATGACAGCCTCTGATATGGTTGTGTTGAATCTCAAAGGAGAAATTGTTGAAGGCAATTTTAAACCATCGAGCGATACTGCAACACATTTGGTTTTGTACCGAAACTTTGAAAATATTGGTGGTGTTGTACATACGCATTCTGAATGGGCAACTTCATGGGCACAGGCAGGCAAAGGAATTCCGGCAATCGGAACTACACATGCCGACTATTTTTATGGCGAAATTCCCTGCACACGAAAAATGACAACTGCCGAAATAAAGGGCGAATATGAACTCGAAACGGGAAATGTAATTGTTGAGCGCTTTAATGGATTAAATCCCGACCAGATTCCCGGTGTTCTTGTAAATAGCCACGGTCCGTTTTCGTGGGGAAAAGATGCAAATGATGCTGTTCATAATGCAGTTGTAATGGAAGAAGTGGCTAAAATGACATTTCGTTCTTTGCAACTCAATCCAGAAACAACAATGGACCAGTCATTACTTGACAAACATTTTCTGCGAAAACATGGGGAAAATGCTTATTACGGTCAGAAATGAGTTCAGAGTTCAGAATTCAGAATATCAAGTATCCAGAATCAAATATCCAGCATCAAGTATCAATTAATCAATAATAATTAATAAATCACATGAAATACACTATCGGTTTAGATTACGGTTCGGATTCAGTACGGTCGTTAATCGTGAATGTTGAAACGGGAGAAGAAGTTGCCAGTGCAGTTTTTAACTATCCGCGCTGGAAAAAGCAAATGTATTGCGATGCCGCTAAAAACCGGTTTCGCCAGCACCCAAAAGATTACCTCGAAGGGTTGGAATACACAATTGTTGAAGCTTTGAAGCAAGCACCTGCAGGTGTTGCAGAAAATGTTGTTGGAATTTCTGTTGATACAACCGGCTCAACACCAATTGCTGTTGACGAAAAAGGAACTCCACTTTCATTAACTCCCGGGTTCGAAGAAAATCCAAATGCAATGTTTGTGCTTTGGAAAGACCACACTGCAGTAAAAGAAGCAGAAGAAATCAATCAACTGGCCAAAAACTGGAAAATTGATTTTACCAAATTCGAGGGCGGAATCTATTCTTCGGAATGGTTCTGGGCGAAACTTTTACACGTTATCCGCGAGGATGCAGGAGTTTACCGCGCTGCTTATTCATGGGTTGAACATTGCGACTGGATTCCGGCAATTTTAACAGGAAACACAAATCCGAAAACGTTGAAAAGAAGTCGCTGTGCTGCCGGGCACAAAGCCATGTGGCACGAAGCTTTTAACGGTTTGCCTTCTGAAGATTTCCTTGTAAAACTTGACCCGCTGCTAAGTGGATTACGCGACCGTTTATACAAAGAAACTTTTACATGCGACATTTCAGCTGGGAAATTAACTCCTGAATGGGCCGAAAAACTAGGTCTCTCAACAAATGTGGTTGTGGGAGTTGGCGCTTTCGACGCACATTTGGGCGCAGTAGGTGCCGAAATTGAGCCTTATTATCTTTCAAAAGTAATGGGAACTTCAACCTGCGACATGTTGATTGTACCAATGGAAGAGGTTGGCGACAAGCTGGTTAACGGAATCTGCGGACAGGTGGATGGTTCAATTATTCCGGGAATGATGGGTTTGGAAGCAGGACAGTCGGCTTTTGGAGATATTTACGCATGGTTTAAACAGGTTCTGGAATGGCCATTACAAAATATTCTGGCTGAAACAATACTGGTAGATGACGCCACAAAACAAAAATTAATCGATGAAACTTCGGATAAAATAATTGCCAAACTAAGTGAGGAAGCAGCAAAAATTCCAATTGCTGAAAGTGGGATTGTAGCACTCGACTGGATGAATGGCCGCCGCACACCTGATGCCAATCAGGCTTTGAAAGGCGCAATTGCAGGATTGAGTCTGGGTTCCGATGCACCACGTATTTTCCGGGCACTTGTTGAAGCAACTGCATTTGGTTCAAAAGCAATAAACGACAGATTTATTGCAGAGGGTGTGCGTATCGATGGAGTGATTGCACTTGGAGCTGTTGCCAAAAAATCTCCGTTGGTAATGCAAATTGTTGCCGATGTTTTGAATATGCCAATAAAGGTGGCCCGCTCAGAACAGGCTTGTGCGCTGGGTTCGGCAATGGCTGCGGCTGTGGTTGCGGGTGTTTACAAAAATACAGCAGAAGCACAGAAAAAAATGGGCGGCGGTATTGAAACTGAATATCACCCGATTCCTGAAAATGTTGAAAAATACAAAGCGCTTTACGAGCAATATAAAAAGTTGGGGCAGTTTGTGGAATTTGACTTTTAGTTTGTAATGGTAAGTGAGGGCTTCACTTTGGGTGAAACCCTCACTTCAGTCTAAATATCCTATTGTTTCACAATTTTTATCGTTTTGCTGGTTTTTGCCGTTTTGAAAACGAGCAGATAAACTCCCGGTTTTAATACGGTACCGTTTTGAGTTTGCCCGTTCCAGAAAATCGTTTTCCTACTTCCCGAATTAATTGTGTTTTTATCGAATTTGTAAATCAAAGATCCTTTTAAGTCGTAAACCGATAAATCTTTTAGTTCGCTTAATTCATTTATTTGAACTTCGATATTTAAATTCTCTTTAAATGGGTTTGGATAAACTGAAACTGTATCAGCCAATACTCCCGGATTATCAATGCCTACCATTATTGGCCCATCTGTCCAGTCATTTCTAAATTCATTGGGCAAACAAGTAAGGCACCATTTGCTTGTATCTTCCAAACAAAGGAATGAAGTGTACAATGACAGGATTCTGTTTTTTATGCTTTCGTCAATAATTTCTGCAACAATATCATTCGAAGAATAATCTTTTTCCATTGATTTAATAAAAGTGCCTGCCCATATTTTTTTGATTACAGAAATATTTTCCAATGCCTGATTTTCTGCAATTTCAATTTTTTCCGAGAAAATTTCGTTGTTGTATTCACCCGAAAAATCAATTTCGAAAGGCATTGAACCTTTGAATTTTCCCACCTGCAGAATCATTTCATTCAGATAAGCAACATTTTCGTCTTTGTTTAAATAATAGCGACTAAAGCAAAATCCGTTTTGGGTTGTGTTATGAAAGTCGAATGAATTAATCGACCCCTGTAAATATTTAAATGCTGAACCAAAAAGCTCTGAAACCGACTTTCCGTTTTCCAGACTTTGGTATGAACCGGCAGTAAGTTTTGCCAGGTTTGCATAAAAATAACTGTTACCGTAATATTGAAACTGGTCGGTATAATAATACCTGTAATTCAGTGTTTGATAATCGGTTATGTGAATCGGAATTTTTATTGTCATCATCTCTAAAAGATCATCAATTAGTTTGTTTGCAACCTGGTAATCATAATACTGGCTCGAATTTGAGACTAACAAAATCTTCCCGTCATTTCCATTTTCATTTATAAATTCGATTCCGTTGGCTAGTAGAGCTGCCAAATTACTGTAATCGCTCAAGTCGTTGTTTAGGATTTGAAATGCCGATTCAATGTTTTCATTTGTAGCCTGAACCCATTTTTCACTGTGGCGTAAAATATTCAGGTTCGAAAAAAAGAGGTTGAATGAATCGTTAGAACTCAAATTATTTTGCATCTCTTCTTTTAAAATATCCAAAATTTCAGTGTTTTTTAGTTCAGTATTCGATGCTTCAAAATCAACAAGTACTGCCACTTTTTTTGTTGCAGTTGAATTCAAAAAACTCGCAGGCGATAAAGCTAATTGATAATAACCTTCGTCAGCAACACTGAATTTTGAAAAGTACACGCCATTTGTAAGCGGTGTATCAAATGCTATTTTCAGGTTACTGCTGAATTTTGATGATGGTATTTCCACTGATTTACATTCGCCGTAATTTACATCTGTAATATTTTTAAACTGAAGGTTTTCATCGTTTGTAATCAAGGGGTTTTTCCATTGTTCGTTTTCCCAGGTGTAAACGGTTAATTCTGAAGGTAATGTATCCGAGGTTTTCAGAATTGAAATTGGCAATTCCGACGAAATATTTGTTTTGTTCCAGGAAACCGGAACCAGGTAGGTAATTTTTACTTTCCGGGTTTCGCTGCCTGCCATCGGAAAAACTCGCAACTCATATTGTGTAGCCGATTGTTTATAAAGCACCGATGGGTCGCGCCTGCGGTTTACAATGCTTTCATAAATTGATGATGCTGTCCAGCGGTCGAGGATTACGGCTTTTATGGTGTCCTCGCCAAGCCACAACCACGAATCTGTAATCATTGCATTTTCAGGTAAATCAAAGTTTAAGGTTACTTCGAGTGTGTCTTTTACATTTGTCCATTTTGTGCCTTTCGATGAAAATTCAAGGATTAAACCGTACTCCATAAAAAGTCCTTTTGGGGCAACGGTTAAACTGGCACTTTCAATGGTTCCCTGGTAGGTTTCCCACGTATTTCGGGGGTCGCCAACCCGCAGGCCAAAATTTCCAAAAACACTTGTGATACTAAAAAACAAGACTGTAAAAAGTAAAGTTGTTTTCATGGTGCGGTAGTTAATTTTTGGTTATTATAAATCTGAACTAATGATTGTTTTGATTTGATGCAAGATATAAAAAACACATACAATCAGTTTTACATTTGTTTACAAACTTTAGATGATAATTGATATAAAAAGGTTGCGTCGGTTTTTTGCTTAAATGTTGACGACCTGTATTTAATTTTACTTCATTAATTTCTGCATTTCTATTGCGAATTGTTTTCCAAAATCAATATAACCTTCTGTATCATAGTGCCATTTATCTGAATATTTGTAATTGTCAGTCGTGGTTATTAGCGCAGCATTTCCATCCTGATTCACAAATTTTGCCTGCTGCCAGCGAACAACATTCCCAAAATCCCACACTTTTCCATCGGCATCATTTCCCGAATCCGAAATCCTCCCAATTACAACCGGCAAATCATCGGTAAGCAAAGCTGCACGCATTAAATCAACCAGGCGTTTCAGATTGGCAAAATAAAGATTGGCAATTTCTGGTGTATTGGCGTCACTTTCGCCCTGCATCCATAAAATACCGGCAGGTATCAATTCATCAGTTTCACCATCATTGTCAATATCTTTAACCGAAAAGGCATTGTTTAATGTAGCCAGAAAATGGTCGTACTGGTTGTTTCCGCTGCCTGTGGTAAAATCAGGGTCCCAGCAACCAAAAGGACCGGCAGCATCAATATGAATGGAAGTTCCACCGCGACTGTATTTAATAATTGCAATATTTTCGTTGGGGAACATTTTTTTCATTTCGCGGGCAAAAGTAATTTCAACACCAAACCTGTCGGAAAGGAAGTTTTTTTCGAAAGTTGAAGTGTGGCCCGTGCCGTGACCGGGTTTTAAAACATCCCAAACTCCTTGTCCACCCAACTCAAAACTGTCGCGTGTTGAGTTGCCATGGAAAATATAAACCCCGTCAACAGGTTTATTTAGCTCTTCCGGAAGTTGATTATTGTATCCAAATCCATCCATATTCGATTGGCCACCAAGGTAAAACACTTTGTATTTTTTGCCGAAACTGTGACTGCAAAGGCAATCAGAAAAAGGAAAACTAATTTGATTTTCATTTTGCTTATTGATTTTTATTGTTTTTAATAGTCAGAAATAAGAAACTTTAGGCAATAATTTCAAAAATTGAACTTTCTGTTGCATTTTGAAATAAATTTAAGTGGAAGAGCTGATTCAAAAGTACACTCGCAAAGTTCTTTTATTCTGTTGAAAATGATTTTCATCTTAATCCAATTGTTTCAATTCTCTTATAATTTACTGTTTCAACCCGACCACTTGGAGTCCCGTTTGCCAGGAAAAATTTACATATCAATTTCAGTATCATAGATGAAATTTTTGTTTCAACTGCGTTTGATTTTTGAACATGCAATGTAGCAATTTACCACATTCGTTACTTTTGTAGTAACCTTTATTTTCGACTAAAAATCCTACTTAATTTTTGTCCTAAAACAGAACTTTTCCAAAAATTGAAATGGTTTACTGTTAATATACTTTATCTTTTGAATAAAATAACCGAAGCGATTGGTATCGAAAGCGGTTTTCTTTGTATAAGTTCTTTTATTCGGAACTTTGCTAAACCGTTTTTGCAAAAGGCTTTTAAGAAATATCAACTTTGGAAAACTAAAATTGGATTATGCGAAAAATATTTACTTTAACATTTGTGTTGAACTCTTTTTAGGACTCATCTCAGCTCAAAATACAGGCAATTCAGTTGATAGAAGCTGGAAACCACAAAACGATGATGTTTATCTTCAGGAAGTTTCAGTTAAAATCGCAACTGACAAACCTGTTACTTCAATTGTTGAAACCGATGGTATTTGCTTTGTGCTTGTTGGTAATCAGCTTTTTCGGGTTGAAAATGAAACCCTGAAACAGGAAATTTCAGCACCCGCAAATATTAGCGTCTTGAAATGCGAAAACAACGAAATTTGGGCAATAGCATCTGATGGTTTATTTCGCTACAAAAACGGGAAATGGAACAAAACCGATAATCGAAAATATGTTGATTTATGCATGCATGCAGGCAAATTGCACGCAGTTACCCGTGATGAGATTTTTAAGTTCGATGGCGAAAAATTTGTTTTAACAAAATTTGTAGGTGGGTATTATGGTAGCGATATTACAATGATAATGGAAGACGGTTCGCAACTTCATGCCGATCCGGTTGAACTTGGGCCAATTACTCAAATTGAATCATACAGCGGAACTTTATATGTGCTTCGGCCCGGACAATTGGTGTTGTTTGACGGGCTTACAGTAAACCAGGATTTTATTGACTGGGGAAATCTGCCATCACGCAATACAACCGACTTACTCAGTTTCGGAAACCGGCTTTACATTGGCACAGATCGTGGTTTGGCAGAACTGCGTGGTGCTTCCCTGAAAAGTATCAAAGGTTCCGATGGACTTCCTGTGGAAGAAATTACCTGTCTTAAAAAAGGTTTCGACAACGATTTATGGATTGGTACTTCACGAGGTGCGGTTCGCAAAGTTGGAAATGAATTTCAGTATTTTGGTGAGGGAATGTGGCTTCCAGATCAAAAGGTAAATGATATTGCTGTTGGTAAAAACGTTATTTATGTCGCAACAAACTCAGGAATCGGTATCATTAAATACGAACCTTTTACACTTCTAAAAAAGTCGGCATATTTTGAAAGACACATTGAAGAATGGGGGCATAAAAGGTTTGGTTTTTTTCATCTTTTATACCTGAAAGATGGCGAATGGGTGCGTGAAGTGAGCGACAATGATGGCGGTCACACTGCGCCATACCTTGCAGCAATGTGTTACAAGTATAAAGTTACCGGAAATCCAGCTGACAGGGCAGCGGCAGTTGAATCATTTAAGGCAATGATTTGGCTGAATAAAATAACAGAACATAAAGGATATATAGCACGTTCAATATGGTCGGCAACAGGTGACAAAGATGAACGCGGAAAACAGGGTTCGGGCGGATTACCGGCAAAGTGGTATCCAACGCCTGATGGCAAATGGTTTTGGAAAGGCGATACTTCAAGCGATGAGGTAACTTCTCATTTTTATGCCATTTCCTTGTTCCTCGACCTTGTTGCTGAAGGAATAGAGAAAGAAGTTGCACGCGAACATTTGCGAAAAATGGCTTCGTACATTATCGATTGTGGCTGGACAATGTACGATTTGGATGGAAAACCCACACGCTGGGCACGCTGGAATCCTGAGTATTTGCTTCGTCCTTACGGTTATATGGACCGCGGATTAAATGGATTGGAAGCGTTATCATATATGGAAGCCGCCATTGCCGCAACTGACGAACAAAAATTCAAAGATGGCTATCAGCAACTGGTGAAATGGGGATATCCTGCAAATACACTTCGCCAGAAAAACACTTTTCCGCCGGAAACTATTACGCCGTGGGATGACGACCTGGCTTTTATGGCGTATTATACTTTGCTGCGTTATGCAAAAGATCCGGTTTTGCGGTCGGTTTACCTGCGCAGCCTCGAACGTACATGGGAAGTAAAACGGGCAGACCACTTGCCCTGGTTTAACTTTACTTACTGCGCTTTAACAGGCAACGATTGTGAATTGGAACAAAGTGTGAAATAGAAACCAACGATCCCAATCTCGTTTCGGTTCCTAAAAGACCTGGTTTGCATTTTGGAGCAGCTCCTTATAATGGTCCCGAAATGCCTGCGGTTTATTAGTGATAAAATTGAAAATAATAATTAGGATAAAATGAAAAGTTCGGTAATCAATTCTGTGTTTTTCTTTTTTTAATCATTTGTTTTCAAGCGAATGCACAGGAAAATCAACTCTCGTTTGGCAAGTGGATAAATGACTGGTATCTGGCGGGTCCTTTTCCACTTAACGAAAGCAGCGATGAAACCCGTCATTTGCCTGATTTCGAAACAGATTTTCTTATAAAAAATGGTGGCGAAAAAAGCCCTGTTGTGAAAAATGGACAGGAAATTAAATTCAAGGGTGGTTCAGCCCGTTGGTTAAAATATGAAGGCCGCGATTCGCTTATAAATCTTGATGAAATAATTTCAAAAAAGTCATTTGTTACAGCTTATGCTTACGCTGAAATTTATTCAGATTTTGATGGAATGGCACTTTTTGCGCTGGGGAGTAACGATGGTGGACGGCTTTGGTTTAATGGCGAGCAGGTTTGGGATTGCCCCGAAGCCCATGGATTTGTTGCAGATGACGATTTTATTCCTGTTGCTGTTAAAAAAGGGTTAAACACAATTTTACTGAAAATTGAAGAACGGGGAAACAGATGGGAATTTGGGGTTCGGATTTTACCTTTTAATTTGAATGAGTTTGTTGGCTCAAATGATTTGTTTCAGATAAACACAGGTATTGACGGAACTCCGGTTTTACAGTTTTTACAAATGGAATCAGTTTCGCAAAAAATATTTAAAACAGTTCATCTTGAAATCATAAATGCAAACTCGAAAAATACAGTTTGGAAAAGTGATTGGTCCCGCAAAAACGAAATGATTTTACCGGTTGGAACTGAAGGTTTTCAAAAATACCTGCTGAAAATAAATGCAACTTTAAGCGATGGAACATTCTGGACAAATGAAATCAACTTCGCATCAGGAGTTCCTGTTAAACATGTTCTTTTTGAAAAGGGAAAAACAGATTATTCAATTGTAATTGGCTCCGAATCATCGGAAAGTGAAAAGTGGGCTGCTAAGGAACTTCAGCGTTGTCTGTTTGAAATAAGTGGTGCTGAATTTCCCATAAAAACTGATGAAACAGAAACAGGAAACCACGAATTAATAATTGGTTACAACCGTCACACTTTCATGCTGCTTCCTGATGATTCAGAAAAACCGGACGACAAGGATGAAACTTATTTCTATGAAAATTCGGGATCGAATATTTTGTTTTGTGGTGGAAGTGAAAGAGGTTCAATGTACGCTGTTTTCTCGTTTTTAGAGAATGAGTTTGGATGTCGCTGGTACACACCGTCAGTTACCGTAATTCCCACACGCGAAAAATATGAGTTTAATTATCTCAATCATTCTGAATCTCCCTCAATACAGGTTCGAAATGATTTCTATTACGAGGCTTTTAATCCCGACTGGGCAGCTCACAACAAAATCAACGGTGCCATGTCATTTCGCGAACAGCATGGTGGAGTTGAAGGTTACTGGTCAGTTCATACTTTTTATCCGTTAATGCCGCCTGCTGAATTTTATGACAAGCATCCTGAATATTATAGTTTGATTGATGGCAAACGCATTCACGACCATGCACAACTTTGTTTGACAAATCCTGATGTTTTGGATATTATCACAGAACGTTTAAAGGAAACGATCAGAAAAAATCCTGATTACCTGATTTACTCAGTTTCACAAAACGATTGGCGAAATCCTTGTCAATGCGATAAATGCCAGGCTATTGTTGAAAAAGAAGGCAGCGAATCGGGCCCAATAATTTGGTTTGTCAATCAGGTTGCCGACAGGATTAAAGTCGAGTTCCCCGATAAATATGTTGGCACACTGGCATATCAATACACACGTAAACCACCGGCAAATATTATTCCCCGCGAAAATGTGGTGGTGCGTTTTTGCAGTATTGAATGCTGTTTTGCACACGATTTTGAAAGTTGTTCGGAAAATCAGGATTTTCTTGCTGATTTGAAAGGCTGGTCGGCCATTGCACCACACATGTATATTTGGGATTACGTGGTTAATTTCAGTCATTATATTATGCCGTATCCAAACTTTAAAGTACTTCAGCAAAACATAAAAACCTTTCGCGACAATAAGTCGATTGGAATTATGGAACAGGCTGCATACCAGAGCAGGGGCGGAGAATTTGCAGAATTGCGTGCTTACCTGATTGGAAAATTATTGTGGAATGTTGACATTAATGTGGATGAAGTTATTGATGATTTTATGACGGGATACTACGGACGCAGCGGACAATTTGTTCGGGATTATTTTGATTTTCTGCATGGCAGGCTGACTCCTGAAACACATATTCATTTGGGTTTACGTCCTGATGATGTTTTGTTTTCCGGTGATTTTGTGAGCGAAGCAGACAGTATATTTGACAAAGCGGAAATTGTTGCCGACAATGATGAAATAAGGCGCAGGGTTGAAATGGCAAGGCTGCCGGTAATGTATCTGAAATGTAAAACAACCCCGATGAAAGCCATTTATGATGGAACATATGAACGTTTTAAAATGATAGTTAAACGCGAAGGGATAACACATTTTGCTGAAGCCGGGCAAACACATGCAGATTCCTTTTACAGGCAAATGGAATCGATAAATAAAAACAAATAAATGATACAAATAAAATTCTCTAAAATTCTGCAACACTTAATACTACTGCTTATAGTTGCGGGTTTGTTTTCCTGTTCAAAAAATGAAGAATCAGTAAAATCCATCATGAACAGGGTAGTAACAAATTTATATCAATCCAAAAGTGAACTGGAACTTGAAAAACTGGATTACAACCAGGTGATGTCCTTGTTATCCGAAGATGATATTAATGTTCTTGCCACAAAACATTGGATGTTCGATGTGAATGTGCCGGTTGTGGTTTCTATTTTCAGAAGTGTAAAACAGGAAACTATCCCGTTTTGGCTCGAAAATAACGGGTTTTCGAAAACAGGGCTGACACTTAAAAACGAAATGACTGAATTCGAAATATGGCAAAAATCATTTCCAACAGGTAGAGTAGGATTGGGAATTAATGGTTTTGAAAATTTCTCACTTCACTATTTTGTTTCGGTAAAACCTCAGAATGAAAAAGATGAACTTGTATTGAGCAACTTTTCCCCGAAAACCAGTTTGTGGGTGTTCTGCAAAATGGCGCTTTTACTTACCATGACTGGGACGAACTGGTTTTAACCGATGTGCCTGATGAATTGAAAGGGCAGAAACTGCTGACAACTATTCGTGGCCGTGGAACCGAATCGCATTTGATTGGCGCTTTCCGCAAAACAAATTATCCATCTTCTGCTCAACCCGACCAGGTTATGCTTACATGGAGCAACGACCCGTCAACTACAATGGATATTCAGTGGCGCACAGATACTACAGTTTCTGCAGGAATCGTAAATTACCGTGAAAAGGGGTCTTCGATTGTTTATTCTTCAGATGCTGAAAAATACAGAATGGAAGATTTACTGCTGATGAACGACAGGTTTATCAATCGGTTTACTGCTCATCTTTCCGGATTAAAACCAGGCACCGACTACGAATATCAAATTTTACCTGAAACTGAGTGGAAAGAAAAATACACATTTTCAACCCAGTCGGCAACCGATTCATTTGCCTTTGTCTGGTTTGGCGACACGCATTATTCACCCAAATTTGGGGAACTTTTTAACCGTGCCGATTCTGCCCATCCTGATGCTGCTTTCTGTACAATCGCCGGCGATTTGGTGAGCGATGGTTTGTACCGCAACCAGTGGGATGATCTGCTTCATTTTCCTGAAAATGTGATTTCGCGCAAACCACTGATGTGCGTTCCCGGGAACCACGACAACCGTGCAGGACTTGGCGCTTTGATGTACCGTGAATTTTTCAGCTACCCCAAAAACGGACCGGATGGAGTTAATAAGGAACAAACTTACTCGTTCACGTATAAGAATGCCCTATTTCTGATGATTGATGCAACTTCTTCTGTTGATGCACAAACCGGCTGGATTGAAGAACAACTGAAAAATACAAACGCGACATGGAAAATTGCAGTTTTTCATTTTCCGCCTTACAACTGGGAAGAACCGTATTTAGACATACAAAAAGCATGGGTGCCGCTTTTCGATAAATACCATGTTGATATGGTTTTTGGCGGACACATTCATTATTATATGCGCTCGAAACCAATGAAAGGCGGCGAAGTGGTTGATTCGTACAACAATGGAACTGCTTATATTATTTCAATCGGAATTCCTTCCAGAACCCGCGATGCAGCTGAAGAACCTTATGCCGAAGTGGTTAAAACCGAAGGCCAGTATTATCAATGCATAAAAATAGAAGGAGATAAACTTACTTATTCAGCTATTAATTCGAACAATGAGCTGGCGGATTCATTCACAATAGACAAAAGGAAGAATTGAAAGACAACAAAACAATTAAGAAAACTGCCTTTCTATTAAAAAATTTTTATGTAAAACCAGCTTTATTTTAAATATATTTAGGAGCAAATTTTTTAATCAAAACAATAAACTAAAATCAAAATTAATGACAACAAAACAAGCTAACTGGAGCAAACTATTTCCTGCATTCTTTGCATTTATCGTGATGGGATTTGTCGATATTATTGGAGTGGCAACCGGATATATTCAACTCGATTTCAAGTTGACAAATTTTATAGCACAGTTCCTGCCAATGATGGTGCTTTTGTGGTTCTTCATTTTGTCGGTGCCTGCAGGTGTTTTACAAGACAAATTCGGCAAAAAAAATATGCTTATGATTGGGATGGTAATTCAGGCGGTAGGTTTGGGTTTACCATTTGTACATTACTCATTTGCGATGATGTTTGCCTCGTTTATTTTGCTCGGAATTGGTAATACAATTATCCAGGTTTCTGCCAATCCGCTGTTGCAGGATGTTTCTCCTGCTCAAAGATTGGCGAGTTATATGAGTACTTCGCAGTTTGTGAAAGCGATTATTTCATTTTCAGGTCCGTTGATTGCTGCATTTGTGGCGTCTCGCTTTGGCGACTGGCGTTTGGTTTTGGCAATTTATGGGATCACTTCGCTGCTTGGCGCACTTTGGTTTTTAATGACACCAATTGTTGAGTCGAAACCCGACAGAAAACCTGCAACTTTTGCATCATGTTTTAGTTTGCTGAAAAACAGGTTCGTTGCTTTTATGGCTTTGTCAATTTTTCTGATTGTTGGTGTTGAAGTGGCTACAAACACTAACATTTCAAATATTCTTATTGCAAAATATGGCATAACAATGGAAAAAGCAGTTTGGGGAATCAGCGCCTTTTTTGCCGGTGAAACCATTTCAAGGCTAATTGGTGCAATAATTCTGAACTGGATAAAACCACGGATTTTTCTTTTACTTACCGCATTAACTTCATTAGCCGGTGTTGCCGGAGTGTTTGTTTCTCCCACTTTCACTGTGGCATTGATTTCAATTTTTATTATTGGTTTTGGAGTGGGAAATATGTTTCCAATCATATTTTCTCTTTCATTGGAAAAAATGCCCGACCGTGCCAACGAAATTTCAGGTTTGCTGATTATGGCAGTTTCGGGTGGAGCTGTAATTCCGCTTGTAATGGGACTAGTAAGTACAATGTTTTCGCCCCTGGCAAGTGTTTTGGTGATTGGCGGCTGTTTGCTTTACATTTTGTGGGTTTCGTTTTATGTAAGGAAGAATTGATTTATGAATAGATTCAGGACACAGGAATTTGAGACACAAGATAAGTGAGGTAAGTCCCCCTTTTCAAAGGGGGTGGCGAAGCCGGGGGATTTGTAACTACTAATAACCATAGCTTAAAAAAGTAAAATTCAACTTGAAAAAAATTGAAATCAAATGAAAGTATTGCTTGTTTTCCTGTTAATGGTCACTTCATTTTTCGTTTTCGCTCAGCAAAAAAACAAATACAATTCAATTGTAAAAGAAGAGTTTATTTTTACTCCCCAACCGGAACATGCCCACGGCAGCAGTATAGTTGCTTTGCCAAACGGAGATTTTCTTGCTGTGTGGTTTCAGGGAAGTGGTGAACGCACTGCCGATGATGTTCGAATTATGGGCGCCCGGCTTGAAAAGGGTAAATCTGCCTGGAGTAAACCGTTCGTTGCTGCAGATACACCTGGTTTACCCGACTGTAATCCAGTTGTATTTCTGAATAATAAAGGGAAACTTTTTCTTGTATGGATTGCTGTTCAGGGCAACCAGTGGGAAGGTTCAATTCTTCGGACCCGGACTTCAACCAATTATAACAATGAGGGTGCTCCCGTTTGGGATTGGCAGGACAATATTTTGATAAAACCCGGTAAGGAATTTGAAGAAGAAATTCAACAAAAATTTAAGGAAATGCCTGAACTGGAGCACGGTTGGGCCGGTTATGCTCCTTTGTATGATGATTTGATAATTGAAGCAAGCAAAGACAAAGTGAAGCGAAGCATTGGCTGGATGACACGCATAAAACCGCTGATTCTAGGGAATGGCAGAATCCTTCTGCCATTGTATTCCGATGGTTACAATCTTTCAATTTGTGCCATTTCCGATGACGCTGGTGAAACATGGAAGGCATCAAAACCAATTGTAGGTCGCGGCCCGATTCAACCTGCGCTTTCCATTCGCAAAAATGGAGATATTGTGGCATACATGCGCGACAGTGGCGATGCTCCGGCCAGGGTGCATAAAAGTATTTCAAAAGATAACGGCGAAAGCTGGAGTTACTCAGTAAAACTGATATTCCAAATGAAGCCAGTGTTGAACTTTTAGCATTGAAAGACGGACGATGGGCATTCGTTGGAAACGACATCAACGATGGCCGCTACCGCATTGTTTTAATGCTATCAGATGATGAAGGCGAAACCTGGAAATGGAAAGAATATCTCGAAAACGATAACAAACTGGGTGGGGGAAGCTATTCATATCCATGCCTGATTCAAACTGGCGATGGAATGTTGCATATCACTTATTCTTCCCGTACCTCCGAAACTGAGAAATCGATAAAACATTTGGTGGTGGATGCTGGGAAGATAAATTAAGATGTTATTTATTTATCTGGCACTATCTCATTAAGTGTCTGTTTTGCACGAATCCTCAATATGCTGCATAACTTTTTCAAGCTCTTCTTTTGAAAAATGACGGAATTGACCGGGTTTGAGGTTGTTGAGTTTGATATTCATAATCCGTAGTCTTTTTAATGTTTTTACTTCGTAACCAAGGTAATCGCACATGCGGCGAATCTGCCGGTTAAGTCCCTGCGTGAGTATAATATTGAATGTGTAATCGTCAATCATATTTACTTGGCATTTTTTTGTAACCGTATCAAGAACAGGCACTCCATTTCCCATTTTATCAATAAAATCAAGAGTTATTTTTTTATTGACAGTTACTATGTATTCCTTTTCGTGGTTGTTTTTTGAGCGCAGGATCTTGTTTACAATATCGCCATCGTTTGTCATAATAATTAAACCTTCGCTTGGTTTGTCGAGCCTGCCAACCGGGAAAATCCGTTCAGGATAATTAATAAACCCGATGATATTGCTTTTAATACTTAAATCGGTGGTTGAAGTAATGCCAACAGGTTTATAAAATGCCAGATAAACGGGTTTAACTTTGTTTGTTATTTGAATTCCTTCAACAAAAATTATATCCGATTTGGAAACTTGTAAACCCAATCCTGCAACTTCACCATTTACTTCAACTTTACCTTCTTCAATCAATCTGTCGGCTACCCGTCGTGAACAGTAACCTGTTTCCGAAATTGCCTTGTTTAAACGTGTTGTTTCCATTGCTGGCAAATATAGGGAAAAGGTTAAATGTTACAGATTTTTAGGTTTTAATCCGAAGTTTTTCAATGTTCAATATTTAATATTATATGTTTCCCGCATGCAACGCCAGTTAGTCGTAAGACTTTGGGCCTCATTAACAATTGCAGATACAGTCATTGCTTTTGTAAAAGTCTGATAGAGGTACATAGTCCCTCGTTCCGCTATGCTCCACTTCAGCACTAACTACTTAAACCAATCCGTTATGCATTGTAAATGTGTATTTCAGCGATTTATATTAGAAACAATACAAATTTTCTTAGAATATTTTAAAACTTTTGTAGTTTTACGGCATTCGAACAAGTAATGAAAAAAAGGACGTTTTTAATATTTGTGTTTCTGTTGTTTTTGAGCTTTTTTGCCCCGGCCCAATACGAGGTTATGGTTAGTAATGACTATCCGCCTTATAACTACATTAACGAAAAAGGAGAACTTGAAGGATTTAATATCGACATATTAAATGCCATCAGGAAGTTGTATAATGTTAAAATAAATGTAAAAAGTGCAGACTGGAAAACAGCAAACGATTTACTCAAAGAAGGTAAAATACAGGCAATTGCAGGCACTCATTATTATGGAATTCCCGACGAAAAATACAACTACACACGCTCTGTAATACGAACTTCGCATTGTTTTTTGTACAACGATAAGTTTCGGAATAAAATTTCGTCTGATATAATCAGAACTGAACCTCAACCTTTAATTGTTCTGTGGAAAAATGATGTGCTCATTCGTTATATCCACTCCATAAATCCAACTGCACGCTTTATTTATGTCGATAATTACGAAGACCTGCTGAATGAACTCGAAAGAAATGATGTTACCTGCGCATTCTCGCAAAAAATATCGAGCATGTATTATGCAGCAAAAATGAACAGAGCTCATATATTAACCGGAAACGAAGAAGTTCTTGACCGGAACATGGGCTTTAAAATTTCGAAGGATGAACCTGAACTGACAAAAATTCTGAACAATGGGCTTGAAGTAATTATGTCGAACGGAGAATACAAGAAAATTTATGACCGTTGGATAGAAGGTTACAATACAAGAGGAAACGGCTGGAAACACCTTGTCAGATATTTTATCCTGGCAGGTATTCTTGTCTCTGGTGTTATTCTTATTTTGCTGGGATTTAATTACATGTTACGAATCAGGGTGAAGAATAAAACAAGGGATCTGCAACATCAGCTTGAATTAAATACAACAATTACAAAAGAACTTGAAAAGCAAAAATTAAAAGCTGAGGAAAGCGACAGAATGAAATCGGCATTTCTTGCCAACATGAGCCATGAAATCCGTACACCCATGAACGGTATAATTGGTTTCACCGAATTACTGAAATCACATGATTACTCAACAGATGAACAAAAAAACTTCATCGATATTATTCAGCAAAGCGGCGATAGAATGTTGACAACCATCAACAATATAATTGATATCTCGAAAGTGGATTCGGGCCTCGAATCAATTCATATTAAAGAAACAAACATTGAAAAAATAATCAGCGAGTTATTTATGTTTTTTGAACTGGAGGCCAAAAGAAAAGGAATAAAACTTTTGATTGAAAAAAAGGAAGTTAATACTGTTCGAACCTTTTATTCTGATAATTACAAGTTAAATTCGGTGTTGACAAACCTGATAAAAAATGCACTCAAGTTCACACTAAGCGGTTATGTTAAAATTGGCTACACTGTTACTGATGATAGCTTCAGTTTTTATGTTTCCGACACAGGTATTGGTATTGAAGAAGAAAAACAGGAATTGATATTTAATCATTTTGTACAGGCCAATCCATCTATTTCAAGCCGTTTCGAAGGATCTGGTTTAGGTTTGTCGATTTGTTATGAATATACAAAAATGCTGAATGGAGAAATCAGGCTTGAATCGGAAATTAATAAAGGCTCAACCTTCTTTGTTACAATTCCAAATCATGCGCAACCGGAATCATTAAAACCAAAACCCGTGGTAACTGCGAAAAAAGGTATCCCTGTTATCCCGGCCGGTTTAAAAATAATTGTTGCCGAAGACGACAAATCCTCATTTTTTTACCTGAAATATATACTCGAAGAATTATCGGCTGAAATATTTCATGCAACTACAGGATTCGAGGCAATAGAACTGTTGGAAAAACACCCGGATACTGCTGTTATACTGATGGATTCAAAAATGCCTGAATTGGACGGAATGGAAGCAGTTAAACGAATTCGAAAGTTCAACAGTGAAATTTTTATCATCGCTCAAACAGCGTATGTTCTCGACGATTATAAAGCCAAAACCATTGCCGCCGGTTGTAACGGATTTATTGAAAAGCCCATCAATAAGAATAAACTTTTTGACATGATCTCATCAGGAATTAATTGAAAACAGAGAAAATTTTTAGGTTCGGAAACCAAAATACCACTGTAATTTATTTTTTTATACCTTAATTTCTTGCATTAAATACAAGGTTATTCGCAAATACAAAATGAATATTGAGTTTTTCAGCAAGCCCTGTTTAACAAATTCGAAGCTCATAGTCTGATTTCGTTTACATGGAAAAAAGAACATCTAAACAGGTAAAAATGAATTCAGAATTGTTATAATTTTCACAACAAAAACTATTTCGAAATGGCAACAATATTAAAAAGCACAGAACGTGAATTTCAGGAAAACAAAAACAAAATCGACAATTTCAGGCTGTTTTCCGATGTTACAAGAGTTAAAAAGGGTGTTGTACCGCAAAATCTGAACTTCGATTTACGACAGTTAAATCCGGGACAGTTCTCAGCGCCGTACCATTTTCATCACAATGCCGAAGAGTTATTTATGGTTGTATCGGGCACAATGACTTTGCGAACCACAAAGGGACTTGAGATTGTAAGTACAGGCGATATGATTTTTTTGAAGTGGGAGAATCCGGAGCACACCAGTTTTATAATCACAGCAACGAACCCTGCATTTATCTCGATGTAAGAACTTTTAACGGATGTGATGTCTGTGAATATCCCGATTCAAACAAATTACTTATATTTCCGTCGTATGGGATTTTCAGCATGGACACCAGACAAGAATATTTTGACGGTGAAGAAAATCCGAAGGAAAGATGGGACAGGATTGAAAAAAAAATGAATAACCCGCTAACCTGAAAAAAAGGTAAAAAACAACTTTATGGATCTTGATGATATTGCACTTCTTCGTTTGTTTAATCAACAAATAGCAGCGCCTGTTTTAAAAACAGTAAATGAAATTGTAAGCTGGTTGGGAGCAGTTCAGGCTCAGGATTACAATATGTCGGAATGGGCAGTGGGAGTGCGTCTGCCCGGTTCGACTGTCAATACAATCAAATCGGCCATCAATTCAGGTGAAATCATCAGAACCCACGTATTGAGGCCAACCTGGCACCTTGTTTCTGCTGCCGATATTTACTGGATGCTCGAACTTTCGGCACCACAAATTAAAAGTTTGGCAAGATCAAGGGAAAAGGAACTGGGGCTTACCGAAACAGCTTTTAGCCGGAGCAATTCAATTATAGAAAAAGCTTTGCGCGATAACCAACATCTGACACGCGAAGAACTTGTGAAATTATTGGCGGCAGCAGGTTTTAGCAACGACAACAATCGTATTTCGCACATTTTAATGAGAGCTGAAATTGAAGGAATAATTGCAAACGGCAGCATAAAAAATGGCAAACAAACCTACGCATTACTTGCTGAAAGAGTTTCTGATAAAAAAACAATGAATCGGGATGAAGCTGTTGTGGAACTTGCACAGAGATATTTTACAAGTCATGGCCCCGCTACTTTGCGTGATTTTATTTGGTGGTCGGGATTGCCTGTAAAAGATTGCCGGCTGGCAATTGAATCTATAAAACTAAGTTTTGAATCGGAAGTAACGGGAGATGAAACCTACTTTTTTGCTCCGTTTAAAATTGTTCCAAAGCTTGAAAAAAAACAGGTGGTTTTGTTGCCTGCTTTTGATGAATTTATTATTAGCTATAAAAACAGAAGTGCTTCGATGCCATTTGAAAATCATATAAGGGCGGTTTTAATAAATGGGATTTTTCGTCCGGTAATTGTGCACAACGGAAAAGTAATTGGAATATGGAAAAGAATACTGAAAAACGATTATGTATTTCCTGAAACTGAATATTTTGGCGCACCGGATAAAACCACAAAAAAACAGGTAAACGAATCTTTAGAACATTACGCACAGTTTCTGGGAAAAAAGGTAGTTTTTGCAGATAAATAAAAATTTATTCCTTGTTCTCCCTTAAACCATTATTACAGCATCATTCACTCATTCCCTCAATCCCTCAATTCCTTTTTTTCGCCATTCATCTTTTAAATTCATCTGTTCGTCAGAAAAAGTTGGCAAGCTTTGTTTGAATTCAGCAAATTTGTACAACAGAAAACAGAAAAAGTCATGAAAACAATTACTATCAGAATCAAGCTGATATTGTCGGTATTTTTTATACTAATTGCCGGATCCGTGAAATCAGAAATTATTGACGTTGACAAAAAAGGTTTAATAAGCGGTCGGATCAGCGACATCGAAAGTAATGCACCCATTGAATTTGTTAATGTCGATTTATTTGATTTGAACGATTCAACATTGGTTGTGGGTACGTTGACTGATACAGAAGGTCGATTCTCAATTTCGATGCTTGATTCAGGAAAATACTACGTTGAAATCAGTCAGAATAACTTTGAGAAAAAACTCATTCAACCCATTATTATTGATGATAATATTACGAAAATAGACCTGGGTGAAATAGCGCTGAACCGGATATACCGTAAATCACCAAAACTTTTTTCCCGAATGGCAAAATCAGGAAATGAAGCTGAACAGCAAATAGTATTTGCCACGAAAAAGTAACATTAAAAAATAACTGTAATGAAAAATAAATTTATTTCGGCATCGGGACTAGATGCACGCGGTGTTGGCCCGCGAATCATGCTCGCAACAGCACCAGTTTTGGCTGCTGCCATTTTTTTCGAAATAAAATCGACACCATTTACAGAAATTGCTCCCGGTAAAAGCGCTGAAGCTGGAGTGATTGGCTGGATTTGGCTGATTGCAGGTTTTGCAGCATTCGTTGCAACATTAATACAGTTTATTTCCAACTTTCCAAAAGGAAAACTGATTACAACGGGAATGTATGCCTGTTCACGAAACCCAATTTATTCGTGCTGGATAATTTTTATTTTGCCTGCCACAGGGATGATTTGCAACAACTGGATCTTTTTTGCAGCCGCAATGGTAATGGTCATTGCAACAACTTTCCTGGTAAGAGAGGAAGAGGTGCAATTGCTAAAATGTTTTGGCCAAAAGTATTATGAATACAAAAATAGGGTAGGTTTGATTTTTAGTCTTCCTCAAAAAATAAAAATGCTTTATAATTTGAATTGAAATGCGAATTTAAAGTTCAAATTATTGGGAAATATTCCTGTGGAACAGCTTAAATAATTTATCAAAAATGCACTTTCCCGAGGAAACGGGACTCTGAGTGACTGTCGGACTTAGTGGAATCTCCGCCTGACTGGCCGGCAGGGAATTCTTTTTTATAAATTTGAACTATTAATAACAAACTAATGAAGAAAAAATACCTGAATGAAGTTCGTTTACGGCTACAGTCCGAAAAAACCGGAACGCCCGAAATACTCACCGAAAACGACATGCAACACCTGCCTGAACCGGTAAAAAAGTACATTCATTATGCTGGTTTTATGGGAAAAGAAAAAATTTCGAACGTTTTTCTGAAAGCCATGGACAAATTCGTTCATCCGAAAAGTCGGGCTGGATGCAGTTTACCTCTGAACAGTACAATTTTTTTGACTATCCTTTCCGTGCATTTTATATCCATGCAGTAAAAATGGGAGTTCCGGTGGTTGGGCTTCACCTGTACAAAAACGAAACAGCCACAATGGTCATCAAATTGCTCAATCTGTTTAAAGTGGTTGATGCAAAGGGCCACGAAATGAACCAGGCTGAAACCGTAACTGTACTGAACGACATGTGTTTTATGGCACCCGGCAGCCTCATTAATAAAAATATAACATGGAAAACGTTGGATGCCGGACAGGTAAAAGCCACATTTACCAACGGACAAATCACCGTCAGCGCAATTATTACTTTCGATGATGAAGGTAAACTTGTAAATTTTCTCAGTTACGACCGATTTGAAACCGATGGAAAAACTTTCACAAACCTGCCCTGGGAAACTCCGGTTAAAGAATATAGAACAGTAAACGGGTACAAACTTCCATCAAAAGCCGATGTGATTTACAAACGTCCCGAAGGGGATTTCTGCTACCTTGAATTCAGACTCGAAGAGATTAAATACAATGTAATCTCGTTTAAATAGTAATGAATTTTAATAAGGAAAGCATAAAGTTTTTATATTGAAGGAATAACAAAATAAGGACTACAGAAAAATGAAAGAAAAAAGCTAATTATCACTCTCAAATAAAAAAAAAATCAAAATAACAATGATTGAAACAAAACGACTTATAATTAAACCACTGACTTACAAACAGCTCGAAAAGTATATCAAGAACGACAACTCTTTGGAACTTGAACTGAATCTGAATGAAACTTCACGGTCAATTTCTCCTGAACTGAAAGAAGCGTTTGAACAGACCATTTTGCCCAATGTTGCCGACACCTCGAAAAACTACCTGTTCTCAACACTTTGGACAATCATTTCAAAAGAAGATAACAAAATGGTGGGCGACTTATGTTTTGTTGGGGCACCAAATGCCGACGGAGAAATTGAAATTGGTTATGGAACGTACGAAACATTCACCGGCTTAGGTTTTATGACCGAAGCTGTTGGAGGAATGATATCGTGGGCTAAAAAGCAGCAGGGTATCAGGACTATTGTTGCAGATACTGAAAAACAGAATATTGCTTCGTTTCGTGTGCTCGATAAAAATGGTTTTGTAAAAACCGGAGAAACTGAAACTTTGCTAAAGTGGAAATTGAGTGTAGAATCAATAGAAAATGAAATTTAGATTTTAGAAATCATGAACGAAATTATAACAAAAATCCAACAAACCCTTATTGAAAACGCTGATGAAAAAAACCCGTAAACAAAGTGAATATTTCTTTAAGGAACAGATAACGGTTTATGGCGTGAAATCTGCAACAGTTCAGAAAATCAGCAAAGAATTTTTTGCAGAAATAAAGGAAAAACCAAAAGCTGAGATTATTGCTTTGTGTGAAAAACTATGGCAGTCGGTTTTACATGGAAGAAACGTTTATTGCCTGCGATTGGTCGGCGCGGCTTAGTAAAAAATTTGAACCTGCCGATTTTGAAACGCTTGAACGCTGGATAAGAAATTATGTAAATAACTGGGCATCGTGTGACACACTTTGCAACCACACAGTTGGCGATTTTGTAATGATGTACCCCGGATTTCTTGAAAAACTGAAGGAGTTCGCACACACAGAAAACCGATGGGTTAAACGTGCAGCTGCTGTTTCGCTTATTATTCCTGCCAGAAAAGGATTGTTTTTGAATGACATTTTTGAAATTGCGGATATTTTGCTTTTGGATAAAGACGATTTGGTGCAAAAAGGTTATGGATGGATGTTGAAAGCTGCCAGTCAGGCTCACCAACAGGAAGTTTTTGAATATGTAATGAGTAAAAAAACAGTGATGCCACGAACTGCGCTTCGTTATGCGATCGAAAAAATGCCTGACGAATTGAAAAAACAGGCCATGCAGAAATAACAGGTGCGGCAGTTTCCGAACTGTCGAAAGTAACGCTGTTTGGAAATCGCGTCACCTTAAAAAATAAACATGGAAATTCAAACATTGAGAAATAATTTACTCGAAGCATATTCCGCAGAGAATCTGAACAAAATTTCTGTGGTTTTGATCAATTTGTACAAAAATCAGCAGTTCGTTTCATTACGGAAAATTGCTGACATAATCAGCGATTATATACTGGTTGAGATTGATGAAAACGGAAAGGGTTTTTCAAAATTAATGTTGCTGTATCATCCCGACCGTGGAGAGTTTCATCGTTCAGAAATTGTAAAACTCGCTGAATCTGAGAATTTTGATGCTCTGCTCAATTATGCTCACGTTCTGAAACTTGAGCGTATTGAAGAAATAGCCAACGCCATCGAAAGTCTTGAAGATATTGACTATTCACCGGTGTATGCATGGGATTTCGACAGTGACGGTTTTACTGTAAAATCAGAATTTGGTCAAAAACAAAAAACCGGAAATCTTAACAACCGTAAAAACAAACCGGTAACTTTTTATGAAGCCGTAAAAATACGGCAGTACGGACACGCAAAAATCAGTTTTCCGGCCTACTATCTCGAAGATATCGATGAGTTTGAATTTTCTGAATCAGACATTGACGACCTTGATGGAATTCAGTATTGTATTCATGCCGTCAATGTTGATTTATCCGGTAATTTTATCGATGACCTGCGCCATATTGAAAATCTTGGGTTAATTGAGATAATGAATCTGTCTGACAATCGGATTTCGGATATCGACTCGCTGGAATACCTCACCAACCTGCGGGAACTGAACCTCGCCAACAATCGGATTCAGGATATTTCGCCGCTTTTTTCACTTGAAAACCTTGAATTTGTTGATTTAACAGGCAACAGAATTCCACCGGCTTCCCTCAGGAAACTGAGTGAAAAGGGGATAAATGTAGTTGGTTGAAAAGGAAGACTACATAGCATCTAAATTAAGTGAATAGCTACTTTAAACCCGGAGGGTTTACATATTTATAGAAATAACAATAATAGAAATATTCGACTCCCGCGGAGCCGTACCGGAATCTGCTACTTTCCTATAAACATTTGATGCCTCTGGCATCTTATAATTATCGAAAAAAAATATTTATATTGTAACGTTACAATATAATTTTCATTTTATATTTGCCTCATAATTAAATAGTGTAACATTACAATATATGAGCGATAAATTAGGAAATAAAGAAATTGCTGTGCTGGGGTTGTTATCGGAACGGCCCATGCATGGGTACGACCTCGAACACGAAATCAGGATGCGCGACATGCGTTACTGGACCGAAATCTCCATGTCATCGGTGTACAAAATTCTGAAAAAGCTGGAAGAAAAAGGGCTGATAAACTGCGAGGTTAAACAATCAACCAACAATGTTGCTCAAAAGGTTTATTCACTTGCCGACCTTGGAAAAGTGAGGTTAAACGGCGAAATATCGGGGCTTTTTTCGGAGTTCGACCACCACCGTTGGGACATCGATTTAGCCGTTTCGAACCTAAATGTGCTAACCGACGAGCAAAAGGTCACAAGTTTAAATGCTTACATCCGCAAATTAAAAGAATTACTTTCCGGTTATGGCGAACTTCAGAAATACCTTGAAGGTGAAAACTGTCCGGTACACCGGATGGCGCTGGCAGTGCGTCCGCAATATTTGTACAAAGCAGAAATTGAGTGGGCCGAAGCTTACCTTGAACAAGTAACCGCCAAACAGTAAAAACATGGAAAACAATTTTCAGAAAATCATCATAACAAACGCGCACACCAACAACCTGAAAAACATTTCTTTGGAGATTCCCAAACACAAAGTGGTGGCTTTCACGGGTGTTTCGGGCTCGGGCAAATCATCGCTGCTGTTCGACACTATTTACACAGAGGCACAGCGGCAGCTGATTGAAACCTTCTCCACTTTTGCACGCAAACGGCTTCCTAAACTTACGCGACCCGACGTTGACGACATTCTGCACCTGTCAACCGCCATGGTTATCGACCAGAAAAAGATGGGTAACAACCTGCGCAGCACGGTGGGCACTGCAACTGAAGTAAATACCTATCTGCGGCTTTTGTTTTCGCGTGTGGGTAAACCGTTTATCGGCGCTTCGTTTTTGTTTTCGTTTAACCACCCGCAGGGAATGTGCCCGCATTGTCACGGGCTGGGGAAAGTGGCCAAAATCGACCTTTCACTGTTTCTCGATATGGAAAAGTCCATCCGCGAGGGCGGAATCCTACACATTCATTATAAACCGGGCAGTTTTCTATGGAATGAACTCATTAACCTGCATGTTGTTGATACTGAAAAGAAACTAAAGGATTTAACGCCCGAGGAGTTCAACTTACTGCTTTTTTCTGAACCTTTCAAAATTCAGGGTTCAAAAGAAAAACTTTCGTACAACCGCACTTTTGAAGGACTTGCCCGAAAACTGGAACGCTCTATGGCCGAAAAAGGGGAAGACGAAGCCAGCGAGGAGGATAAAAATGCCTATCTCCGCTTTTTCAAATACGAAACCTGTGCGGAATGTAATGGTTCGAGAATCAGTGAAGCCGCCCGCAATGTAAAACTCAAAGGCGTTTCCATCGATGAGGTTTGTCGCTGGGAGTTGCCGGAAGTACTTGAATTTCTGAAAGAAATTGATGATGAAATGGCCATTCCCATCACCCGAAAAGCCATTTTTGTGCTGGAACAACTCATTCACATCGGGGTTGGTTATCTCAGTCTCGAACGACCGGTGGGGACTTTGTCGGGCGGAGAATCACAGCGGGTAAAAATGGCGCGGCAACTGGATTGCAACCTCGTTGACCTACTGTATGTTTTGGACGAACCCACAACCGGACTGCACCCGTGTGACACCGAAAAACTGATATCGCTTTTGTATGAACTGAAAAACCGTGGCAACAGCGTTTTTGTGGTGGAACACGACCCCGAAGTTATCAGGAATTGCGAGTTGATACTTGACCTCGGTCCCGGCGCCGGTATCAACGGAGGAAAAGTAGTTTTTAATGGCCCGACAGAAGAAATTATTCACACTGAAAGCGTTACTGGCAAATATCTTCATGCTGAAATTCCGTTGAACGGTAATAAACGAAATGTCGGCGGTTTCTTCGAAATAAAAAATGCCAGTCTTAATAACCTGAAAAATGTTTCGGTAAAAATTCCAAAAGGTGTGCTCACCTGTGTAACCGGGGTTTCGGGAAGCGGGAAAAGCACGCTGATTCACGAATGTTTTCTGCCGCAACATCCCGAGGCTGTGGTGATTGACCAGTCGCCCATCGGAAAATCGTCGCGCGCCAACCCGGTTACTTTTACCGGCATTTTTGACCAGATTCGCAAAGAGTTTGCCGAAGCGACCCGTTCCGAAGCATCGCTTTTCAGTTTTAACAGCAAAGGTGCCTGCCCGAAATGCAACGGCCAGGGTTTTATCAGTTACGAACTCAATTTTATTGATGCTGTAAAATCGCAATGCGACGAATGTGAAGGAAAACGTTACCACGCCGACGTTCTGGAACTGAAATACAGCGGAAAAAACATTGCCGAAGTACTGGACCTTTCGGTAAACGAAGCATTGAAATTTTTCAATTCACCAAAAATCACGCGGCAACTTCAATTATTAAAAGAAGTGGGGCTTGGTTACCTGAAATTGGGGCAAACACTCAGTTCGCTTTCGGGTGGCGAATCGCAGCGGCTGAAAATTGCCGCCGAATTGCAGAAAACCAGCAGCATTTATATTATGGACGAACCCACCACCGGACTGCACCGGTCGGATATTGAAATGTTTTATCAGATTGTTAAAAAGCTGGTGGAAAACAAAAACACGGTTATCATTATCGAGCACAACACCGACATCATCAAACGTGCTGACTGGATAATTGATATGGGCCCCGAAGGCGGTAATTCCGGTGGACGTGTAATGGCCGAAGGAACACCGCAACAGATAAAAGCAAATCCAGAGAGTATTACCGGGAGATATTTGTGAAATTTCAATTACTACGACTGCGCTCAGTGTGACGAAAAATATTAAGGTTGAATACATTAAAACGAAAAACTACATGAAAATACTTGCCACAGAAACCGAACTGAAAAAACTCAGTGCATATTCAGATAAAGAAATCCTGAAAGAAGAAGCCCGTGCAGTTCTTGAACTTCAGCAAAAAGATATTCTGCGCGAAATTTATTTCGATGAAAACCATTGTGCAGTTCTAATTCTGGAATGCAACGATAAAACAGAAGCAAAGAAAATTCTTTCAGAATTACCGCTCTTTAAAAATGGATATATCAGTTTTGAAATAAAAGAACTACATCCTTACACAGGTTTTTCAAGATTAATAGAAAATAATATCAGGTGACATTCATGCCTGAATTTTGACAGAGATTTCATTTCATGTTATTTTTTTCAGAGGTACGGGAAAAGTTACTTCCAGATATAGCATCCCGCTATTTATTGGAGTGTTGCTGTGTATCCCGGATTTCTGCCAGTAATTATTATTTTATTTATGGTCAATACTTCTGCAGTCATCATTACTTACGAATGTTGATACGATATTTAATTTCAATAGTCTTGAATATAATAATCTCAATAATTTCTTAATCCGGTTTACCTTGTCAATACCGATAACAATGCGCTGAACAGTAGTAATTAATAAAAATAGATTTTTACCTGTTTCGATTTAAAATCTGTTTTATGTTTCTGATAATAAAATTTCAACGATTAATTTTCAGGTTGAGCCCCCCTGTAAAAAGTAAAATTTGAAATTCAATCAGATTTCAACATTACTAATTAGTTTTAAGATTAAAATCCAACTTATCGGTAAAATACTTAGATAAATATAGGCACTTGTGTCCAAAAATTTCAGTAAAAATCATACACTTTAGTTTAATTGTTAAATATATTTTTACAGCGATTTACAAACCCATAAATCAAATTTGAAATAAGACAGTAGGACGCTTTTTTTTCTTTTTATTGAAGAAAAGATTTAAAAGTAACTTATTAAAAAAGTAACAGATGATGCGTTGGGCTCATTTGTAAAATGTTTAGAAGAAATATTTTTAAAACTTACTGGTTGGAAAATAATTTACAAACCCGTCCAACCGGTTTTTAAGAACTTATTTCAACAAAATGTAATCACCTTGTTTTTCGGTGATGTGAATTATCTATGTCTTGTTTGATGTGATTTACTGGTTTGATCTCGAACTAATTATTTTTTTTTGGACGCTTTAAAAAGTAAAATTATGATCAAATTAAAATCTTCAAATCCTGCTCAAGGAGTTAGGAATTTGCCATCTTTATTTCAGATTGTCTCTTTGTCAAAGAAGAGTTTTTACCGATTGATTATGCTATCGGTTTTAGTTTTATTTTCATTCACAGTAAATGCAACTATTTATTATGTAAGCAATTCAGGAAGTGATTCAAATTCTGGCACAAGTGAAAGTTTATCCTGGAAGACACTTACAAAAGTGAACAGCTTTACACCAAAGCCAGGCGACCAGATTCTGTTTAAACGTGGTGACGAATGGAGTGGTACAATTACTGTTAAATCTTCGGGTACTTAGGCAGCAGGATAACTTATGGTGCATATGGAACCGGCGATAAACCAAAATTTATGGTTCCGAACTAATAACAGGATGGAAATTACACTCAGGCAACATTTACAAAACTACTTTTAGTACTCAAATAAATCAATTATTTATCGATGGAGATAGAGTGAAAGTAGCTCGTCATCCAAATAAGAGTTATTTAGCTGTTCATACAGTAAATACTACTAAATCTTTCACCTGTAACGATTTAAATGGCTCAATTAATTATTCGGGTGCAAAATGGATAGCCAGAACAAGTCCATACTCAATGGTAACTTATGTAACTTCTTCAAATAGCAAAACTTTAACATTGTCCGGAACACCTTATCCCAGCCTAAATACTAAAACCGGGTTTGTTTTAGTTGGTAAACTTGAGTTTCTTGATTCAGCAGGTGAATGGTATTATGATTCAGCTACAAAAACAGTTTACCTATGGACACCTGGTGGGAGTTCGCCTGCAAATCATGTGGTTAGAGGTTCTGTACATGGGATTGGTGTAGCTGGAAGAAGTTATAATTATGTTACTATTAAAGACTTAGAACTATTGCACAATAAAGAAAGCGGGATAACCAGTTCCGGCTCTTATGTAAATATTGATAATAATACAGTTTCATTTCCCGATGAAAAAGGTGTTTTCATTTCTCCAGGTTTGTCTGGTAATATTTCAAATAATACTGTTAGCGGAGCAAATCATATAGGCATTGAAGGTTATTCAGAAAAATCAACATATACAGATAACAAAATTAACAATACCTCATTATTAGATGGACTTGGATTATCCGGTATTGGAGAATGGTACATGGGATCAGGTTTGTATGTTGAGGGTAACGATAATGTGATTAAGTATAATCGTGTTACAAATTCGGGTTATAACGGGATCCAGTTTCATAAAAGAAATGTTGTTGAATATAATTTTGTTCAAAATGCTCTTTTAACAAAGGATGATGGTGGTGGCATTTATACAGCTGCAGCCGGTTCATATCCCAATGCCCCTACTTCCGGGTCAATAATTAGATATAATATTATCGATGGTGTATTTGGATCACTTGATGGATGTAATCCTTACGGTATTTGCCAGGGTCACGGAATTTATTTGGATGAAAATTCCGGGGGCGTTACAGTGGAATACAACACAGTAACAAATATTTCAGATGCTGGAATTTTTCTACACAATAGTTTCAATGAAACAATCAGGTATAATACTTCTTATAATAATGGCAGACAATATCATATAAGTACTGATTTGGGGGGCAGTAAGTTTAATAACAATATACTTTATGCAAAAGCCAGAAATATGGAAAATAAAGCCATTCAGTTTTTGGGTAGTCAACGCAACGGGAAAGTAAATTTTACCAACAACATTTATGTTAATCATTACAATAAATCGGCTGTTTTCAAGGTTGATGAAACAAAATATTATGATTTTGCAGGTTGGAAAGTATCAACAGCACAGGATGCAAACTCAACAATTAATGTTGTCGCTTTGGCAACAGGAGAAACTGATGTAATATTTTATAACGACACAAAACAATCAAAAGAATTCAACCTCGGTAATACCATTTACAAGGACATAAATGGCAAACAGGTTAGTGATAAAGTTTCATTACTACCTTTTACATCGATAATTCTAATTAAAACCGCATCACAGATCACAACTGATACGACACCACCAACAATTATATCATTTGTAGTACCGTCAACTAATAGCACTTTGATTGTTCCTGTTTCTTCATTTTCCGCTTCCGACAATAATACTGTTACTGGATTTTTGTTAACTGAAAGTTCAACAGTTCCAACTGCCGGAAATTCAGGATGGAATGCAACTGCTCCAACTTCTTTCTCTTTTTCTACCGAAGGAACAAAAACCCTTTTTGCATGGACAAAAGATGCTGCCGGAAATATTTCTTCAAGTTCCACCAGACAATTGGTTATTACATTGCAGGCCAGTAAACCAGAAGTAGTTAACAACAGCCCTGGAATATTGGGCAACACTTATGTTTCAGATTTAGTATCAACCGCACCAAACAGGAGAGCAGTTGCTGTAACATTTAAGGATGCTGGAATGATTGAAAGTATTTCAATATTCCATAATGGTGGAACAGGAAATGTTATGATGGGAGTTTATGCTGATCAGGTTGGATTACCATCATCACAATTAGGTAAAACTGCATCAACAGTTATCAATTCAACAACTGGTTGGCAAACAGTTTCATTAACTAGTCCGGTACAGGTTAACGCAGGACAGACAGTTTGGCTATCATGGGTTTTCAAAACAATCCTGGAATTCGATATACAATCGGAAATCCTGGCAGGGCACAATCTTCAGGTACTTGGACTTCCGGAATGCCTTCTACATTTGGGAGCTCAGATATGGCCGATTACAATTTTTCAATTTATTGTAATTATACTCCGCTTTCGATTGCTGAAATTATTGGTACTTCAGTGGTATATCCCTTGGTGTCAACTGCACCAAACCGACGTGCTATGCCAGTAACCTTTAATAAAGCAGGAAAAATAGAAAGTATTTCCATATATCACAATGGAGGTACGGGTAATGTTCTGATGGGTGTTTATGCTGATCAGGCTGGTTTACCATCATCGCAACTAGGCAAAACTGTTTCAACTGTAATAAGTTCAACAAGCGGATGGCAAACAGTTTCATTAACAAGTCCGGTACAGGTTAATGCAGGACAAACAGTTTGGTTATCTTGGGTTTTTCAAAATAATCCGGGAATCAGATACTCAGTTGGAAAACCCGGCAGGGCACAGTCATCACAAACATGGTCTGGTGGAATGCCAACATCGTTTGGTCAGTCGGAAATAGCAAATTATACCTTTTCAGTTTATTGCACTTACAGATCGATAACTGTTGATGATATAACTAAAAAAGGAATAGTGCAGGAAGATGTTTTAATTGATGAAAATGTTCTTGAAGAGGAACAAGTTATTACGCAACTAACCAATACTGATGAGTTATTTAATAACCTTAAAATTGATGTGTATCCTAATCCGGCAAGTAATAACGTTACAATAAGATTTTCAGAGTTACCTGAGGATGGTACAAGAATAACTATTTTCGATATGACAGGCAGGGAAGTACAAAGTCGAATTGTTCAAAATACACTTGAAACATTTGACATACAGGCATTAAAACAAGGTATATACATAGTAAAAACTGAGCTTTTTAATAATATCCATACTCAAAAATTGATCAAAAGGTAATCTTTAATTAATAATTGACGTTTAAATTTAAAGGCTAACTGATTTTATCAGTTAGCCTTTTTTGCTAAAAAAAATAAATTATGTTATTAAAACATTGTATTATTTACGATAACATTAAACATTTAAATGGGCATAAAAGTAATTATTTTCAAAAACTGAAGGAAAATTACTACCTTGACATCAGATTTGATTTTATAAACCTTGAAGA
This sequence comes from Draconibacterium sp., assembly GCA_016705335.1. Taxonomy (GTDB): domain Bacteria; phylum Bacteroidota; class Bacteroidia; order Bacteroidales; family Prolixibacteraceae; genus Draconibacterium. The sequence continues at coordinate 35,922 of JADIYN010000023.1, read as the reverse complement.
CTTCAACCGTTGGGTTGCATTTATATGCACATGAAAAAGATATTGGCCATAGATGACAACGAATTTAACCTCAATCTACTTTATCAGATTGTAAAAAAATATTACCCCGAATTTAATTTTTTACAAGCTAGTAATGGAACATTGGGCATTGAAATTGCCCGAAAGGAAATTCCTGAAATCATTTTACTTGATATTCTTATGCCAGGACTAAATGGTTACGAGGTTTGTGAAATTCTAAAAAAAGATTCCAATACAAGTCATATACCTATTCTTATGATTTCAGCTCTTGGAAGCAATTCAGAAGAACGTACCAAAGGTTTAAATGCCGGAGCCGATGCATTCGTTTCAAAACCTTTTGCTGTGAGTGAACTGCAAGCACAAATAAATGTGGTGCTTCGCATGAAAAATATTGAAGATATACTTCGAAAACGGAACGAAAGTCTTGAACTTTCAATTCAAGCCGAAACTAGCAGATATTTACGCGAAGAAGAAAGAACAATTCAAATATCGGAACATGCAAGACAATTTTATTGGGAGACAGACAGTAAAGGTGAAATTGTGTACGTCAGCCCGGTTATTAAATCAATTTTAGGAATAAAACCATTTGATATTCTGGGCAAAATTAGTTTTGTACAACTTTTTCAGACTAATACTACAAATAATCATATTAAGCTAACGCAAAACTCAGCAATTAAAGAAGCGGAGATCGAGTTAAAAGTTGGCAAGAAAAAACTTTGGCTCACTTTCAGTAGTTTTCCATTCTTCGAAAAGAATGGGAAATATGCCGGAACACGCGGAATTTGTTTTGACATTACCAAACGTAAAATTGCTGATTTAGCTTTGCTGAAAAACATGAAAAGAATTCAGCAATATCAAAAATTGCTTAAAAATATTAATATTGAAATTACAAAGATCGAAGAACGTGAAAGACGCAGAATTGCGGAGTATTTACATGATAGTCTGGGGCAAACACTTTCACTGGCTTTTTTAAAATTATCATCCATCGACAACAAGAATTTTGAGCCTGATGTACGCAAACAAATCGATGAAATATATATTCTTCTAACAAAGGCGATAAACGAATCGAGAGTTTTAACTTACGATTTGAGCCCTCCTATTTTATATGAACTTGGTTTGACTTCAACGTTTAAATGGCGACTTGAACAGATTAAAACAATAAATAATATAGATACTAAACTTGAAGGAGAAGAAATAAATATTACAGTTAAAAAAGAAATTACAATCTTTGTTTACCGTATTGTTAATGAACTTTTGCAGAACGTTTTAAAACATGCACATGCTTCAGAAATAGTTTTGGAGATAGCTGAAAAAAGAAATAAATATTTAATTTCTGTGAAAGATAACGGTGTTGGGTTTAAAAAGGATAAACTCAGCAAGAAGGACAAACCCGATGGTTTTGGCTTAGTAAGTATTAAGGAACGACTTGAAAGTTTTAAAGGGCATATGTACATAAAATCGGAACCAGGTGTTGGCACTTGCGCAACAATTGAAATACCAGCGAAAAATAATTAAAAATCAAAGATACGAACATGAGAAAATTCTCACAAAAGGAACATAATCAAGAGTCTCCCGATAATTATCGGGAATACCTTTGGAAAATTTAAAAATTATAATGAGATGAAAATAAAAGTTTTAATTGTGGATGACCACCAATTATTTAGAGAAGGAGTTGTAACTCTGCTTTCATCGGCTGAAAATATTGAGGTTATTGCACAGGCAGAAGATGGACAGGAAGCTATTGAAAAAGTAAAACTGGTTAAACCTGATGTTGTACTTATTGATATAGCAATGCCCCGAATGAACGGGATTGATGCCACCAAAAAAATTAAGTCGCAAATGCCTGAAGTTAAAATAATCATTTTATCAATGCATTTGGAAAAGGAATATGTAAAAGGTGTGCTTGAGGCTGGTGCTGATGGTTATCTAGTGAAAAATTGTACATATTTGCAATTAACAGATGCCATTCAATCGGTTTATGGTGGTAAAAAATATCTTAGTCAGGATATTACTGACCAGGTTATAAGCGGATATTTGTCTCCTGCAGATGCTAAAGAATTGGAATATGATAAATTGTCGGAACGCGAAAAAGAAATTTTTTTAATGTTTACTGAAGGCAGGTCAACGCGTGAAATTGTAGACATTTTATTTATAAGTGTTCAGAAAGTTAATACGCACAAGCAGAATATTTTAGAGAAACTCCAGTTAAAATCTACTGCTGATATTGTAAAGTATGCCTTAAAAAATGGGTTGATTCATCTTGATTAAATAAATCTGGATAACTGTTTTAAAATTTTGTCAATTAAACTTGTTCCCAAAGTCTCGTTAAATCAGTTCCTTTTATGATTTTGAATAATTCCATAAATAAAACCAACACTAAGGGTCAAATACCTTTTTTCATGATTCATAATTAATGTTTGACCAACAGAAAATCCAAATAAATCGGTAATCGGAAAGTCTATTTTTGAGTTTATCATAAAACTAATATCCCTGTTTTTTAATAATTCTTTTTTCTCAAAACCAGAATTATTATCTGTTTGCTCCGTTAATTCATCTATCATTACAGAAATTCCTGATCCTCCCTGTATTATGAACCTAATTGTTTCTTTTGAATTTAAATTAAAATGACGACCAACCATAATGTTATAGTTTTCCATCATTTCATTTGGATTTATAAAATTTTCTGCACTTGAACTACTTCCTGATTTAAGAACCGGAACCTGGTTGACAAATTGATTTGATCCGGCAGAGTAACCCACTTCAACTGAGTATTTACTGTTATAAACAAAACTTAATCCCAGGTTACCTCCGCTGTTGTTTCCTACCATCAGGTCGCCATTTGCATACAATAAATGTTCATTTTCTTTTGAATTTAGCCATTCTTGTGACCATTGTGCTGATGACGTGCAAAATATAAATGCACAAAATGAAAGTAGAATATATCTTTTCATGGCTGTGAAATTTTAAGGTTTCCTAAGCAAAAAGCGTTTTTATTTCTATTGATTATAAGACCTGATTACAATGTTAAATTTACTGGATATTTAATTTTAATATTCATTGTTTAAGCCTGAATTATTATGTTTAGTTTACCTATTTTCTACTTCCCAAAAGCTGAGAGCTTCTCAGTTTTTTGAACCTCTGCTTAATTCAATTCCTTTAACAATTCAATAACAAAACCTAAACTTTTTTATTTGTTATATTTGCAGAGTGAAAAGGTTAATTCAAATATTATCTGTGTTTCTGGCAATGATTTTTATCGTTTCCTCAACAGGTATTTTTATTTACAAAACACATTGTACATGTACTGGAGATGAGCAGGTTGGCATTTATGTGAAACCCGAAACCTGCGATGAAAATTTTCATGTTCATCATACACACGATACATTTGGAATAGAGAAATCAACAAGTGAAAGTTTATGTCACGAGTGTTCTCATCAAATTCATGATTGTGGCTGTGCATCGCCGGAAGTCAGATTTTTTAAATTAAGTAATGATTTTACACAAGATGAAGTCAGTTTTGAAAGAGCTCCAGGTGTAAAAATTACTGATATTTTTTCTACTGTAATTATATATTGTGTTGAACCAATATTAAAAGCAGAAACGCATAATATTCGTTTTGAACTTCCTCCAAATATTAAATCATCAAAGTTTTTATTAATCAGCTTTAACCAACTTAAAATTCCACTCTCAGCTTAGATTTTAGTTGATTCAGTTACCTTTTTTACAGGTGATTGACAGTTTTATTATCTACTAATTTTTAAGAAATGAGAAAATTTTAATTTTTATTTTAATACTGTTTCCTATTGTTTCTTTTGCTGAAAATATAAAAGGAGTTGTTTTTGGAAACGATAAAGTAGCGAAAATTACATTACCCGGAGTTAACATTTATTGGCAGGGAACAAAAAGTGGCACTGTTTCTGAAAACAATGGAAATTTTGAAATAAAAAAAGGAAACGAACAGCATATGTTGGTATTCAGTTTTGTGGGTTACGAAACTAAGGTCGTGCATGTTGAAAATCTAACTTTTCTTGAAGTTGTCTTGGAACCCAATCTCGAAATTGAAGAAGTTACAGTTACCAAAAAAGACCGTGGAACTTATCTTTCGGCAATGGAAACCATTCATACCGAGAGGATTGGTGGTGCCGAACTGCATAAAGCTGCTTGCTGTAATTTAGCCGAAAGTTTTGAAACAAATCCATCGGTTGATGTGAGTTACAGCGATGCGGTAACTGGAGCAAAACAAATCAGGTTGCTTGGACTCGATGGTATATATTCGCAATTGCAGGTTGAAAATCTTCCTGATTTGCGCGGGTTGGCTACAACTTTTGGCTTAAATTACATTCCCGGCCCCTGGATGGAATCAATTCAGGTTTCGAAAGGTGCTTCTTCAGTTGTGAGTGGCTACGAATCGATTGCAGGACAGATAAATGCGGAAATAAAAAAACCCGATTCCGGTGAAAAATTGTTTTTGAATGCTTATGTAAATGAGCATCAAAAATGGGAGTTTAACGGTAACACAAATTTGAAAGTATATAAAGATATGCTTTCAACTGCTCTGCTTGTTCATGCTTCAGGTTTATCTAATCGGATAGACGACAATGGAGATGGCTTTCTGGATGATCCGCTCACAAAGCAATTTCAAATTTCAAACCGTTGGAAATTCACAAATTACAAGGGTTTTATGACACAGGCTGGTGTTAATATTCTTGCTGAAGACAGGCTGGGAGGGCAAGTTGGTTTTGAGGACGGGATGACTCCAACTGTTTCGAATCCTTATGGAATAAGCATAAAAACCAATAGAGTTATCGGGTTTTTAAAATCAGGTATCGTATCGAAAGATCAACGAACTGCACTTGCCATTTTAACCAATTTTACGGGACATAAAACCAATTCGTTTTATGGATTAACCGATTACGATGCTTCGGAATCAAGGTTTTACGGGAGTATAATTTTAACCCGCGATCTTGATGAAAATGCAATTCATTCATTAAATACCGGAGTAAGTTTTATTCACGACAAAATCGACGAAAGTTTGTACGGAATCAACCTTGACCGTGTTGAAAACGTGCCGGGAGTATTTGCTGAATACACCTTCAAGCCCATTGAAAACATGACTTTAATGGCAGGAATCCGTGCTGATTCACATAATTTATTCGGAACTTTTATTACACCACGAATGCATTTCAGGTATAAACTCAACGGACATGTTACTTTTAGGGCAAACGCCGGTAAAGGTTACCGCACGGCAAATGTTATAACCGAAAACAACTATCTGCTGGCAAGTTACAGGCAACTGGCCTGGCAAGATAAAAATATGTTTGAAGAAGCATGGAATTATGGGCTTAGCGTTGTTCAGGATTACACACTTTGGGGACGTGACTTGCAAATTAACACAGAGTTTTTTCGCACCGATTTTCAGTCGCAATTGATAGTTGATCGTGAGTCATCTTCAACACACGTCATTCTATCTCCTTTATCAGGAAAATCGTATGCGAACAGCATGCAATTCGATGTCCGGTATCAGCCAGTCGAAAGGCTTGATTTGTTGTTGGCATATCGTATAAACGACACAAAACAAACAATTGCCGGGGTATTAAAAGAAATGCCTTTAACAAGCCGTTACAAAGGGTTAATAAACCTGAATTATTCAACAAATCTGAAAAAATGGATGTTTGATTACACGGCTCAGTTTAATGGTGGTGGCAGAATTCCACGTCCTGATTTTGATGGCTGGCAAAGTTCTGTTACAAATTCAGATAATTTGTACGAATTTCAACCATACACAGTCATGAATGCACAGGTGACAAAATATTTCAGGTACTGGAGTATTTATTTGGGTGCCGAGAATATAACAGACTTTACTCAACCAAACCCAATTGAGGGTGCTGAAAATCCATTCGGTCAAAGTTTTGATGCAACAAATATCTGGGGGCCGGTTGTTGGCCGTAAAATTTATCTTGGCGTCCGTTTTCAATTGAATTACAAATAATTAAAAAATAAATACTATGAAAGAGTTAGCAGTTATCTTCGTTTTTTTCTTTGGAATAACAGTTATTTCGTTTGCCCAAAAGGCTGAAAATAAAGTGGTTTGTTTTAAATCGGATATGGATTGTGCGAACTGTGAAAAAACACTTACTGAAAATCTTAAATTTGAAAAAGGCGTTAAAGACCTGAAAGTTGACCATATAACAAATACCATTTATGTTGAATATAAAGATGGTAAAAACAGTGATGAAGGATTTGTCAGGGCAATTGAAAAAAGCGGTTACAAAGCCGAAAAAATTACTCCCGATCAATATAAAAAGATTTTGGAACAGGCAGCTGAAGAAGGACACCTTCACGGGTCTGAAGTTCACAAAATAAGGAAGTAAGTTTCCAGGTTTTGTAAATCAGTTTTAAAAATAACCGATTAGTTAATATTCATTCATTATTTAAAAAACAAATATTGTGACTTATATAATAATCCGTTTAAATCCGGTTTTTGATTAAAAGAAAATCAATATTAATACCAGCTGTTAAACCGTTGAATTTAAATGGTTATAATAATTTTTCAAGTAAGCAATTTTGTATAGCTCTGATATTTTCCTTTCAATATTTCCAATAATAGTTATTTTAGCCATGCAAAAACCAAAAAATGAATTATACCATACTTGACTTTCTGACCTTAATCGGTGCCCTGGGATTATTCCTTTATGGAATGAAACTTATGAGCGAAGCACTTCAGAAAGTAGCAGGCAGCAAGCTAAGAAATTTTTTAGCTGTCATGACTTCTAACCGTGTTACTGGTGTAATAACAGGATTATCCATAACAGCGATCATTCAATCGTCAAGCGCAACAACTGTAATGATTGTAAGTTTCGTAAACGCTGGTTTACTCACTCTTACCGAATCTGCAGGCGTTATAATGGGTGCAAATATTGGAACAACGGTTACTGCCTGGATTATTGCACTGTTGGGTTTTAAAGTGAAAATGAGCTTTTTGGCATATCCGATAATTGGAATTGGGTTTCCATTAATTTTCTCTAAAAAAACAAAAAATCAGTCGTGGGGCGAAGTTCTGGTTGGTTTTGCGTTGTTGTTTATAGGTTTAGAAAGTTTAAAATCGAGTGTGCCAAATATTGGTGAAAACCCGGAAATGCTTGAGTTCCTGAAAAATTTTACAGGAATGGGTTTTGGTTCCACATTAATTTTTCTTTTAATAGGAACTTTGTTAACAGTTGTAATACAATCATCAAGCGCTACAATGGCTTTAACGCTTGTGATGTGCAACAACGGATGGATTAGTTTTGAAAGTGCTGCAGCAATGGTGCTTGGCGAAAATATTGGAACCACAATTACTGCCAATCTTGCGGCAATGGTTGCCAATGCCTCAGCAAAACGAGCTGCACGGCTTCATTTTTTGTTTAATGTTTTTGGTGTTATATGGGTTATTTCCGTGCTTCCCTATTTTTTAAAAGGGGTTGATTTTTTAACTGTGCAGGTTTCCGGAAATTCAGCATTTACTGATGCAGGCTCTGTCCCGATTGCTCTATCTTTCTTTCATACCTTATTTAACCTTTTTAATGTATTGATTCAGATTTGGTTTATAAAGTATTTAGTAATTCTGGTTCAAAAAATTGTACCGGAAAAGGAAGAAGACCAGGAGTTTAAACTGAAATATATTAAGTTTGGGATGCTCAGCACAAGCGAATTATCTATACTTCAGGCTAAAAAAGAAATTATTTTGTACGCCCAGCAAACAAAAAAACTTTTCAACAGGCTGAAAAATATGCTCGATGAAGATAACGACCGCAAATTTCAAAAACAATTTGATAAAATTGAAATTGGCGAAAATAAAAGCGATGAAATGGAAGTGTCGATTGCAAGGTATTTAACTAAAGTTGCGGAAGGGGAGCTTAGTAAAGAATCATCAAAAGGAATTAGTGCCATGCTTCGCATAATTGATGAGATTGAAAGCGTTGGCGATTCATGTTTAAATATTGCCCGTGCTATGTTGCGTGCCCGCGACCAAGACAAAAATCTGACACCTGAAATGAAAGAGAATATCATTGAAATGTTTTCTCTGGTTGAAAAAGCATTGGATGTTATGATTGAAAATCTAAATAAAAATTACAAAGAGGTTGACAGGAAAGTTACTGAAACGATTGAAAAGAAAATAAATGAATTCAGAAACAAACTTCGCAGTCAACATGTGCACGATATTGAAAATGAAATTTATCCTTATCAAATAGGAACTTTATACAAAGATATTTTTTCTGAATCGGAGAAAATTGGCGACTATATTTACGATGTAACCATGTCGATTGTTGATTCGATAGATTAATTCTGTTTTATAATTTACTGAATACTTTAATTTTCATTTAACTTCTTGGCTTCAAATATTTTCTTTCACATTAACCATTTCTTACTTTTAAGTTTGTACGAACATACATTGCATAAATCCAGGACAGTTCAGCTAGCTTTGTGAAAAAGTTGTTAAATGAATATTAAACAACGGTGGAATGATTTTCCGATTAAGCCCGAAAAAATCCCGTTCTTTTTATGGTTGGGTAATTTTATTTGCTGTTACTGTTGGTGTTTTGGCAAGTGCCCCCGGACAAACAATGGGAATTGCCACGTTTACTGACTATTTACTCGAAAATATTCACATTAGCCGAAATCAGCTTAGTATCGCATACATGATTGGAACAATTGCAAGTTCAATGCTTTTGACTTATGCCGGTAAAATGTATGATAAATACGGTGCCCGTTGGGTTGGAATGATAATCTCCGTGACGCTTGGTTTTGTTTTGATTTTGCTCAGTCAATCCGACAGGATTATACATCTTTTTGTTAAAGATGGCTCATCAACAGTTTATATCCCGCTTTCAATGGCGGTTTTAATGTTTCTGTTTTTTGCCCTGCGTTTTTCCGGTCAGGGAGTATTAACAATGGTTTCGCGAAACATGCTGATGAAATGGTTTATTGCCCGCCGTGGACTTGTCAACGGGATTTCATCAGTTTTTGTGGCTTTTGGTTTTCAATGGCACCGCTAACTTTCGACACATTTATTCAGGAAACTTCATGGCGATGGGCATGGATAATTATGGCTGTCGGGATTGGTGTGTTTTTTACATTGTTCGTTTTCTTTTTTTATCGCGATAATCCCGAGGATTTGGGAATGATTCCCGATGGAGAAATACATGGTAACAAGGAGAAAAATGTGATTATTAAACCATTCAAACAGTTCACATTGACCGAAGCCCGCAAAACATTGACTTTTTGGTTGTTTTCATTTACACTAGCTATGTATGCCCTTTATATTACAGGTTTTACATTTCATCTTGTTTCAATTTTTGAACATGCCGGAATGGGGCGTGAAAAAGCGTTGTCCGTGTTTATTCCGGTATCTGTAATATCAGTTTTAGTTTCATTGGTTGGCGGTTATATAAGCGACAAAATCAGGTTAAAGTTTTTATTGATAATTATGTTGGTTGGGCAGGTAGCCGCACTTTTGAGCCTTGCTTTTTTAAACGACAGTATTTTTTATTACGGATATATTATCGGGAACGGCTTGGTTAGTGGCTTATACAATGTTTTGATGGCCGTTACCTGGCCACGTTTTTATGGCAGAGAAAACCTGGGGAAAATAACCGGATTTGTTATGGCAATCATAGTTTTTGCAAGTGCACTTGGTCCTACTTTATTCAGTCTTTCGGCCACTAAACTGGGTAGTTACAGCTATGCAATTTTTGGTTTGGTAGCTATTGTTGTGACAATCGTATTTTTTAGTTTTAAAGCCGACAACCCACAATACAAATTTGAAAGTTCTCAATAAATTTCCTTAGTTTTGATTCGAATAATAAATTCTAAACCTGATAATAATGAAACAAATTTCATCAATTTTTCTGTTGGCAGCAATTTCAATACTGATTTCGTGCCAGCCAAAAACAATCAACACCGAATGGCAAACTATTTTTAATGGCGAAAACCTTGATGGCTGGAAAAAAGCCACTGAAAATCAGGAAAGCATTTCGGTTGAAGATGGCGCAATAAAATGCAGCGGCGAGCGCAGTCACCTTTTTTATGAGGGCGAATTCAAAAACTTTGAGTTTGAAACCGAAGTTAAAACTTTGGAACACTCAAATTCAGGGATTTTTATCTGTTCAAAATACCAAAAAGATGGTTGGCCTTCACAGGGTTACGAAATCCAGGTTAACAACTCTTACCGAGGGTCAGAAAAAAATCCGGAACGGCGAAAAACCGCCAGCATTTACAATGTAAGAAATATTTATTTCCCATTGGCAACCGACAATGAATGGTTTAAAATGCGTATTAAAGTGGTCGAAAATTTCGTTGAGATTTTTGTAAATGATATTAAAGTGAATGAATATGTTCAACCCGAAAATCCATGGCGATGGGATGGAGGAGAGGATTGCAGATTAGGTACAGGCACATTTGCTTTGCAGGCTCACGATCCGGGAAGTACAACTTATTTCAGAAATATAAAGGTCAGAAATTTGCCCGCGGGTGAAAAATTAAATTCTACTGATGAAAACTGGGACTCCACTGTTACCAAACTGATGAAATCAGGATTTCCGCTGGTTGATTACCACGTTCATTTAAAAGGAACTTTAACCATTGACAGTATTTTACAGAATTCGCAAAAATTAGGAATAAACTACGGTGTGGCACCCAATTGCGGTTTGCACTTTCCTGTAACAAACGACTCCACTTTGTACGCATATATGGAAGTTGTGAAAGGAAGCCCAACATTTAAAGGTATGCAAGCCGAAGGCCGTGAATGGGTTACCCTGTTTTCGCCTGAAGCTGTGGCAAAGTTCGACTATGTTTTTACTGATGCAATGACATTTACCGATTCAAAAGGACGTCGCAATCGCATTTGGATTCCTGAAGAAGTTTGGGTTGATGATAAGGAACAATTTATGGATCAGATGGTTGGAAAAATTGAAGCCATTTTTTCGCAGGAACCTGTTGATATTTATGTAAATCCAACTGTTTTGCCTGCACAATTAATGGATGATTATGATGCATTGTGGACAAAAGAGCGAATGGAAAAAGTAATTAAAGTATTGGCAGATAATAATATCGCCCTCGAAATAAATGCCCGGTACAAAGTGCCAAAAGCCGAAATGATTAAAATGGCAAAAGAAGCCGGCGTAAAATTTTCTTTTGGTACAAACAACACTGGAAATGATTTGGGAAAACTGGAGTATTGCATACAAATGATTGAAGAATGTGGACTCACACCAAACGATATGTTCGAAATTAAACCTGACAGTTTAAAACCGGTAAATGTAAAGGTATACCGTCAAAAATTACTGGTTAAATTGGTTTGTTATTAATCTAAAAATCACCGGTTTAAATTATTAAACCGGTGATTTTTTTTACCTGTTATTTCAAGTCATTAAAGTGGTCGCCCGATTATTTTTTTTCACGACTTGTTAACATTTGAAGTCGCAGACGATGGTAAATTATAGTGAAACAAATTCTTTTTCATCCCAACAAATTCAATCAGTTCAATAATTTCTTCATCGCTAAAAGCTGCCCTGTTTATTGTTAAATCATATAACTCGTTCGAAACATCGCCTTTCAAAATTGCTTTTCTGAAGTTTATCCTTTCTTTTTCCACTTTTTCAATAAAATCAATTGCCTCTTCCCGGTTTAAATGATTGTTGTTCATAATAGTATTGATCCTGAATTCAAGTGGTGCTATCAGCCTGATATGCAGTGAATTTTTAATACTCTTTGTTATTTCGCGTCCGGCACGTCCAACAATAATGCAGTATCCATCAGCCGCAATCTGACGGATAACTCTTTTCATTGTTTTCCTGATGGTAATATCTGATTTGAAATTTTTATCGCTAAATGCTTTCAGTATATCATCAAAAGTAAATTTTTCCGTTTGCTGCAACGTTTTTCTGACTTCATCGGGGTGCATTTTTAGTTCTTTGGCACTCTGATAAAAAACTTCTTTACTGATAACTTTCCAATTTGTATCCGGATTTTCATGGTTCAACTTTGATACAATCAGATTTGCCAGTTTTACCCCGTTACAGCCAACCTCGCGGGAAATTGTAATTACAGGCCCGGCAACCAAATCAGCCTTTTTTTTGACTTCCTCTGTTTCGGTCAGCCTTTTGTTTAAATATGAAAGTAATAAATTGCTCATGATTTTTAGTTTTTCTTTTATTTACGAAGATTATCAAAGACAGGTTTTATATTATGAAACATAAAGTGTAAGTAAACAATGTTGTAAGATTATTTACCACAATTTTAAAAGGTTGTCAGTATATTTTCCAATTCCTCTAAAAGTGTTGTACACTGAAATGTCCTTGTTTTAATAAATCTGAAAAGTGCCCAGGTGCTTTCTAAAAATTATAAATCAGTCTGAATTCCTATTAAACAATCCCTTTTTTATTGCACTAAATTCTATGATATCCACAATTTCTTCATCGGTAAAAACTGATCTGTCAAAAGCTATATTGTACAATTTATTTTGCGGATTATCCTTCAACAATGTTTTTCTGTGTGCTTTTCTTTCCTTATCAATCCGATCGATATATTCGGTGGCTTCTTCTTCATTCAAATGATTACTCTGCATAATCGAAGAAACCCGATATTCAAGTGGAGCAACAAGACGAATATGCAGCGCTCTTTTTATGTCTTTGGCAATAATGTTTACAGCACGTCCAACCATTATACAATGGCCATCCATGGCGTTATGTAAAATAACTTCCTTTATTGTTTTTTCAATCTTGGCTTCGCTCACGTAATGTTTATCGCTAAAAGCTTTTAGAACTTTGTCAAAAGCATATTTTTCCGATTTGTGCAAAACTTTAAAAACTTCCTTTGGATCCATTTGCAATTCTTCAGCAGTTTCCTGATAAATTTCTTTGCTAATAACTTTCCATTTTGATTTAGGATTTTTTGTATTAAACCGGGTAGCAATTAAATCTGCCAATTCTACCGCGTTGCATCCAGCTTCCCGGGAAATGGTAATTACAGGGCCACCCAAATTTGATGCATTTTTTAAGGCTTCTCTGGCTGCATCTCTTTTTTCCAGGTAATTCAACAATAAATTCCCCATGATATTTTATCTTTTATACTCTCTATAACAATTAAACAATAAATATGATTTCCTTTTACCAAAAAAAGATAAGTATTACATTAGCAAATTATTGTATAAATCACATAAAATTAAAAAGATATGTTTGAAAAAAGTACCTACGAAAACAGACGAAAAGCATTAAAAAATAAGGGATTAAACGGAATCGCAGTTTTTCCCGGAAACATTGATTCGCCAATGAATTATACTGATAATACTTACCATTTCAGGCAGGACAGTTCGTTTTTGTATTTTTTCGGACTTGATATTCAGGGACTCGCAGGTGTAATTGATTTTGATAGTGGTGAAGATTTTTTGTTTGGTAATGATTTCGATATTGCCGATATTATTTGGATGGGGCCACAAGTTCCGTTAAAAGAAAATGCCAAAAAAGTGGGTGTTGAAAAATGTTCGGCCTTTTCCAAACTTTTCGAATTGGTTTCCGAAACAATAAAACAAGGCAGAAAAGTACATTATTTGCCTCCTTATCGGGGTGAAAATAAAATTATGCTCGAAAAATTACTGGGTATTCCAATCAAATTGCTCAAGGAAAATGCTTCAGTTCAATTGATTAAAGCGGTTGTGGATATCCGTTCAATAAAAGAACCTGGCGAAATTGCTGAAATTGAAAAAGCATGTGCTACTGGTTATCAAATGCACGTTACAGCTATGAAAATGGCACAACCCGGAGTTTGGGAACAGAAAATTGCAGGAACAATTGAAGGTATCGCATTGGCAGGCGGAGGAATGACTGCATTTCCGATAATTTTATCGCAAAACGGCGAAACACTCCACAATCACGATCATTCAAAAATATTGAAGGAAGGAAACCTGATGGTAACCGATGCAGGCGCCGAATCACTTTTACACTACGCTTCCGATTTTACGCGTACTGTTCCGGTTGGCGGAAAATTCACACAAAAACAGCGTGAAATTTATGAAATAGTGCTGGCAGCCAATAATCATGGCACTGCTTTGACAAAACCCGGCGTTGCATATTTGTCTGTTCATTTAGCTGTTGCCGAAATTATTGCAGGGGGTTTAAAAGATCTTGGTTTGATGAAAGGTGACGTAAAAGAAGCTGTCAGAAACGGCGCGCATGCCTTGTTTTTCCCACATGGACTGGGCCACATGATGGGTTTGGACGTTCATGATATGGAAGATCTCGGTCAGATTTATGTTGGTTATGATGATGAAATACGGCCGGTTGATCAGTTTGGAACAGCTTATTTGAGGCTTGGACGAAAACTTCAGCCCGGTTTTGTAATTACAAATGAACCCGGCATTTATTTTATCCCGGCTTTAATTGACAAATGGAAAAACGAAAGTATAAACGCCGATTTTATCAACTTCGATAAAGTGAATGAATATCGTAATTTTGGCGGTATCAGGTTAGAAGATGATATTTTGGTTACAGAAACCGGTAGCAGATTATTGGGAGAAAGGGTGCCGATTAACCCTGATGAAATTGAGAAAATTGTAAAAGGATAAAAAATGAAAAAGGGGAGTGTTACTCCTCTTTTTTTATGATCCGATGGTAAAAATAATCGAGTTCAATATAAATTTCGTCTCTTATTTCGCAACACTTTTCCTTGAGCTCATTTCTGTCTTTAAAATGTTTATAAGGGTTCTGAAAACCAAGGTGCATTTTTCTTTTAAATTTTATAGTTGATGGAATTTTCAGGTTTTCAATAGTTCCGTCACCAACAGTAATCAGGTAATCAAATTCAATGTGTTCATATTTTGAATAATGATCAGGAACCGACTGTTCCAGTTTAACCCCAATATCTGTCAAAACCTCAATTGCTACCGGGCTTATATGATTCACAGGTTCAATTCCTGCCGAGTAAATCTCCAAATCTTTGTCGAAACTCCTTAAAATAGCTTCTGCCATTTGACTCCTGCACGAGTTCTGATTGCTTAAAAGAAAATACTTATCCCATTTTTATCGGTTTTTATAGATTTTACAATACTAATTTCCCTTCTGTAAAGTTTCACAATTTAACTAAATCAAACTTAAAGAAAAATAGCAAATGTTAGTTTTTAAATTGTAAATGAATAAGTTATAGATGTTATTAAACATAGTTTTTAAATTTATTTCAAATAATAATCCGAATACAATAATTCCATAGATCAACTGAAATTTAAAATTTGCTTAAAAGTTAGTTATGTGAAATCAATCAGTTCAATTGTTTTTTTGCTTTATCATTATTGTATTTCCTGTTATATTTTAACCTAAAAACTTTGACTATTAGGGCTTAATATCTATTTTCGTAGCGACATAAAATTACGCACACCATAAGTTAATGGTATAAATTGAATTAAAATGGTATCCAAAGATCTTAAAAGCTCGAAAGAGTTAGAAAAAACTGAAAATTCTGAAATTGAAAATTCTGAACAAATTATTGATTCTGAGACTTCATTATCAGTTGATTCGACTATTGAAATTGATGAAGAAAGTGTTAAATCAGTAGAAAAACCTTTGCCCGTAGATGAAAAGGTTCTGGAAAAAACTGACGAAGAAACAGTTGACCTGTTAATTGACGAACCGGACAATGTTGAAGAAGAAATTTTAGTTTCTGAAATAGTTGAAACTACTGTAACTCCTGAAATTATTGAAGAATCACCTTCAATTGAAAATTCAACAATTGAAGAAACAGAAAAACCGTCAGTAGAAACAAAGGAAGCTGAAATTGTTGATTCGGGAGAACCGGAAGAATCGGATTTGAAAGCAACTGAAGAATTGGCAGCCCCGATAAAAACCAAAACAAAAAAAGTCCAAAAGGTAGAAATTGAACAGGAACTAAAGGAAGAAGCAGCAGATTTACCACAGGATGATAAAAAAGATAGAATTGATTATTCAAAATATACGCAGATTGAGCTTGTAAATGCACTGCGCGATTTAATTGATGCGGCTGACGATAACGATATTAAAGCAGAAGTTGAAATAATTAAATCGGTTTATTATAAACAACGAAACGAGAGTGTTGAACTTGCCCATGCTACTTTTATTGAAGAAGGTGGTGCTGAAGAGGAATTTGTTGCTGAAGAAGATCCATATGAAAATGACATTAGGGAACAATTAAAAAAATTTGGTCAACTTCGCAAAGAACACAACAGACAACTTGATTCGGAGAAAGATGACAATCTTGCCAGAAAGTTCGAAATTATTGAAAAAATAAAAGGACTTATTAATAATGAAGAATCGATAAATAAGACTTTTAACGAATTCCGTGATTTGCAGCGCGAGTGGCGTGAAATTGGCCTCGTTCCGCAATCAAAATGAAGAATTTGTGGGATACTTATCATTTTCATGTTGAGAATTTTTACGATTACATTAAAATAAATCGCGAACTCCGCGACCTTGATTTAAAAAAGAACCTCGAATTAAAAATTGAACTCTGTGAAAATGCTGAAGAATTAATGGTTGAACCATCAATTTTAAAAGCCTTTAATACACTTCAGAAATACCACGAACAATGGCGCGAAATTGGACCTGTTCCACGCGAGAATAAAGACGATGTGTGGGAAAGGTTCAAACATATTACTTCGATAATAAACAAAAAACACCAGGAGTTTTTTGAATCAAAAAAGGATGAACAAAAGAAAAATTTTGAGGCAAAAACTGCTCTTTGTGAAAAAGTTGAAGAAATATGTAATGCTGAAATAGAAAGTTATAAGGACTGGGATACAAAATCAAAAGAACTTGTTGAACTTCAGAAAATATGGAGAACTATTGGTTTTGCTCCTAAAAAAGACAATAACCGGATATACGACAGGTTTAGGACCGCGTGTGATGCGTTTTTTAATAAAAAGCGTGATTTTTATTCAAAAAACAAAGAAGTTCAACAAAATAATCTGCAACAAAAAATTGATTTGTGTGTGCAGGCAGAAGCATTGATGGATAATACCGACTGGAAAAAAGCCACTCAGGATTTCATTAATATTCAAAAACAATGGAAAGAAATTGGCCCAATCCCACGTAAACATTCTGATATTATTTGGAAACGTTTCAGAACTGCCTGCGATCATTTCTTCGATAAAAAATCTGAACATTTTTCAGATGTTGATTCCGGTCAAATAGATAACCTCAAACTTAAAGAAGGGTTAATTGCTGAGCTGGAGAATTTTAAATCGACAGGTGATGTTTCAGAGAATCTGAAAATACTGAAAGATATTCAACGCCGCTGGACAGAAATCGGCCATGTACCATTTAAAAAGAAAGATGCACTTCAGAATAAATTCAGGGAAGAAATTGGAAAGTTATTCGACCAATTGAATATAAATGAAGATAAGCGGAACATGCTTAAATTCAAAACCAAAATGTCAACCTTTTCTGAATCATCGCGCGGGCAGAGTAAAATGCGGATGGAACGCGATAAGTACATGAGCAAACTTAAACAACTTGAAAACGATTTGGTGTTGCTTGAAAACAATATCGGATTTTTTACGATGTCGAAAAATGCCAAAGCTTTAATTGAAGATGTTAATAAGAAAATTGAAGATACCCGGCAGAAAATTGAATCATTAAAAGAAAAAATCAGGGTCATCGACGAAATGGAGGATTAAATTCTTGTGATATAGATATTTGAAAGGGGCATTCCGGTTTTGGGAATGCTCCTTTTTTATTGAGTATCAATTTCAAAACTATTAAGGGTTTCAAATTGCCATATTTCCAAAACCTGTGATACTTGTATTTCAAAAGGCAAATAATTCCGGTTTAACGAAACGAGAAGAAATGCTCCCTTGTCTAACCGGTTATAAACCAGTTTGAAAACAATACCCTCGTTTTTGGTTACAACAATACAGGCTTTGCCGTTTTTAATAAATTCCCAGTTTTCGACATACGAACATGTAACCCACGAATTTTCAACAATTGGCAACATTGAATCACCTTTGATTTGGAAAGTTCTGTAAGTTTTATTTTCAGGGAGAAATGGCAACCTGAATTTTGGAAGTGCAGCAATAAAATCCAAATCTCCGTAGCTGCCTGTGTACCCGGCCTGCGCTTTTACAGGTACCATTTCAATGTTTTCGTTCCCTTTACTGTCAACGGTTATAGTGAGTAAACGAAGTCTGTTTCCTGTAACATCAACATCAAAACCTTTTTCAATTTGCGAGAGCTGAAATTCAGAAAGTACTTCGAGTTTGTATTTAATCAAAGCATCAAGTGAAACATTGAAATATTCTGAAATTCTAATTAAAACATGAAACGGTGGCTGTACATTTCTTTCATAACCCGAAAGTGTAGTCCTTGTAATTTCAAGTTCAGCAGCCAAATCTGTCTGCGATTTTTTCTTTCTGGTTCTCAGGAATTTTAAGTTTTCTGCAAAGTTCATATTTAAAAAAATTAGTTTGAAGCCGGGAGTCCGAAGTCGGAAGTTTGAAAAAGAGCTGTTAATTTCTTTCTTCCGTCTTCTGACTTCGTCTTCCCGTTTTCTTTTTATTTCTTTTTTTCCAAATATAATACAATTTGACTATATTATCAACAAATAACTGACGATAATATAGTCGTAAACATGAACCGACACATTGTACATCTTGATTTGGATACCTTTTTTGTTTCGTGCGAAAGGCTGCTGGACAGGAGGTTAAAGCAACTTCCGGTACTTATTGGCGGTACCGGAGACAGGGGAGTGGTTGCATCATGCAGTTACGAAACCCGGCAATATGGTGTCCATTCCGGAATGCCAATGAAAATGGCAAAGGTTTTATGTCCCGATGCAGTTGTAATTCGTGGCAACAGCAGTGTTTACTCAAAGTTTTCGGATATGGTAACAGATATTATCAAAGAGCAATCGCCGCTTTTTGAAAAATCTTCAATCGACGAATTTTATGTTGACGTTACTGGGATGGATAAATTCTTTGGAACATACCAATGGGCGAAAGAGCTACGTGAAAAAATTATCAAGGAAACCATGTTACCCATTTCTTTTGGGCTTTCTATCAACAAAACGGTTTCAAAAGTTGGTACTTCGGAGGCGAAACCAAATAATTTCATCAATATCCCCGATGGTCAGGAAAAAAGTTTCTTGTCGCCGCTTTCAGTTAAAAAAATCCCGATGGTTGGTACTCAAACTTATCATTTATTACGGAGCATGGGAATTGAAAAGGTGAAAACCGTTCAGGAAATGCCGGTTGAACTGATGGAAAGTGTGATGGGGAAAAATGGTATTTCGCTGTGGAAAAAGGCACAGGGTATCGATAATGCACCTGTTGTTGCCTGGAATGAACGAAAATCAATTTCAATGGAACGTACATTTGAAAAGGATTCAACTGATGTTTTAAAAATGAAGAGTATCCTCACTTCAATGGCCGAAAACCTGTCATACCAACTTCGCAGCGGCAATAAATTAACAGCTTGTGTTTCAATTAAAATCAGGTATTCCGATTTTCAAACTTACAGCAAACAGCGAATAATTCCTTACACTTCGCTCGACCACACGTTAATAAAAACCACCCTCGATTTATTCGATCAGCTTTACAAGCGAAGGATTCTTATACGATTAATTGGTGTCAGGTTTAGTCATTTGGTTGGCGGTAGCTACCAAATGCGGCTTTTCGAAGATTCAGAGAAACTGATAAAACTCTACCAGTCAATGGATATTATTCGGAACAGGTTTGGCGATCAGGCGGTAAAACGGGCTGTAACAATGGGAGTAAAAAGTATTGGCAGTATGACAAATCCGTTTAACGGGCAGCCGCCTGTGATTCCGGCGCATAGGAATGCGTGAATGAATAAATGATTGAGAGAATGAATAATATAATAAATGTTAGATTGAAGAAAACATACTAATTACATTTTTACAATAACAGAATATTACATTATTACAATTCAACAATGTCGCGTTTTACAAATTATCATTTTTAAAATTCAAGCTTCGAAGCATTATCGCATTTACGGATTAAAAGTTGAGTCATGTTAATAAATTGTCATTCCTGGTTTAGTTTAAAATACGGAACTATTTCGCCTGAAAATCTTTTAGAAGAGTTGTCTGCAAAGGGATTTACAAATGTGGCACTCACTGATATAAACAATACTTCAGCGAGTATCGATTTTGTGCGTTTAGCTGAACAATTCAACATAAAACCGGTTTTGGGAATTGATTTCAGAAACGGGATTGATCAGAAATATATCGGGCTGGCAAAAAATATGGAAGGTTTCAGGGCGCTGAATGAACATCTAACTACCTGTCAGTATAATAAAATCCAATTTGAAAATGTTGCCCCTGAATTGCATGATACATTTGTTATTTATCCGTTTAAAAATAGAAAATACAGTCAGTTAAAAGACAATGAGTTTATAGGGATAAAATTATCTGAATTGATAAAACTTCCTTTTTCCGATTGGCGAAAACAATTAAATAAACTTGTAATACTTCAGCCGGCAACTTTCCGGAATAAGCGTGATTACAATATTCACAGGCTTTTGCGGGCTATGGATAATAACGTTTTGTTGAGCCGGTTACCGCTTTCAGAACAAACTTCGGCATCGGAAATAATTATTCCGGAAATGGAATTAAAAAAAGCTTTCAAAGAATATCCTGAAATAATTCAGAATACAAAAAATATACTTGCTGAATGTTCTGTTGAATTTGAATACCGCACCAATAAAAGCAAAAAATGCTTTTTGAAATCACATGAAGAGGATATAAAATTACTGCGGCAGGAATGTAAAAAGGGATTGAAATACAGGTTTGGGAAACCATCAAAAGAAGTTGTGGTACGGATGGAAAAGGAGCTGAAAATGATTGACGAATTAGGGTTTAGTTCTTATTTTTTAATCAACTGGGATATTGTAAACTACGCGCACAGCAAGGGTTATCCGTATGTTGGCCGCGGAAGTGGCGCAAATAGTATGGTAGCATATCTTTTGCGGATTACAAATGTAGACCCTATTGAACTCGACCTTTATTTCGAAAGATTTATTAATCCCTTTCGTTCTAATCCACCCGATTTTGATATCGATTTCTCATGGACCGACCGTGATGATATTACCGATTATATTTTCAAAAAATATGGTTGGGATAAAACTGCTTTGCTGGGATCGTATATCACTTTCGACCATAAATCGGCGCTTCGCGAAATTGGTAAAGTATTTGGGTTGCCTGCCGACGAAATTACACGTTTACAAAAAAATCCGATACTTCAGGAAAACGATCAGTATGGAAAACTGGTGATGCAATACAGCAAATTAATTTCCGGAATGCCCAGCCACCTTAGTATTCATGCAAGTGGAATTTTAATTTCGGAGAAGCCGATAAACTATTATTCGGCAACACACATTTTGCCAAAAGGATTCCCGACAACCCATTTTGATATGCACGTTGCAGAAGATATCGGGTTATACAAATTCGATATTTTGAGTCAACGCGGTTTGGGAAAAATAAAAGATGCACTTGAAATCATTAAAACTAACCGGAATGAAAAGATCGATATTGATAATATCAATGTTGTCAAAGAAGAACCGATGGTTAAAAGTCTGTTAAAAAACGGAAAGGCAATTGCCTGTTTTTACGTTGAATCGCCAGCCATGCGAATGTTGTTGACAAAACTTAAAGCCGAAGATTATAAAAGATTGGTTGCAGCCAGTTCAATTATTCGTCCGGGAGTTGCCAAAAGTGGAATGATGCGCGAATATATTCTCCGTTTTCAGGACGAAAAACGGCGGGAAAAAGCACGGAATGATTTACCCGAACTTTACAAAATACTTGAAGAAACATTTGGTGTGATGGTTTATCAGGAAGATGTAATAAAAGTAGCACATTATTTTGCAGGGCTCACTTTAAGCGAAGCCGATCGAAAATACCATTTCGGAAATATGGACACAGATTGAAAGCTTTGCCAATTATGCGTTTTCAAAAGGCCACTCGGCAAGTTATGCCGTTGAAAGTTTTCAGGCACTTTATTTAAAAGCCTATTATCCATTGGAATATATGGTTGCCACTTTGAATAATGGGGGAGGTTTTTATTCGCCTGAACTCTATTTTCATGAAGCAAAAATGCACGGTGCAAAAATTGAGCTCCCGTGTGTAAACAAAAGTCAGTGGATGAATTCAATCCAATCGGTAATTATCCATATTGGGTTTTATATAATTCATGAACTTGAATATACAGTTGCACAAAATTTACTTGCTGAACGAGAATTAAACGGCAAATTCAAAAGTTTAAACGATTTTGTGAAACGGGTGCAAATTTCACTGGAGCAACTTATTATCCTGATCAGGGCAAATGCATTTCGTTTTACAGGAAAAAGTAAAAAGGAATTACTTTGGGATGCCCATTATTTATTGGGGCACTCGAAAAAAACTGTTCCTGAAAAAACACTCTTCGAAACAAAAACTAAGGAATTCAATCTGCCTGAATTGTGGAAACATGAATTGGAAGACACTTTGGATGAAATTGAATTGCTCGGTTTCCCAATTCGTTCGCCCTTTGAAATGCTTGAATCAGCTTTGCCTTCAAGTCTGAAATCATCGCAATTGAAAAGTATAGTTGGAAAAACGTTGAAATAGTTGGTTATTTGGTGCATCGCAAACCAACGCGCACAAGTAATGGAAAAATCATGTATTTCGGAACCTGGCTTGATATGGAAGGGGAGTGGCTCGACACGATTCATTTTCCCGATGCCGGCAACCGTAACCCTTTTACAGGGCCAGGCTGTTATTTAATTCACGGTAAAGTAGTTGAAGAATATGGATTTTTCAGTATCGAAACCAATTGGATGAAACGGCTGAAATACAGAAATCTGGACGAATTGTTATGAACAACAAACAGGGTATTGTTAATAACTTTTTTTTGTTTACTTTTACAATTCTTGTAGAAATAAAAATAAACCAGGATTTTATGGAAAATTTTGCCAAATTAATCCACAAATCACATATTACCTATTTACCCACGAACTTTCCTGCCCAGTTTTATGGTTTGCCCGATGGCAGAGTTTATATACTTTTCGCACGTTTGTATGAGATTAAATACCAACGTTCCGGAATAGAGTTTGTTACAGCAGAACACCTTGAATTTTCATACAACTACACCGAAGAAAAACTGATATTGCACGGCAATTTGGATTCAAAAAAGCCAGTTTATCCTGAACAGGTTGACAAACAAAATCCAAAGTTTAAGATTTTAAAGGTTAACAGGGAAATTAATTCGCTTGCCGAGGCTTTTTCACTACTGAACAAAAAAGCCAAAACCCAGCTTTCAACAAAACCACAGGATATTCAGATTATTCCTGAAAAAGGAAACCGTGACCATCTTTCAATAGCATAATCAGATACATTTTTGCAGTTGAAATATATTGCAAACAACTCTAACGGTGATTTCTGCCGTGATCTTTTCAAGTTTATTTTACCAAATTCCCCGACAAATCGGTACTGGGTTTATACTTTGAGCGAGCCGCGAAATCCTCTGACAGCATAATAAGATTCAGCGCCATTGTGATAAACAAAAACATTGTTGTAGCGAAAATCACAAAACAAAGCGCCACCAAGTCTTCTGATTTCATCGGGTGTTTTTATCCAGCTCGAAGTTTTTGTATCGAATTTTCCACCGGACACCTGCAGCGACTGTAACTCACGGTATTGTTCTTCCGATAAAATTTCAATTCCCATTTCATTGGCCATATCAACTGCGCTGTTTTTTGGTTTAAACTCTTTTCTCGAATCAAGTGCTTCGCGGTCGTAGCAAATACTTCTGCGGCCTTTGGGGCTTTCTGCGCTGCAATCGTAAAAAATGAATTCGCCTGTGTTTTTATCGGTCCCAACTACGTCAGGTTCTCCACCAGTATTTTCCATTTCATATAGCGACCAAAGTTTTACAGGGTTTAACTCCAGCTTCGCCTGAATTTTAGCCCAATCAAAATTTTTGTGACGGGCCATGTTTTTCTCAAAACGTGTCTTTAATATTTTTATCAGTTCATCGCGTTGTTCACGGGTTAATTCTTTATTATTTGCCATTTTAAAATGTATTTTTATTTGTTTTAATTCTCCTGTTTTTTCAGATAATGAAGGCCAATTACTCCACATGAAAATTCTTTGCTTTCGGCAAAAATTAAGTTAACTGTGTGATTAATTCCTTTGAAAAGAGGGATACCCTGACCTAAAACAACCGGATTTACAAAAAGCCAAAGTTCATCAATTAAACCTTCGCTGAACAATAAATGTGTTACAGATGCACTGCCAAAAATCATAATATTTGTTCCGTTTTCCTGCTTTAAACTTTCTATGTTTTCGGCAGGATTGCTGCTTATAATTCTTGTTTTGTCAAGTCCGGGTTCATTTAAAGTAGTTGAGATAACAACCTTTAATGATTGTTTATACCAGTGGGCATGTTCAATGTCATGTTTAGTTGCATTTGGTTTCTGATCAGCGGTTGGCCAATAGTTGTGCATCATTTCATAGGTTTTTCTTCCATAAAGCGCTGTGTCGGCCTTGTCTGTCATTTTTCCAACAAAATCAAATAATTCATCATCAAATTTAATCCAGTTCATTTCTCCTTTTGGCCCGGCAACATAACCATCCAATGATGTGTGCATTGATACAATAATCTTTTTCATCCCGTTTTATATAATTTGATTTTTTATTTAACAGTCAATATCCTGTTTTTGTTGGTCAGTTTTATACAATTCATTCAAACGCCAAAAAGGTGAATAGTGATTATGGTAAGCTTTGGATAGCTTAAATATTCTTATTGAAGTGTTTTTGAATTAATAATTCTAATTCATATTTTTTTATTGGTTTTGATATATAATCACTACAGCCTGCTGCAATTGACTTTTCTTTATCGCCAGTCATTGCAAAAGCAGTTTGTGCAATTATGATCGCTTCTTTATTAAATTTCCTAATTTGTTGGGTAGCTTCATACCCATTCATTTCAGGCATTTGAATATCCATCAATATCAAATTTATGTCAGGGTTGTTCTGGCAAATTTTTATAGCTTCAATACCGGTTGTTACATTAAATATTTTGCTACTGATGTTTTTCAGGATTGTTGACAGGTAAAATCCTGAATTTTCATCATCCTCTACAATCAATACTTTCAGTTCTGAAACTTCGGGATTAATTTTACTATTAGCAGTATCAGCAGTCAAATCATTTTGAATATTGATTTTTTCCTTTGAGTTGGTGTTGTATGGTAATCTGAAATAAAA
Organism: Draconibacterium sp.; assembly: GCA_016705335.1. Taxonomy (GTDB): domain Bacteria; phylum Bacteroidota; class Bacteroidia; order Bacteroidales; family Prolixibacteraceae; genus Draconibacterium. The sequence continues at coordinate 10,644 of JADIYN010000023.1, read as the reverse complement.
TGTTGAACCTATTCCCATTTCGCTTTCAACCCAAATTTTACCACCCAGCATTTCCACGTAAGCTTTTGAAATAGCCAAACCTAATCCTGCGCCCTGGCGTGCCATTTTATCAGTAAAATCAGCTTGAATAAAACGTTCAAAAATGACTTCATGCTTTACTTGCGGAATTCCAATTCCGGTATCTTTTACATAAAATTCCAATTCTTCTCCTTTATTGTTGTACCCAAATTCTATCGTTCCTTTATCGGTATATTTTATAGCATTTTTAACCAGGTTGGATATAATCCCATGAAACTTTTCAATATCAGTTTTAACAAAAGCTTCTGTATCTGACATTGCACAACTATAGTTTAAATTAAGGTTTTTATTATCGGCATCAAATTTTAACGATTCGTAAACAAATTTCAGCTGATTGTTTATATTCATTTCTGCAGGATGAATGTCCATTATGCCTGATTCTATTTTGGAGATGTTCATTATATCGTTTATAATGTTAAGCATGCGGGCACCACTTTTTTCAATAATCTGAATGTATTTCTGTTGTTGTTCACCAGACAATTCAGGTTCCTTCAGCAAACCGGCAAAACCCAAAATTCCATTCATGGGTGTTCTTATTTCGTGGCTCATATTGGCCAGAAATGCAGATTTCAGACGGTCGCTTTCTTCAGCTTTTTCTTTGGCAGTTATTAAAGCTTTTTCATCTATTTTTTTCTGTAATACAAGTCCTACCTGTTTTGCAAATATTTCAATAAAGTTACCATCAGTAATAACTTGTTTGTTAAATGTAAAAAAATGAATGGTTGCTAATAATCCATCATCTTTATTTATTCCAATTGTATAAATCTTATGCAATCCTACTATTTTTTCAATGGCTTTTGCAATGAATGCAGGAAGGTCAGAAGCTGAAAACTTTGCCAAACCACCCTCAAATTCAACAAAATCGCCCGATTTGAAATAATTATTATGAATTTCAGTGAGTTTGTACGATTTACCGACTGGACTATATCCAATAAGCTCTATTAACTTATTTAAAAGGCTGTTGTCCAATCCCGAAAAAGCTTCAAGTCTTGATAGTTTGGTTGATTCATCAATAGAATTATTTAGGATTATTGTATTTGGGTAATGTTTTTGTAAATTTTCAGCTATAAATTTATAAAGGTTCTCAGTATCCTTTAACAAAAGCATTTCTGAAGTTAAACGGTTAAGCAATTTGAATTTTTCTTCGCTTTTTTCGGCTTTTTCTTTGGCTTCAATCAGTTCCTGCTCTGCAATTTTACGTTCAGTAATGTTTTCATGCATAAAAACAAAACGCTCGGGCTTGCCTGTACTGTCTTTTAATGGGAATATCATTGCCTGAATCCAAAGTGGATTATCAGGTGCTTCTGCAACTGCATCACGTGGATTGAAATAGACATCAGGTAGATGAACCATCCCGCCATTTTTAACCTGGGAAACTAATTCTTCCAATTCAATGCTTTTACTTTTTAAATCATCAAAAATAGAAAACTCAGGAGGAGGAACAGAACCAAAGAGCCTGATAAATGCCGGATTTCCTCTAAGAGTATATCCTTCTTTATCAACTATTTGAATTGACAATGGATTGTTCTCGATAATATCATTTAACAATGCTTCGGCATTTTTACGTTCCGTAATGTTATCGTGCATTAAAACCATTTTATTGGGAATTCCATTAATATCATTTAATGTGAAACCAACAGCCTTAACCCATACCGGAAAATCAGGGAATGACGGATTAATATTACGAACATTATAATATGAATCGGGGAAGTAAACAACTTCGCCCCTTTTAATCCGGTCAAATAATTTGTCAAACCCTAAACTTAATAACAGAGGGTCTTTTAATACAGAATATTCAGAAGGAAGTTTTACGCCAAAAAGTTTTGTATGCGCCGAATTTACCTGGATTGGATAGCCCTCCATATCCAGTATCTGAATTGATATTGGGCTTTTTTCAATAATATCCTTAAATATAGCTTCGTTAAGTTTGCTCTCCGTGATATCAGTGTGTGTGCCAAACAGGCGAATAACTTTACCTTCATTGTTTTTTAACGAAGCTGCATTGTTGTGTATCCACCTATAAGTTCCATCCTTATGGCGAAACCTGAAATCCAGGATAAAATGTTCAACCGGATGTTGCAGATACGAATTAATTGCATTCGAACAGTATTCCCTCTCATCTGGATGAATATGTTCAAGCCAGGTATTGAATTCGTTTTTCAACTCATTATCATTATATCCAATTTGTTTTTTCCATTGCTCTGAATAGAAAACCTCGCCTGTTTCAACATTCCAATCCCAAATTCCCTGCTCTGTTGCTTTAATTACAAGTGCGTAGCGTTCTTCGCTTTTAACCAGTTTTTCCTCATTTTGTTTTCGTTCGGTAATATCCCGAAAATTTAAAACGATGGATTCTACACTCGGATTTGCCAGCAAATTACTAAACGTAGTTTCTACCCAATGCCACTGGCCAATTTTGTCAATAAAGCGATATTCAAGAATTGCAACGTTGCCGGGGTCTTTAAGTATTTTTTCCAATCCAGACAAAACCATTTGTAAATCATCAGGATGAGTAAATCTGGCAGGGTTGCCCGAAATTTCATCTGTTTGGTTATATCCAAACATTTTTTTCGCCGAAGGACTTATATATTTAAAGTTCCCGTCAGCATCAATAAGTACTATTCCATCCGGGGCTTTTTCAATAAGTGACTGGTAGTGCTGACTAATTTTAAAATTTCATTTTCAGTCTGTTTGCGTTCAGTAATATCCTGATAGAATGCGAGAAAATACTGCTGATCGGCAATAGTTATTATACTTGCGGTACCGTTCATAAAAAAGCTATGTCCGTTTTTATGATAATGCTCCACCTCAAAACGAACTACTTCACCATTATTGATACGTTGCATCACTGCATCTTGTGAGACAAATGCGTTTTGTCTGAGTACGTCAAGGTCTTTAATATTCATGTTTTTCATCTCCTCAACCGTGTAGCCATGCATTTGTGCAAAGGACTTGTTGAGTTCCGCAATCTTCCCATCCATTGTTAACAATATGAGTCCTTCGTTCGCCTGGTCGAAGAGGTTGCGGTACAGTTGTTCTCTTTCTTTCAGTTTGTCTTCCGCCAGCTTTCTTTCTGTAAGATCAATATCAATGCAGAACAATTCCTGCGACCGGCCGGCAACTTGCACTATTGTATGATGTGAAAATACCGGAACCAAGGAGCCATCCTTTCGTTTTAACAATAGCTCTGATGAAGGAACTGTCTGTCCCGACTCCGCCATCGATTTTATTGCACTGCTAACATTATCCCTCGCTTCAGATGGAATAATCAAATCGAGAATATTGCGGTCTAAAGCTTCCTTATCAGTATAACCATACAACAATTCAGATCCTTTATTCCAATAGGTAGCAGTACCATCAGGAGCATATCCCTGCACAGCAACAGTTTTAATATCCTGCAATACATTTCTGTACCGTTTTTCGCTTTCCTGCAATTCTTCTACGGCAATTTTATGGGAAAGCATTTCAGTTTCGATTGTTGCTTTTAAGGAATTATGCGCGAGCCTCAATTCCTGTAATTCATTAATGAGTTGTTCTTTGGATTTGTCCTGTTCAATCATAAATATTTTCCTTTTATAATTGTAAATATTTTAAGCCGGTTCTTTATTAATAACCGTCTGTAATATGCGCTGGATGCAGGAACTGGGATAATATCCTCTGCATTTACAGTGCACAAAAAGACTATACAAAACTGCATAAACCCGATATGGCAGGCAGCTTGTTGAGGTGTGCCGAATTTTATTCAAAGTCGATAATTTTACGTAACGCCACCAATCCTTTATTTGAAATTAATCCACTTTTTGTTTCAGATAATCCCGGAATTGTTTCAATACAATTATTCTCAATGTCATACCACACTTTTAGTACAACTTTATTTTCCATTCCATGAAAATTTATCAGGTAATCCCATTTCCCCTTTTTTGCTCTGCCTTCTGAAAAATTCGTTGAATCATCTAAAAAACGAATAATCTCAAGGTTGGATATTTTTTCAGGAAAAAAGTAATCGACAATATTAAAGTAACTTTGAATCGTAATTTTTTGTAATTGAGGTTCAAAATATTTCGCGCTAAAGAATTCTTTTTCTTTAGTTTTTGTATTCCAGTCCGGATCGGTTTTTAATGTATTAATATCAATTGTCCGAATCTGAAAAGTCTGCCCGATTTCCCTCGAATCATAATAATTTTTTATGCGAACATATTCTATGATTATAGTTCCAACAATTATTACGACTATAAAAAATCTGATTCGCATTATAAAGTTTTAAGTGGTAAACAAAGGCAGTCCGTCCAAAATATCAGTTTTTAACTCCTGATTTTTGGATTAAATATAACCGTTTTACGCTTATATTCGAAATTTTTAACTTCATTTTATCTTCTCCGGAATAAGATTGAATACAATAAAAGCGGGCGGTTTGAAAAACGTAGTTTTTCGATTATAGTATAAAGGTCTTTTGTGTGATGACAACTGCGAATTGGTTTGATTTCGGATCAGACAAAAAATTCAGCTAAAAAAATGCTGCAGCGCAGCATAATCTTTGCAGAAAGTATTATCATAATAATGACAAAAGCTACGTGGTAGCGAAATATATTTGTGCCATCATCATATAATAAAAGCCGGAAAAAGGGTTTTTTATTTCATTAATTCCTTTAATGTTTTTGTTTTTTGATCAAGCTGGTATTCAACAATAAGGTCGTAGTCACATTTTTTATCGCCAAGTTTACTTGCAACAACAAACAATTCGAGCGACATTAAAAATACAAACAGTACAAGATAAAATATCAATGCAGCGGGACGTTCAATTAGTATTTCAATAAGTGCGTTCAGCTCTTCCAGAAATCCCTGTTTTGATTTTAATTCCTGACGAAGCAGGTTTTCTGCATCCATTTTTCTTTGCGTATATTCTTCTTTTTGTTTTCGAAGTATATCCAAATGTAGATTGTTTACCTCTGTTTCCTTGATCTTTGGATTGGCAATGGGAGTAGTTGTAATTGTTTTTTGTGGTACTGTAATAAAACTTCCATCCGCTTCCCCTTACCTTTAAGTGGGTTGTGCTTGTTGATATCGTTGGTATTGTTGGCCGGTTTGAAATTTCAGCATACAGATCCAGGTTTTTCTTATCCAGTGAATCAACTTCCATTTGAAGGTCCTGAAGTTTGTCATTAATTATCGTTAACCGGTTGGGAAGTTGCTCGTTTACCTGTCTGTCAACAATTTCAACCATTTTCTTTTCAATATCCTCTTTAAAAATGATTTGATCTATTATTGCCGAACCGATTATTGCCATTATAAATGCTATCAAAAACCTAAAGAACTTCAGCCATCCCAAATTACCTACTGTTAGTATTATCTGCCGTTCAATCTGTAAAACAATCACGATCATAAACACAGCTGTAATTGCGCAACCCCACCAGGGAATTCTTACATAACGTTCGGCAAACAAATAACCGATAAGTCCCCAAAGAATTATAAGGATTAACAATGCCGAAGCATATTTTTTTAGTTGTTTTCTGCTTGATTCGGTACACGATTCCAAAATTTTGGAATTCCATCCGGTAAGAAAACAACCCAATTTATACCACCAGTTTTTCATCTGTATATTTTTTTATGTTATTCAATCCTATTTTGATAAACTTTTCATTTTCAAAACACCTTATTTCCGATGGAATTCGTCTCCCGATAGCTATCGGGATTAATTTTCATTTCGGTTTGTGTTTTGTAAAATCATGTGCATTTCAAAATGTATTATCTATTTTCAGGTTGTGCAATGAAATTGAGGCAAGGCCGCGTGTAAAACCAACTTCGTAGGACTTAAAAATACCTGTCATATACAGTTCATTGTTATCCAAATCCTGTTTCATTCGTTTTAATTCTTCCAAATGCTTTTCGTAGGTTTCCTTTTTTGATTTCAGCAATTCTACAATATCAGTTAATCCGGCCTGTGTGCGCGATTGAATGTGAAAACTTATATCCCTTAACATATCCTCATATTTCAGCATAACCTGTTTGAACTTCACTTCAAGATTACTCCGGATGATTACGATGTTTGTTTCCTTGTATGATTTATCGGGGTTGGTTAGTGCGTCATGATAGGCTTTGCTTTCATAATCTTCCTTTAAAAAACCCATAAATCACGTCAATCGGAAGTTTATAGGCAAACTCTCTGAATTTGATTTCTGAAGTTCAGCAGGTTCAGAATTGTCAATGAAATCAACTTCCCTGATTTCTGGCAGATTCTCTTTTGTTCAGTATTATATACCTGAATTTCACTTTTTTTCCTGAATAAATCTAAAAATCCCATGTTGTTTTATTTAAATTGTTAAAGTATTAAATGTATTTAATCGGAACTTTAAAGCTGTTGTGGCCCCTGTTGTGACAACTTTCACAAAGCGAAACAAGTAAATTGTCGTTATAATCCCAGGGCTCAACATGTGTTTGCAGGCGCTTGATAAAATGATACTGTTTGTGATGAATTTGAAGTTTAACGCCGGTTTTTCCGCAAATAACGCATTTGTTATTGTCGCGGTTCAGAATTCGTTTTCTTTTTTCAATCCAGCGCGGATCAAAAAGTTTTACTCCATAGTAAACTTTGTTTGTCATTGTAACAATTGTTTATTCACCGGCAATTTAAGCTAAGCTATATTCAGTTATTTATCAGGATTTACAATCTGCTTTTTTATTTATTCCCAATCCGGTAACCGAAACTTCGCTTTTTAACGTAGTTTACTCTTAACGTTTGTGATGGCACTTATATTTGAATTGCATGAAATTTCTTTTTATGCTGAAAGGTGGACAGAATGGGGAGAAGTTTAAAGTTTAAAGGAAAAACAGAAGGGAAAAGTTAAAAGACAAAAGGCGAAAAATATTGTTGTCAAATGTCAGTGCAAGCAACTGACAGCATATTGCTTGTCGGGCAGAGGAAAGGCAGGTTGGGGTTTTTCAATCCTTCAGTGATTGCACACCGGTTACAAACCGGCGCTAGCGGGGGGACAAATGGACTACAGCTTTTTGATTTCGTTGATTAGTAATTCTTCGAGGCTTTCTAGTTTGTCGAGCGGAACCGAAAACAGCATTCCCGACAATTCAAGGGATTTGCTTGAGCGTTTTAACGGCATCAGCGGATGCTTGTCATTCAAATCGCTTCCCGACGGATACCACTGCAGCATGTCGTTTGGCGTACATTGAAAGAGTTCGCAAAGCCGTTCTACTTCGACTAAGTTTAAAACCCTGGGCCGGTCATTTATAATGCGGGTGGCAAAATTATCGGAAAAGCCATGTTTTACCATATAGCTGAAGGGTTTATTAATTCCGCGGGCCCTGAAAATACGGGAGAAGTTAAATATTAGCATAATTACGTTGGTTTATTTTATTTTACTTTTCGATGTTTTTGTTTCTGAGTTCCGTGGTTTGGAATATCACCTGTAAGAAACGATAACAAACACGTTCATTTTTAAAATTATGTCGTCTGAATTAAAATATACTCCATTCAAATGTAAAAATAACTCGTTTAACTGCAAATATAACACGTTTATTTGTATTTATTTTTCGTTTATCTGTATTTAATTTTCGTTTATCTGTATTTAATTTTCGTTTGAGTGTATTTAATTTTCGTTTATGTGTATTTAATTTTCGTTTGAGTGTATTTAATTTTCGTTTGAGTGTATTTAAATTTCGTTTATTTGTATTTTTACTTCGTGTACTTGTATTTATATTTCGTGTATTTGTATTTATATTTCGTTTAACCGACATTATAACTCGTGTCATCGTAAAACAAAGTACCTTGTTTGTAAAATGAACTTCAATCATTTATGAATAAGGGTTGCAATTTGACAAAAAATGTAAGCGATATTTTTTTAGCGGATTGTAGTTTGATTATCAACCTGCACAAACCCAAATCGGTTGTACCTGTTTACGTTTTACATGAATTGTTTATGACATAAAATGTGGATACTTTCAAATTCTATTGGCGTCGGCACGGGCGGGGAGTTCTAACCAATCAAATTTGATTTTCAATTAGCGGGCAGTGATTCAGTTTCACTGAACCTTACAGCAGCGTTTATACTTTTCATCTTTTTTTGTTTTTACAAAACAAAGCACAGATAGCATATAGCGGGGTTGCTAAACTTTTATTTGCCTGAAGTTTTTTTAAGTTCAATTTTTAAAAAAATGAACGAAAAAACCGGTATGGCAAGGGCAATAATTCCAAACAAAAGCAAAAGTAAATGACCCGTGTTAATGCCAGGTTCAAGATACGACTTTGAAGGATTTGTGCTGTTGTAGTGTACCGTAGCCACCGAACCCACCTGATAACGGTTTACTACTTCCTGTGCAACACTTTTGTTTTTGGTTCTGAAATTCATGTTACTGATTTGGTCAGAACTGTAATCAACACCCTCAATTGTAAAAGTGTAGGTTATTGAAGGGTAGTATTTTATGCTGCCGGCAACTTCAGAACCTGTAACAGTGCCATTTGTAACCGGCCAGTTTTTCGATTCGATGGCATTTTTTAACATTACTCCACCCACTGTAGTTAATGCCAGTCCAATGATTGTAAGTAATACAAGGCCCGGAAGGTCCTGCCTGGTTAAAGTTGCTTTCATGTTAATTGATTTTAAGTTTTATACGCCATGTACAATTGTTAAACGGCATATTTCGATTTCAAATTTCAGAAAAATATGGTTACTTCCTGCTTCTCAGTGAATTAATTTGACGGCTGGTTTATGCAGTTTTTTATGTCTTTATCCAAAAAACACTGAAATTCAAAGAAACCGCTTGCTCTGTACAATAAGAAAACAAACAAAAGACATTAAATCAATAAAAGTGGCAAATGTTTGAATTAATTCCCTAAAAAGTAATTATCAATTGCATAACGGTTGGTACATGTTGCCGGAGCGTTCCGAATCTTCGGAATCGGAGAGCCTGACCGTCCAGGCAGGCGGGCGTTCCTGTCCGCCTGTTGGTGGAAACGGAACAGCGATGCGACGCCGAGTACTCGGGGGCAGTTAGCGTACCACCGAACCCCGCCCTGCAATATGTACTGTGTTACCGTGTCGTTTTTTATCTTTACTGATACTTTTCTGTATCTCGTTCCAGTATTTTTATTATTTTCTTTAATCGGCTAATTTCAATACCACTTAATACAAAACTTGCCATAAAACCAAAATATAGAATTTGATTTCCGTTAGGGTAATGTTGTAGTTTAAATAATGCACCAAGAAGTATTGAGAATGATGCAATTCCTAAAAGTACATTCATCAATTTGTCAGTTTGTTTTTTAGTCATGGTTTAAAATTTTAAAGGTCAAGATAAAAGTCAATTTTTTTAAAGTCGTTTTTATTTTAAAATCCCAAAAACCTTTTTCCCAGTTACAGTCAAAACAGGGAAGTCTTTGCATAAAAGCACCAACAAAATCCATTGGATTTTTAAAAATTCTGCAAGTCTGCCCGATTGTTTTTTTGCTGTCTTGTCAATTTGTTTTTAAATCCAAAAACACGCTTAGTCCTGATTGCAAAACTTTATTTTGTAATAGTCACGCACCATTTAAAAGAACTCCTTTTTCGATTGCCGCTATTTACTTCAATCCTTTTTTATACTTTACAACCTCTTTTAAGTCTTTAATCTGTTTTTGTTGGTTAATATCAATAATCAATGGTATAAGTTTTCCAATTGGTTTTGCCACCTCAAATACCTCTTTTATTTTATTGTCGATATCTAATTCTAAAACCCCTATTCCTGTTTTTTCCGTGAAATAAAAACCCGCTTTTAAATAGTTCTCCCAGATAGAAAGCCAAAGAATAGTTTTTTTCTTATGTACTACTTTACACAACCATGAATTTCCATCTTTGTAAAACTGCCATTGAGGTTCTAAACTAAATTCACCGGTAAAAATTTTAATTAATTCCTGATAAATATTGAAAAGTTCTTTACTAAGGACGTTTCCCAAAACTTCATTTGTAGGTTCTGTTTCTTTCTCCCGTAAAAGTATTTTTTCATTGTCTGATTCCATAATATCTCAATTTAAATTGTATTTATTTTCAGGCGTTTAAAATGCACGGCAACGTGTGTTTATATTCTTTTCCTCTGTCGTCAATAATTTTTATTTCGCAAGTAAATGGATTTTCCATGTATCTGTTGTTACCTGCATATGGTCTCGTTTTTAGTAAGTCAAATTCTATTGTCATTGTCGCACCACTTACAAAATCCATTGTCGACCCACTGTTTTTACGGTCAGAAACCATTTATTCCAATTTTCAATTGAGCCGCGAATTGATTCGGTAAGTAATAATTCTGGGCTTGCAGTGTTTTTTAGAATATTAACCTCAAGTCGATTTAAGTTTGTCTTGCGAGCTTGTATTAATAAATGTCCAAGGAAATAGTCGTCGGCCAATGTAATTCTATTAAGCTAATGAAGGAATGCCTGAAATTGTGTGGAAACACTTTTTAATGGTTTATGACTTGTCATTATTTATTTCTTTGTAAACTTCTTCAAAATGTAATTACATGCTTCATTCTCGTCTGTGAAGTTTTGAATCGAATGCTTTTCTCCTCTTTCTCTAAAATAAACTTCAT
>JADIYN010000022.1 GCA_016705335.1 Draconibacterium sp. | reverse complement strand
TTGCAAACTTTATTTAACTAAATTCGTAAGCGCAAAAGTGTTTATACACAGAGATTTTAAATTCGCTTTCAGCTTTTATTGGTTTAAAAAAGAAGGAAATGAAAATGAATGACAAGTATCGCCAGGAACTGCGAATTGCTGTATACTTTTTACTGATTATTCTATTCCTCTTATTATCAATTTACTTTGGAGTTAAAATTTTTGGCGGTAATTAAATGAATTTCGGTATTATTCCAATTCCAAATCGCCCGACTCAAAATCTTTGAACAATCTTGAAAGATTTGCCAACCAAATACTTATCCTTTTAATTGCTTCAGTAGTTTCTTCGGTGATTTCCTTTTTTGCATTTTAAAAGAAGGAAACCATAAACCGCGTCCAAACTGATTTATACATCATTTTTTATTATATTACCCTTCATACTCAGTTCAGTAATCAATCCCAAAATGTTTTGAAATTCGCTGACATAAACTTTGTCAATTCCTGATTCCATAAGTTTCAAATGGAGTTCATTTAAATCATTTGTCAGGTTTGACAAAAACTGTAAATGACCTTTCTCCTAAATTCTTTCCTTCTCCATCATAACAACCAGGTTTTTATACCATTCTGTTATTTCCTTTTTTGTATTTTCTTCAGCCTGATATTGTGAAACCAGGTTTGTTTCAATGCTTGAAATATTGAATTGAAAAGCCCTGATCAAATCTTCGATCTGAAATAAATAGAGAATGTATTCGGCAATATTTTCTTTTCGTTTTTGTTGTGCGACAAGCATAAGAATGTTTAAAGTTTAATCCCGATAACTTTCGGATAAAGTTCAGAGTGTTCTTGGTTCACATGAAGATGGGCAGATTTAAAGTCCGGAATCGAAATCTCTGAACCCGAAACTCTGAACTAACTATATATCAAAAAAATCATCCAATTCACGACGGTCTTTTTTGTTGGACGGCCGGTTCCTCTGTCGCGCGTTATCCAGCGCATATTCTTTTGCATTTCCTGAATTTCGATTTCTTCTTCAGGTGTTACATCTTCAAAAAATCAGCAGTTAATTTTGCCGACATCCGTTTTTCTGCCAAACCGAGAATTTTAAAACTGCGAACTACCGGTGATTTTCTGACTTTAACAACTTCACCAAGATGCACTGCCCGCGAAGGTTTTACAGGTAAATTCCCTATGGAAACATGACCTTTCCGGCACGCTTCTGATGCCTGGCTTCGGGTTTTATAAATCCGTACAGCCCACAACCATTTATCAACGCGCACATCCTCAGCCATTTTACTATTTTTTGTTATAAAAATTCATCGTTCGTTCGGTTCCGATGGTTCCAAAACTATTGATGATTTCGATACAGGTATCTATTTTCCCGGGAAGTTCTTTTGTTTCTTCCCTGTCCCATTCACCCAAAACATAGTCAACCTGAAATCCTTTATGGAAATTATCGCCAATTCCAAACCTTAAGCGTGCATAATCATTACGCCCCAGAACCTGGTTTATATTTTCCAAACCATTGTGGCCACCGGCACTTCCTTTGGCACGGACACGAATTGTTCCAAACGGCAAAGCCAAATCATCGACCAAAACAAGCAGGTTTGAGATTTCAATGCTTTCTTTTTGAAGCCAAAACGCCACTGCCCTGCCACTCAAATTCATGTAGGTGGTGGGTTTCAGCAAAATAAAAGTACGGGCTTTGTATTTATACTCGGCCACAAAACCATAACGCTTGTCGTTAAAACTAATATTGGACGCCCCGGCAAGAGCATCCAATATTTGAAAGCCAATATTATGGCGTGTATTTTTATATTCTGCCCCTATATTACCGAGTCCGGCAATTAGATACTTCACAGAATTTAATTTTAGTTCTTATTCGTTTGCTGTTTCCTCTGTTGCTGTTTCAGTTTCTTCTTCTTCATCAACTGCCGCACCTGCTGCTGATCTTGCAGCCCTTGTAATTGTTACAGCTACAACAACATTTGTTTTCTTATCAAGGATTTCGATATTTTTCAACGACAAATCGGCTACTTTAATACTTTGTCCAATTGCCAGTTTTGTAACATCTATTTCAATATTATCAGGTAAATCTTTAGCTAAAGCTTTAACCTTCAGCCGGCGTAAATTTGTTTTTAGTTTACCCCTGCTTTGATACCCTTTGCCAAACCTTTAACTTTTACAGGAACATCAATTTTAATTTTTTTATTGTCTTCGATTTTAAGGAAATCGATATGCAATATTTGTTCTTCAACAGCGTGCCATTGAATATCCTGCATCATTGCATGATAAACAGTTCCGTCAATATCCAAATCGATTAAAAACACTCCCGGAGAATAAACGACCTGGCGCATTTCACTAAATGGCACAGAAAAATGTACCGGTTCGCCGGCACCATATAAAACTGCAGGAACCAATTCCTTTGTACGAAGTGATTTGGCATCTTTTTTACCAAGAGCTTCTCTTTTTTGCCCTTTTACTACTAATGTTTTCATTTTTAATTTTTTACGTTAACTATTATGGTACTCAGTCCTTCCCGATTAATCGGGACAAACAGCATGCATAAGTAACAATGCGCTTGCCTGTGGAAAAAGCGGTGCAAATATATAAATTACTTGTAATAAAGCGAACTGATTGATTGATTTTTATAGACCCTTCCAATTGCCTGTCCAAAAGCTTCGGCTACTGAAATATATTTGATTTTATCGCTGTGCGGTTTGTTGTTTTGAATTGAATCGGTAAAATATACTGCTTCCAATTGCGATTTTTCAATCCGTTCAACTGCAGGTCCCGAAAGTACACCGTGAGCTGCAAATGCCCTGACACTTCTCGCCCCAACATTTTTCATCAGGTTGGCAGCTTTTGAAATGGTTCCGGCAGTGTCGATCATGTCGTCAACAATTATAACATCTTTACCAACCACATCGCCAATCACTGTCATGCTGCCCACTTCGTTTGCTTTTGCACGGGTTTTATGGCAAATTACCATTTCGGTCTCCAACATTTTTGCATAAGTATTGGCCCGTTTTGTACCGCCAACATCAGGCGACGCGACAACAATATTTTCGAGCCCCATTTTTCAATATAAGGTACAAAAAGTGCCGAAGCATATAAATGATCAACCGGAACATTGAAAAAACCCTGAATTTGGTCGGCATGCAAATCCATTGTAATTATCCTGTCAACACCGGCAGCCGACAACAAATCGGCAACCAGTTTCGCACCTATCGAAACACGCGGTTTGTCCTTTCTGTCCTGACGTGCATAACCAAAATAAGGTATAACAGCTATAACTTTGTAAGCACTTGCGCGTTTTGCCGCGTCAATCATTAATAAAAGTTCAAGCAAATTATCGGCAGGAGGAGGCGTTGACTGGACGATAAAAACATGTGAACCACGAATGGTTTCTTCATAACATGGCTCAAACTCGCCATCAGCAAATACCGGACAGGATGATTTTCCAAGATCAACATCCAGGCTATCGCAAATTTTTTCAGCTAAATATTGGGAAGCCCTGCAACCGAAAATTTTTATTGACTTATGATTTTTGGCCATTTTTTGATGATTTTTTCAGATTAAATCGCGACAAAGTTAACAACTTTCGTTTTTAAATTGTTTTTTATAATTCTATTTACTTGTCTTATTTTTAAGATTGGAATGCTATTCCTCCGAATTTAAATGCTCAATAAAATCAAGTAATTCATTTGTACCTGTGCCAGTTTCTGCCGATGAAATGTAATAACCGGGCATTGTTTCCCATGTTTCGAACATCTTTTCCTCGTAGTTTTTCAGGTTTGTTTTAAGTTCTTCGGGTCTCAGTTTATCGGTTTTTGTAAAAACAATTGTAAACGGAACCTGGCTGATTCCGAGCCATTCCATAAAATCGAGATCAGGTTTTTGCGGTTCGTGCCGCGAATCGACCAAAACAAACAGGCAGTACAAATTTTCACGTTGCAGGATATACCGCTTAATAAATTGCTCCCATTTCAGGCGTTCTTTTTTTGGAACTTCGGCATATCCATAACCGGGCAAATCGACCAGATACCATTCTTCGTTTATCAAAAAATGATTAATCAAACGTGTCTTACCAGGTTTGCCGGATATTTTGCCAACGATTTTTTGTTAGTTATCCTGTTAATTAACGATGATTTACCCACATTCGACCGGCCGATGAATGCATATTCGGGCTTATCAGGCGCCGGGCACTTTAACATCGGTGTTGCTCATTACAAAACGGGCTTCTTTGATTTCCATGAAGGCAAAATGTTTTAATTGAACGCTTTAAATTAAAAAAAATAAAGCAGTTATTATATTTATTGAATATAAACTTCAAGTAGTTTTACTTTTCCGTTAATTGGTTTGATTTTTAAAATATCAATGCTGGCAGGTATTAAAACCGTTTCTCCTTTGGCAATTTTTTCTGTGCCGGCTTCGGTTTCAATTTCAAAATTTCCTTCGAGCGTAATGTAAATCACAAACGAATCGATTTTAAAATAGTCTTTTTCGATGGTTTTATCGAACTCAAGAATATTTGTTGTAAAATATTTGCAACTAACAATTTCAGTTGATTTGTTTGGAACGGGGGTGTATTTTGTTTTGTAATCATCGAGATATGAAAAATCGATAGCATCCAAAGCAAGTTCAGTATGAAGTTCTCTTAAATTGCCTTTTTCATCGGTTCGGTTATAATCAAAAATACGGTATGTAACGTCTGAAGTTTGCTGGATTTCAGTTACCATTGAACCTTTGCCAATTGCATGAACACGCCCTGCCGGAATAAAAAACACATCTCCAACTTTTACCTCATCGTATTTTAAAAGGTCAATTAAACTCCCATTCTCAAGGTATTCAATATATTTTTCCCTGTCAACAGGTTGGTTAAATCCTGAATTTATCAATGCTCCTTCGGTAACATCAACAACATACCACATTTCTGTTTTACCAAAAGCATTGTGACGTTCTTTCGATAATTCGTCGTTCGGATGAACCTGAATTGAAAGATCATCCTGAGGATCGATAAATTTAATGAGAAGCGGAAACTCGTTGCCAAATTTTTCATACACTTTGTCACCAACCAGATCGCCCATGTAAATTTCCACAAGTTCGGCCAAATTATTTCCTTTTAGAAAACCATTTGCAACAACTGAAATATTTCCTTCAACGCCTGAAATCTCCCAGCTTTCACCGCAGTTTTTTGCATCGTATTTTTTATTTAAAAGGGTTTTCAAACGGTTTCCGCCCCAGATTTTTTCGAGGCAGATGGGAGAGAATTTTAATGGATATAAAGTGTTCATATTTATATTATTGTTTGTTACAAGTTACTTGTTGCAGGTTGAGGATTCAAGTTAAATCCCGATAGCTATCGGGACAAAGTTAAAACTCATAATCCACAGCGGCACGATCGAGGTTAAATTCGGCAAAACGGGCAATTACTTTTTTATGTTCGGGATGAACACGGTATTTGTCCAAATCCCCGATTGAATCGAAATGGGTTATCAATGCCAAATCGAAGTTTTTTGTTTCCAACTCGTAATTTACGCCAACTTCAATCAATTTCAATTCATCGATTTTACCGTTCAACCCCTCTAAAAGTGATTTCATTTCAGCAATTATCGCTGGTTTTTGTTCAATTGAATAATCTTTCAATTTAAAAAGAACTAAGTGATTTATCATTAAAACCTGAATTTTATATTGTTTATCTTGTATTTTTACCTGCGCAAAAGTAAGTTTTCTGTGTTGTATATTCCAACATTCAACCTGAAAAACCTGAAATAATAACCTGTAAAAATTAAACTATGCTTGTAATTGGCGTTGCCGGAGGAACAGGATCGGGAAAAACAACTGTTGTACGAAAAATTCAGCAGCAGTTCCCAAAAGGCGAAGTAAATGTGCTTTCTCATGATTCTTATTACTACGACAACAAGGAGTTAAGCCTTGAAGAACGCCGGAAAAAGAACTATGATCACCCCGATGCCATTGAGTTTGATTTGATGATTGAAGACGTAAAAAAACTCAAAAACGGGATTTCAATCAAGGAACCAGTTTATTCATTTTATTACCTGCACCCGAGAAAAAGAAACTAAGTTAATTAAACCACGCGAAGTGCTTATAATTGAAGGAATTTTGTGCTTAACAAATTCGAAATTGCGTGATTTAATGGACATTAAAGTTTTTGTTGATTGCGATTCTGATCTTCGCTTGTCTAGGGTTATCCATCGCGATATGGAAGAACGTGGCCGAAATGTAAACGAAGTTTTGGATCGATATGAAAAAACAGTACGTCCCAGCCACTTGCAATTTATTGAACCCACAAAACGCTTTGCCGATATTATTATTCCGCAGGGCGGAAAACCAGATTGCCATTCAAATACTTACTAACCACATTAACCAAATCCTTAAATAACAACATTATGCTGAACGATTTAAACATTGAAGAAGTTCTTTTTATCGACATTGAAACAGCGCCGGTTGCCCCGGAGTTTGGGAAACTTTCGGAAAACTGGCAAAAGTTGTGGGAACACAAAATGAAGTCGCAGTTAAATGAAGGCGAAACTGCCGAAGATTTGTACAACCGCGCCGGTATTTATGCCGAGTTTGGCCGGATTATCTGTATTTCGATGGGATATGTTACAACAAAAGAAGGTGTGAAATTTTACCGTGTGAAATCGTTTTATGATGAAAATGAAAAAATACTGATCAACAACTTTTTTCAGGCACTCCAAAAATTTATGAAAGCTGGAAAAAGCAAACTCTGCGCACACAACGGACAGGAATTTGATTTTCCGTACATCGCCCGGCGCGCAATAGTTCATGGACTGAACCTTCCAAAATACTGGATATTGCCGGCACAAAACCGTGGGAGATTAAAGATCAACTGCTCGATACGCTTCAACTCTGGAAATTTGGCGATTACAAACATTACACTTCGCTTTCGCTGTTGTGCGAACTTTTTAGCATCCCAACACCAAAAGACGATATCGATGGTAGCCAGGTTGCCCGCGTTTACTGGGAAGACAACAATTTAAACCGGATTGTAAAATATTGCGAAAAGGACACAATGGCGGTTGCCAACTTGCTTCTCCGTTATAAAGGGGAGAAGATAATTGAGGCGGAGAATATGGAGGTGGTGTGAGGGAACAATGCATGAATGCAGAAATGTGTGAATGAATGAATTAATGAGGAAGAAAGAAAGAAGTCAAAAATCCGGAGTTAGTAGCTGTCATTAGAAAACACTGCTTAAGAAATATCAAAAATTATCATTCTACCTTTATCATAGATTTTGATCTTTTCAAGTTCTGTTCAAAATAATTTTCCTTCCGTCTATCTGCCTGAGAACTTTTAATTCTTTCCACTTTATCAGCAGTTGTAACTACACTGTCAACTTGAAAAGAAATCCCGCTCAAAGAAATATCATCAATCCTGGGACTGAATCGAAATCGGTTAAGATGCACTTTGCGTAGGTAATATTTGCCGTCTTTTAAATAATAAAAAGTTTCATATGACTCAGCTTGATTAGGAAAAATCGAGGAACTATCACGGAATGAAAAATGAAGATACTTAGTCTCTTCAATTGCATTTGTATTCAAATTTATAACAACATATTTTACAACTTTTTGCACATCTTTTGGAAATGGATCACTATTTACCTGATTCATATATTTCAGAGAACTTCTTTTCTGAATTTGATCAAAAATACAGTAATCATGTTCGCTGATTAAAACAACATACGTCGAACTATCTTTCGTAAATGCTTTGAGGTAATTGTAATTGTCAGTTTTTTCATAACCTGATCCTTTGTTTTTGCTCCATATTCTTCTATCACCTGCCAAATCCGTAGAAGTTGGAACATTAAACATACGTAAAAAAAGTCCAAATCCATTAGATAATACAAATTACTATAATTTCCTCCCAGGCCAAGCATGTACGAATCGAACAATGAATTGTGAAAATCAGGCGATTTATATAATTCCTCACATTCCTGAGTGCTTGCATTTACTAACTTCCCACTTGTAAATCCTTCATCAAAAACTTTTATCTTCGTTTTAATATTTTGAAGTGTACTTGTGTCATTCTTGTACTCTGTTTCGTAGTATGTCCCCAAAAGGTTGAATGGTATCCCTGAATAATTGCAGGATTGTTTGAAATCAAGCGTCTGGTTGAATAATTCATTGGCTGTTCTTTTGTGCAGTAATGCGATACTATCAATGTTTAATGAAGCAAATTGATCCCAATAAAAGGTGTCCGCTTTTGCCATTTCAACATATTTCAGGCAAAGTGGATTGTTATTAAAAATACTGTCTTCTGTTTGTTGACTAAATTTGGGGTTTTCCGCCATTAAACTAAAAGACGTTGTCTGACCGGTAACTGTAACTGTAGTAAGAATACTCAATATCAAAAAGATGACTTGCCTCATTGTTGACCGTAATATATTTCCGTGGTTGTCAAAAAGGATAACTTTCAATTTAATGAAATATTATATAAGTGAAACAAATTTTGAAACTTGAAGAATTCTATCCCACCGATAGGCGTCGGAGCCAAGTTAACTGTTCATATACCAATCGAATCCAATCAGCGTTAAACTTTAAACTCAGTTCCTCATCGCCCGGTCCATGTCGCGTTTTGAGTCTTTCAGTTTCAAAGTTTCGCGTTTGTCGTAGGTTTTTTTACCACGGGCGAGGGCAATTTCGAGTTTTGCCAGGCCGCGGTCGTTAATAAATAATTTAACACAAACAATTGTTAAACCCGATTCCTTTACTTTCTTTTCGAGTTTAGTAAGTTCTTTGCGATTCAGCAGCAATTTTCGGTCGCGGCGGGCTTCGTGGTTATTGCAGGTTCCAAAATCATATTCCGAAATGTGCATGTTTTTCACAAACAATTCGCTGCCAAAAAACTGGCAGTACGATTCGGTGAGATTTACTTTTCCTCCACGTATCGATTTAATTTCGGTGCCGGAGAGTTTAATCCCGGCAATCCATTTTTCGATGAGTTCGTATTCGAAAGTAACCTTCCGGTTTTTTATGCGGATATCTGATGTTTGATGTGTCATTAATCAAGTAACATTAACAATTTAGCTGTTGAAAAGCTCAATATGCCGAAAATAATCCAATTGGCCGCAATTATTTTCAGAATTAAACTGTCGCGTTGCTCTTTCGGAAGTTGAAGCAACCTTCTTCCACCCATTAAAAAAATGTAAAAGCCATAAATCCCGAAAATATCAAGAAAATAGAAAAACGGGAAAAAACCTGTAAAAATGGAAACCAGCAGAAATGGTACAAGGGAAAAGGCAACAAGCTTCTCTAATACTGCAATTTTTTCTTCAAAGCCAAAAAATTTTATCAACTCATTTGTTCCGTAAACGCCAACAAAATAAAGCGCAGCGAACAATGCAACTTCGCGGATTACCCAAAGTGCGGCTACCCAAATCCGAAAATAGTCGCTGCGAAAAAATTCGCCAAGAAAAACTGCCACGGAAACTGCAGCTAACAGTGGTAATAACAGATTCTTAAACAGATCATCCCTGCTTTCCTTTGTATCAGCATGTAAACGCCAAAATGCACGGGGATTTAAAATCAATTCTTGCGAGCGTGAGTATATTTTCAAAACAAGTTCTTTCATCTTTTAAAAATAATAGGGCGTAAAATTACACTTAATTTTAAAATGAAAGTAAAAAGGGCATCCTAGACATACAACAAAATTGAATTATTCACTCCAAATTAATTAACCTAAAAAAGAACAAACAAAAACTATTAGATTAGCTAAAACAATTTTAAAATTCAAAACAATATAACTATTTTTGGAATAAAAATTCTAAATGAGAATTGTGACCTATAAACGAATTGCAGAATTTATTGAAAAACATAGTGATTCAAAGATCGCACTTCAGGAATGGTATTATAAAACGACAAAAGCCAACTGGGAAAACACATCTGATATTAAAAAAACTTTTAATAATTTCGATTTTATCGGAAATAACCGGGCAGTTTTCAATATAAGAGGAAATCAATATCGACTTGTGGCAATTGTGATATTTGCGTCCAGAAAAGTTTATATTCGATTTATTGGAACTCATTCAGAATATGATAAAATTAATTGTACAACAATTTAAAACAGTAAAAATGGCTAAAATAAATACTGAAATACAATACGAAAAAGCATTGGAAAGAATTGACGAATTGCTTTTGCTTGTTGATAATCAAACATCAAATAAAGACAAAAATTTTATAGAGTTGGATTTACTTTCGGATTTAGTTTCAGAATATGAAGAAATATATTTTCCTGTTCAAAAACCTTCTCTTCCTGATATCATTAGGTTACGAATGGCCGAACTTAAAATTTCACAAAAAAAACTTGCATCAATTTTAAATGTCAGTCCTTCCAGAATTAGTGAATATTTAAATGGTAAAAGTGAACCGACTTTAAAAATAGCTCGACTTTTAAGGGACGAACTAAAAATTGATGCCGATATTATTTTAGGTTAGATTTTGCCTTCTTCTCCGACAACAAATTCTGCAACGCGAACATTTCATCACGTAAACGGGCAGCCTCAATAAAATCAAGCTCTTTCGCTGCCGCTTTCATCTGCTTTTTTGTTTTCTCGATAGTTTTTTCCAAACCTTCAATACTCATGTATTGGATAACAGGATCGGCAGCAATATCGGGCATAATAACTCCACCAGCGTATTCCGTTTGCTTGTCGCTTCGGTATTGATAACCGATGATTTCGCGGGTTGGTTTAATAATTTGTGTTGGTGTAATATTGTTTTCAATGTTGTATTTCAATTGCTTTTCGCGACGGTAGTTGGTTGAATCTATGGTTTTTTGCATCGAATTGGTAATTTTATCGGCATACATTATTACCATACCGTTGAGGTTTCGGGCAGCACGGCCTGCGGTTTGAGTCAATGATCGTTCAGAACGCAAAAATCCCTCTTTGTCAGCATCTAAAATTGCCACCAATGAAACTTCAGGCAAATCTAAACCTTCACGTAAAAGATTTATCCCAACCAGCACATCGAACACACCTTTTCGCAACTGTTCCATAATTTCTACACGTTCCATCGTGTCAACATCAGAATGTATATAACGGGTTTTAACACCCATATTTGAAAGATATTTTGATAATTCCTCAGCCATGCGTTTTGTTAAGGTTGTAACCAAAACACGTTCGTTTTTTTCGACACGAAGATTGATTTCGTGCATTAAATCATCGATTTGGTTTGTACTTGGGCGAACATCAATTTGCGGATCAAGCAAACCGGTTGGCCGTATAATTTGCTCGACAACAACACCTTCGCATTTTTCAAGTTCGTAATCGGCGGGGGTTGCACTAACATAAACTATCTGGTTTACAACGCCTTCAAACTCCTCAAATTTTAACGGGCGGTTATCAATTGCTGCAGGTAACCGGAAACCAAATTCCACAAGATTCATTTTGCGTGAATTATCGCCGCCATACATTGCACGGATTTGAGAAATGGTAACGTGACTTTCGTCGATAACACACAAAAAATCGTTGGGAAAATAATCGAGCAAACAAAACGGTCGCGTTCCAGGTTTTCGTCCATCGAAATAACGCGAATAGTTTTCGATGCCCGGGCAATAACCAAGTTCGCGCATCATTTCCATGTCGAATTCAGTTCGTTCCAAAATTCGTTTGGCTTCGAGGGGTTTACCAATTTCCTTAAAGTATTCAACCTGAGCAACCAAATCATCCTGGATATTCCGAATGGCTGAATTCATGCGCTCTTTGGTGGTAACAAAAATATTGGCGGGGTAAATAACTGCCTCATCCATGTTCCGCAGTTTTTGCCCTGAAACAGGATCAAAACTGAAATATCCTCAACTTCATCACCAAAATACGATACGTAATGCATCATCGGCATAAGCCGGAAAAATGTCAACAGTATCGCCTTTAACCCTGAAATTTCCACGCTGGAAATCGATTTCACTTCGTGAATACAGGGCATCCACCAATTTACGCAACATTGCATTTCTTGGTATTTTTTCGCCCAATTTTACACCTGTAACGTTGGCATGAAAATCCTCCGGATTCCCGATTCCATACAAACATGAAACGGATGAAACAACAATAACATCGCGCCGTCCGGAAAGTAAAGCAGAAGTTGCGCTCAGTCGCAGTTTTTCAATGTCTTTATTTATTGAAAGATCTTTTTCAATGTAAGTGTCAGTTGATGGCAGATATGCTTCGGGCTGGTAATAATCGTAATATGAAACAAAATATTCAACTGCATTTTCTGGGAAAAACTGTTTCATTTCGCTGTAAAGTTGCGCGGCCAAAGTTTTATTGTGGCTCAAAACCAGGGTAGGCAGTTCAACCCGCTCAATAACGTTAGCAACGGTAAAAGTCTTTCCCGAACCAGTAACCCCAAGCAAGGTTTGAAAACGATCGCCCCGCTCAATTCCCTCAACCAACTGTTTGATTGCCTCCGGCTGATCGCCTGTCGGTTTGTAATCCGAAACAACTTTAAACTTCATTTTGCAAAACTAACGAACTGATTCAGAAAAAAGAAATCAGGCCTGAAATGAAAAATTATTTAAAAAATCTAATATTTTTTATTCAGAATTGTACATTTGTCATCAATGTTTGGACGCATTATTCATTAAAACGCATTGTGTATGAAAAAAATAACCACCCTTTTCCTTATAATGTTCTTATCTGGCATATATTTTTTTGGTAATGCTCAGGAAAAAATCCCAACAACCGATAAAGAAAATTTCAAAGGATTTTATGCAGGTGGCGTGTTATCAACAAATGGCTGGGGTGGTGAGATAAAATATATTTTAAACAAACGCTTTACAATCAAATCAAGTTTCGAAACATTAAATTTTTCATCCGATTACAGTTTTAACGAAAGTGATATTGATTACAATGCAACTTTCGACTACAAAACAGGCGGAATTTCGTTGCTTGGGGATTTTAATTACACACGAAATTTATATGTTTCGGCGGGAATCCTTTTAAATGATTTCAACCCAAAAATTACAGGACATGCCGCCAGTGATCTTGAATATGGTGATATTATAATTCCAGCTTCGAAGGTGGGTGATTTTAATTTTAGCATAAAACCCGGCATGAAAGTTTCACCTTATGCAGGACTTGGGTTCCGTGCCTTTTTCGGAGAAATGAAACGTGTGGTATTTAATACTGAAGTTGGCATGTTTTATATGGGATCACCTGAAATAGAAATTGAAGCGACAGGTTTGATCGCTCCAACAGCCGATCCGGCACACGGTCAAAAAGAAACTTTTGAAAACCAGTTGGAACAATATAAATTTTATCCCGTTTTAAAATTGAACCTTGCAATTAAACTTTTTTAATATACTTTGAACAAAAAAACTTACAGTTATGAATACAATATCGAAATTAAAAAGATTGGCATTAGTTTCTTTTGTCATTATACTTCTTTCAATGTCAGGATGTTCGGATTATTTCTCGAACCCTTTGGAAAATAAAGAAACCGGAGAAGATATAAATCTTGTGATACTCGATTTCAATTTTTTTCATACCCGTATGACTTATAAATTGGTGGATGCCAAAACCAGTGAAATAATAAAAGTCAACGCAACAGTTCAATTTTCGGGAAAAAATGGAAACGATATAGTTTCATATACCGGTGAAAAGAATGAAAAGTATGAAACAAGTGAAGGACAGTTGGAATTGACCATCGACCCAAATATTAATATTTCAGCCGGTTCGGCATTCGAGTTTTCTGTGAATGTTGATATTGAAGGCTACAATTCATTATCAAAGGGATTTATTTTAAACAGTGAAGGAATTAAAACTTTCGAACTTTCGCTTTCAAAAAAAACCGATGAAGAAGATTCAGATTTAAATGGTGACGTTGATTTTGGCGATGGCGACACAGTATTTCATTTTATGGCTCCAGCAGTCGGACTAAAATCATTGCGTGTTGAAACTCCATATAAAATTGACCACTCTTTTACTCTTGACGATTTAATGAAATTCAGGGACAAAACAGGTGCTCCACTTTTTAGCAGTAAAACTGAAGCTTTTAAGGCTTATTCAAACGATCCTGAAAAATTTCATCAAGGTTTCGGTATCAAAATTTACAAGTTATCCGGCAGGAGTTGATGTTGTTAACTTTGGAAGCAGTACAAGGAATGCACTTTTTCATAAACTGGAAACCGGTTCGCTTACAAAAATGTTGGTGGCATCAAAAGAAGTAGCTAATTTGAATGGTGGAAAAATAACTTCGAAATGCAGTAACACTGAGGATTTTATGCCACTGATTTTAGGGTTTGTTCAGTTTGAAAATAACCACTGGAATTTATTGGGTGCAACTTTAACCAGTACTTCGCTGAATTTCAGTTATACACTTGCAACTGTTTCAGCAGAAGAATTGTGCCAAACCG
The DNA here is from genome assembly GCA_016705335.1 of Draconibacterium sp. Lineage (GTDB taxonomy): Bacteria > Bacteroidota > Bacteroidia > Bacteroidales > Prolixibacteraceae > Draconibacterium. The sequence goes on along the minus strand of JADIYN010000022.1, from coordinate 69,913 downwards.
GGAGCAGTATAACTTTTAAAGCGAATGTAATTTCAAGCTTTTCAATAGATGCCGATGTTTTCGACAACGACAATAATTTAATTACTTCGATGAGTTTCAAAGGAAATTTTCCTCAAACTTTTGTGGCTGAAAATGTTCCTTCAAAAGCAGTTAAATTAGTTTTCAGAAACAATAATCCTTCGTTTAACCAGATTGCACCATTGGAAATAGCCAGTTTTTGCGGCGGTAATTATGAAGTTAATGTAACACCTGCTACAGGATATCAACAATATCAGATTGTATTAAAAGCTTTATGCAGAGACAACAAGGAACTTGCAATTGCACCTACTTATGGCGCACAAGTGAAACTGAAAAACGGGCAAACCTGGCAGGAAATAAATATGAAAGGCGGTATCGTGGATTACCTCGGCTTACCAAATGAAGATTATGAACTGCGACTTTTGTGGAAAAACGAATGGGAATATTCCTCTTATTCTACCAGGTTTGATGCGACCGGCAACTATTTGGGCGAACCAAAACCAGAAACAAAAGTTAAATCGAAAAAATTAAATGACGGCCGGATGCAAATCAGCGTTGAAAAAACTTTCGAACAGAATATTTGCGATGATTTAGGCTGGTGAAAAATTAAAGTTTAATTGGTTTTTCATACAAGATTTATCTTTCAAGTTGAACATAAACAGGAAAATGGTCGCTGACCCCGCCATAATAATTTGGGCCACCGTATGTCCGGTTTGGCGACATTTCTCCTTTGTTTCATATTCCATCCATTTTCGTGAAATACAAAACCCTGCCTTTCCTTGCACTGAAAACCTTTTTTGTCTAATAAATTGGAAGAAACTACAATATTATCGAGCATGTTCCAGTTTCCACGGTAATTGTACGACCCAAGTTTATTTGTATGAATTGGGAACATTAGATTTACAAATGCTGCATTTTCAACGTCCGGGCTTTTTGCCTGCAAAATTTCACTTATACTTTTATTCGAAGGTTCGTCATTCAAATCACCCATTACAAGAATATTTATGTCAGGATTTACATTTTGAACTGAATCAATTTTGCTTTTAAGCAACTTTGCAACCCAACCCTTTAGGTTCGTTTGTTCCAAACCACCAATCCGTGATGGCCAGTGGTTCACGAAAATATGGAATTCTTCGCCGTTGTTGGTTTTGCCCTTTACATAAAGAATGTCGCGGGTTGTGAAGCTAATATCATCGTCAAACACAATTTTTATAGGCGAACTTTTAATTACTTCAAATTCATCGGGCGATATAAAAAAGCGCAATCAATCCCTCTGAAATCAGGGCTTTCAAATTGTTCAATTTTGTAATTACCATCCGATAAAATGTCCGTATTTACCAAATCATCAAGTACTCCCCTATTTTCAATTTCGCATAAACCAATTATTTCGGGCAGTTCTTTTTTATTTACTGAAGCTAGAACTTTCGAAATATCCTCAACCTTTTTTTGGAAACGCTCTTCTGTCCATTTATTTTTCCCGTCAGGTGTAAATTCAGCATCATTACCGCCAGGCGTATTTTTTGTATCGAAAAGATTTTCGACGTTATAAAAAACAACTGTAATATTTCTTTTTACTGTAGCCAATATCTTTATATGAATTAACCACAGCTGCAATTAACACACTGCCAAGCATCACTATTAATGTCATTACGATAGCCTTGTATTTCTTTTTCATAATTAACAGATTAAGTTTTTTATATTTCCTTTCCAACGGTTACTTCGTAATAATCGGTAACCAAAGTCGCCATCATTCCGGCAGCTTTTGCAGCCTGAATTCCCAAATTTGCATCTTCAAAAACTTCGCAATTAAAGGGCTCAACACCCATTAATTCAGCACATTTCAAAAAAGTATCGGGGTAAGGTTTTGGGCGTGCAACATCTTCTGTTGATACCAAAATATCAAAATATTTATCAAGTCCCAATATATCCATTGTTTTCCAGGCCAAACGCCTGTAACCGCCCGTTCCAACTGCCATTGGTAAAACTCCGTGATACTTTTTTGCCAACTCCACAACCGGTATTATTGGCTTCATTTTATGCATTATTTTTTCGTATTCACATTCTTTAAAATGCCCCACTTCTTCAGCATTCATTTTTGTCCCAAACCATTCATTCAGTTTTTCAATGGTTCCAACAGCAGGAATTCCGGCCAGTTTTGCAAATAGTTCCGGGGTAAAATGAATTCCATATTCTGCCAAAATATTTTTATAGGCCAGAAAATGAACAGGCATCGTATCTGCGAGAGTTCCATCAAGGTCAAAAATTAAAGCTTTTGCTTTTGGATTTATTGTAAGTTCTTTCACGTTTTCTGTTTTACCAATTGTAAGAAAGGCCAAAATTAACTTTTTTGCAGCCCCTGGAAAATAAAATTTCCACATGCGCGAAAAAATGCCAACTTTGTTCACATTAAATCAACAGCAGATGAGTGACACTTTATTATACACATTACCACAATGGTTTATTTTTGCCGCAGTTTTTGTTGCGGTTTACGGATGGATTGAAAAGAAAAAGGCCTTCCGGATTATAGGAGCAATCATTTTTATTCTTTTGGGAATATATTCCTTAATTATCATTTCAGGGGGTTATTTAGCAGGAGGTGAATTTCTGACTCCCGGCGAATTTGCCGACAAAGAGTTGGATGGTGAAACTATTGAAGAAATTCCATTTCAGGCAAAAATATTACCCGCTTATCTGAGTTTTATTGTTTCAGCAATAATTGCGATACCCGCTATATTTCTCGACATAAAAAATAAAAAAAGTTACCAGTGGTTCATCCTTTTTGCCGGTCTTGTAGCTTTGTTTGGCTTTTTTGTAATTGTTGGCATTTTACAATATTTATAAACCATTTTTTATTTTCAAACGAAATTCTTAGCTATTTATAAAGATTTCAAATAATTCGGCATCAATCTGATGGTTTGTATTTTCTTGTTTTCTATCTTGCACGCGATAAAGTAATTATAAAATTAAAATTGTTTTTGCATGAATCCACAGGCTGAGGAACTTAACAAAATTATCCAGGAAAAAAGCAGTGTAGTTTTCGAACTCCTTTCGAAAAGAGGAAAAGAAATTTACTTTCCCAAAAAAGGGATTTTAGCGCAATCAGCTGAAGCAGGCAAAGCCCGCATCAATGCTACCATTGGCACTGCAATTGAAGACGACGGTTCGCCAATGCGGCTTGAATCGATTGCCACGAAGGTTAACCTTAAACCCGAAAAAATATTTCTGTACGCTCCAAGTTATGGTCGTCCCGATATCAGGGCAGAGTGGAAAAAAATGATTTATAAGAAAAATCCGTCGATGACAGGAGCTGAAATAAGCCTGCCAGTGGTTACCAATGCTCTCACGCACGGCATCAGCATGTCAGGATATATGTTTTGCGATGCAACCGACCAGGTAATCGTTCCCGACCTTTTCTGGGAAAATTACACACTCACCCTCACCAATGCTTACGGTTCGCAATTAAAACCCTACAAACTTTTTAAAAACGACGGGCTTGACCTCGGTTCATTCGAACAGACTTTAAACGAAGGAGCCATTGGCAAAAGAATCGTTTTGCTCAATTTCCCCAACAACCCGGCAGGTTACACTCCAACGAAGATTGAACAGGATGAATTGGTAAAAATCATAAAAGCTTCGGCAGAAAAAGGGAACAAAATTGTGTTGCTAATCGATGATGCCTATTTTGGATTAGGGTACGAAGCAGGAATTGCAACAGAAAGCATTTTTTCTGCTCTTTGCGCCGGTCATGAAAATGTGCTGGCAGTAAAAATCGATGGCCCGACAAAGAAGATTACGTTTGGGGTTTTCGTGTGGGTTTTGTGACTTATGGAATAAAGGGCGGCGACGCTTCCTTGTACGGAGCTCTGGAATCGAAAACCGCCGGCGCTATCCGCGGAAACATTGCGAATGCAGCCAATATTTCGCAGTCGTTGTTGATGGAAGCATACACCCACCCGGATTACGAAAACCAGAAAGCTGACAAATACAACATAATGAAACAACGTTATGACGAAGTAAAACGGGTACTGCAAAACGAAGCCTACAAACCTTATTTTAAAGCGCTTCCGTACAATTCGGGCTATTTTATGTGTATTGAATTAGCAGAAGGTTTGGATGGTGAAAAAACGCGCAAACTACTGATTGAAAAATACGGCATTGGGGTAATTGCTTTCGATAACCTACTCCGTATTGCCTTTTCGGCAGTGGCTGAATCGAATATACAACCGTTGTTCGAAGGAATTTATATGGCTTGTAAAGAGTTTAAAGAATAGAGTTTGAAATAAATATGTAAAAAGCCGCTTCAATAAAAAATTGTAGCGGCTTTTTTTGTTGAAACCAGACTATTTCTATTCAAACATGTTTTCGTCCCTGATAATCATCAAAACAGAAGAATATGGAAGTATAATATATTTTTCATTATTGAATTCTATTTCATGTCCGTTTCGGCTTAAATAAATGGCAAGGTCGCCAATATGAGTTTGAAGCGGCAAATATTTTACATCATCGGCATTTGGTTTCCACTGATTATCTTCGTCTCCTGCGTTGGGAATCGGATATCCTGGTCCAACTTTAACAATATAACCACTCTGCACCTTTTCGTTATCCTGAACGGTAGGTGGCAAAAACAATCCCGACTTGGTTTTTCCCGATGGGTTTTTAGGTTTTACCAATACACGGTCTCCAACCATTATAAACTTTTCCAAATCTTTTTCTTCGATAACTAACGACATAACTTATCTCTTTATAGAAATGCAAAGATAAAAAATCCCTTGACTTTGGTTTTTGACATTCTTTTTTTGAAACTTTGATTTTAACCAACTCAATACCTACTTTTAAATTCTAAAATTTAATAAAACTTGAACCATGAATAAAATAATACTCTTGTTTTCAACCATAATGGTTCTTTCAAATTTTGGCGTTTCTCAGCAAACAAAATCTTTTCAAACCAAAATTGCAGGGTTGGAGGATTCTAAAATCCACGTTCCTGCAAGGATTATAACAAATGGTCCAAAACACCATTGGTTTGGTTACTATGACAAGTTACAGTTTGATCCTTCAAACCGGTTTGTACTTTGCATGGAAGTTAATTTTGAAGGCCGCTCACCCTTGTCGGAAGATGAAATAAAAATTGGAATGATTGATTTAAAAGAAAATGACAAATGGATAAATTTAGGAGCCTCTAAAGCGTGGGGATGGCAACAGGGGTGCATGTTGCAGTTTGTTCCGGGAAGCGACTCGCTGGTTATTTGGAATGACAGAATTGACAATCAATTCGTTTCGCATCTCTTCAATATCTATTCAAAAAAAGATAAAATACTGCCTTTTGCCATTTACGCACTCAGTCCTGATGGAATACATGCTGTAACCACCGATTTTGAACGTATTCAGGATACCCGTCCCGGATATGGATATGCCGGAATTGAAGATCCCAACAAAAATGACCTTGCTCCCAATAATGCAGGAATTTACGTTTGTAATTTAAAAACAGGCGACAAAAAACTGATTATATCATACCGTCAAATGGTTGACATGCCGCCACTTACCGATGATGATGCCAACGCCGATCGTTCAACCCAAAAGAACTGGTTTAACCACCTGCTTTTTAATACAGATGGTAGCCGGTTTATTTTTCTGCACCGCTGGAAAGCACAATCGAAAAAAGATGTGGGGGGATTTGCCACCTTAATGTACACCTCTGATTTACTGGGTAAAAAGATTAATCTTGTTGATCCATCGAATTATACTTCTCATTTTATATGGAAAAACAAAACCCAGATTACGGCCTGGACAAAGCAACCGTCGCATGGAAATGGATTTTACATTTTTACAGATGGAGAACCCGACAAAACCCATGTTCTGAATCAGAAAAAAATGCCGGTTAACGGTCACAATACTTATTTACCCAACTTTCAGAACTGGATATTAAATGACTCATACCCCGATCAGTATCGTTTTCAACATGTGTATTTGTACAATACAGAAAATGATACAAGAATTCCGCTTGGCGATTTTTATGCACCTGAAACATACAAGGGAGAGTGGCGATGTGATACACATCCGCGTTCAGGCAACAACGGAAAAATCGTTTGTATAGATTGCCCTGTGGAAAATAAGGGAAGACAATTGATTTTGATGGATATTTCTAAAATCGTAGAATAATTTAAATTCAGAACTCGATTTGGCATAAAAAAATAAATATTTTTAAAAATTTTATCAGTAATGCTGTAACATTTCCGCTTCTAAAATGTCATTTTACAGTTAGAAATTGATAATATATAAAATTATCACATTTTTTATCGCACACTGAAACACCTCTATTTCAGAATATTACTAAGATATTATTAAATTATTTTCAATTTTTATACTACTATGTATTGCATGGTATTATTTTTATTCATATATTTGCATAACATATTTCAGTGTAACATATAGTACAGTTTTAAAAATAGTTCTAAAATATTGTAACGAAATAAAAAAACAGACGTCATATTAACGAAAACAAAAAACAAAAACATTAAAATAGAAAAACATTAAAACGGAGGAAACAAGTCATGAAAACAACAAACAAAATTCAGAAAACAGCTTTAACAGCAGCATTGGCAATGGGATTTTCAATCATGGGTTTTACTATCGATGCTCAGGAAGAAATCAATTTACTGACAAAAAACAATGGTGTCAACAATTTTGCGATGGCAACTGTAAAAAATGACAATCATTTTTTTGCTAAAACATTCAATGATGGTAGCTCAACTGCAAGAAGTTCATTTGCAGCATATTTGGTAGAAGAAACTGAAGCACCTTTAACCATCGAAAACTGGATGATTGATGATTCCAACTTTTCATCTGCAACTTCAATTGAATCAGAAATTGAAACGCCATTGGAAATTGAAAACTGGATGATTGATGAAAAAACATTCTACGTTAATTCAGTAGCAATTGAAACTGCAACAGATGAAGAATTGGAATTAGAGGATTGGATGATGAATGAAAACAAATTTGAAGTTAAAAATAACACTGTTGCTCCTATAGTACAAACTGCAAGATATATTTTCATCAACAACATCTCCTTTCCTGCTGAATTAACCGAAGATGACCTCCAGCTTGAAGACTGGATGACCAATTCAGAAATCTGGAAATAAAAAAACCGGAGAAAACTATAATATTAAACAGCGCGGGGAACTTTTACCTGCGCTTTTTATGTAATAGGATATTCATTATGTACATCTGTCAACACTTCATAACCTGTTTCGGTAACCAGAATAGTGTGCTCAAATTGCGCTGAAAGTTTGTTGTCAACCGATCGGGCAGTCCAGCCATCATGTTTATCGATTTTTGTACCGGGCCTTCCCTGATTAATCATTGGCTCGATAGTAAAAATCATACCCGGCTTCATTTTGGGCCCTGTATTTCTTCGTGATGCGTGATCAACCTGTGGTTCTTCATGAAAATCAACTCCAACTCCGTGCCCGCAAAACTCGTAAACCACACTAAAACCTTTAGCTTTTGCAAAACGATTAATGGCAAATCCAATATTTCCAAAATAATTACCAGGAATAACCTGCTGAATTCCAAGATTCATGCAATGTTTTGTAACAGCAATTAATTTTTCAGCATCCTGAGAAATCTCTCCCACCCAAAACATGCGCGATGTATCACCATAAAAGTCTTTTAAAATAGTAGTAACGTCAATATTTAAAATATCGCCTTCTTTTAAAATAGTATGTTCTGATGGAATTCCGTGGCAAACAACTTCATTGAGCGAAATACATGAAGATTTTGGATAACCATTGTATCCTTTTGTTGCCGGAATAGCACCATGCGACAAAATAAATTCCTCAATTTTATCATCTATAAAACCAGTTGAAATCCCGGCTTTAACAAATTGGCCAGCAAAATCAAGCGCCTGCGCCGCCAATTGACTGCTTTTGCGGATTCCCACAATCTGATCCTGAGTTTTAATGATTATCTCGCTCATGTTGTTTTTTGATAAATTTTGTGCAAAAATGGTTAAATCGTGAAGTATTTCAAAACCGAACAATAAATTTGCATAAAAGTTTAAAAAGAAAGTCGGAAGTCGGGAGTCAGAAGACAGGAGTGAAAAAAAAGTCATTGGTCAATGGTCAAATAGTCAATAGTCTTCGGTCATTTGAAAATTCTGAACATTGAACAGTCTCTAAACTTTGAATTCGGCACAGTCTTAATAAACAATACTAATATCTCATATCTTGAACATGAAACACATCAATCATCTCAATACAAAATCCTATTTTATTAATCGTTTCGGGAAACTTTCAACTTCGTACCTTTTTTACCAAATGCAGGATATCGCATGGGAACATGCAGGTATTTTGGGTTTTGGATATGATAGCCTGAAAAAGGATCAACAATTTTGGGTTCTTTCCAGGTTATTGGTAAAAATTAGCCGGCGTCCGGTTTGGAGTGAAAATTTCGCTCTTGAAACCTGGTCGCGCGGAACCGATGGGTTTTATGGCTACCGCGATTTTAATTTTGTCGATGAAGCGGGAAATATTATTGTTCAGGCTACAAGTAGCTGGTTGGTTATCAATGCCGAAACAAAAAGGATTGTGCGGTTAACCGAATTCAACAACTTCCCAACATATGAAGAGAGTGTTTTTGGTGAAAATTCGGGGAAAGTAAATTCGCCGCAAAGTGATGCAAAACTACTTTTTACACCTGTACTTTTTAACGAAATTGATATTAACCAGCACTTTAACACAGGGCGGTATATTGAAAGGATAATCGACAGTTATGATTTTGGATTTCACGAAAGACATGATTTGGTTGAATTTGAAATCAATTTTTTAAAAGAAGGATTACCAACCGATCGGCTTGCAGTAAAAAAGCAATTTGTTAATGAAACCAACCATTTATGCAGCGTTGTCCGCGAAAGTGATGGAGTTGATTTAATTAGGGCACGACTGATTTGGAAGGAAAACGAAAAATAATAAATAGGGAATCACAAGTTAGAAAGGAACAATATTTCAATTTATTTATACCTTATTTCTTATTCGATATTTTAAATCAATTTCTTATCGAATGATATTGAGTTATTAAATGAATAATTTCAAAATCTCCCCACTTTTTCCTCCATCGGCAAATGTCCGTCAATCCAGTGAATTTTTGTGCCGCGTTTTTCCATTCCTCGAAACCATGTCATTTGACGTTTTGCAAACTGGTGAATGGCAATTTCAAGTTGTCGGAACATTTCGTCATAAGAAAGTTCTCCAATCAAATGCAGGGTGAGGTATTTATATTCCAAACCGTAATATATCAGTTGCTCAGGTGTTAATCCAGAGTCCAATAATTTTTGTACTTCCTCCAGCATTCCTTCGTCAAGACGTTGTTTCAACCGGGTCGTAATTCGTTGGCGACGCAATTCGCGGTCAAAATTAATCCCAATATTCAGGCTGATTATTTCGGGAAAAGGTGAATTAAAATCCGGGTTTTCAGCATAATATTTTTCAATTTCGATAGCACGAATTGCCCGGCGGTCGGTTTCAACATCAGTGTGGTTGTGAAGTTTTGATTTCAGGTTTTTTAGTATTTCTGTTAACTCCTCAAGTGTTTTTCCTTCCAGTTCTTTTCTTAAAATTTTATTTGGAGGTACTTCTGTCAAACGGTAGTTTTTTAACACTGCCTCAATGTACAAACCACTACCACCACACAATACAGGGAATTTGCCACGTGATTTGATTTCATTAAAAACCTTTATAAAATCGGTTTGAAACCGAAAAACATTGTAATGAACCCCGGCATCTTCAATATCAACCAAATGTGATGGGATTTCGTTGCCATCAACAAAATAATCAGCGTAATCTTTTCCTGTTCCCAAATCCATTCCTCGGTAAATCTGACGCGAGTCGGCTGAAATTATTTCGCCATTTATTCGGGATGCCAAATGTGCTGCCAAACCCGTTTTTCCAGTTGCTGTCGGACCAAGTATCGTTATCAGGTTATATTTCATTTCGGTTTTCTTCAGAAACAAAATAAAGAATAATTCTGCAAAACGAAGATATTTTTCCGAAATTGCGGCATTACTAATGATTTCAATTTTTGTGTAAAATGATTAAAGAAGCTTGTGTTGAAACTTTTGATGAAGCTGTGTTAGCTGAAAAAAGAGGAGCAAATCGAATAGAATTATGTTCAGATTTGGCGAATGACGGATTAACTCCCGCTTTCGAATTGATGAATAAAACAATTTCAAACTTAAAAATCCCGGTAATGGTAATGATTCGTCCACGGGCCGGGAATTTTATTTATTCCGAAAAAGAAATCGGTGAAATGAAATCAGAAATCGATATGGCAAAAAAAGCTGGTGCGGCAGGAATTGTGCTTGGACTGCTAACTTCTGAAAATAAAATTGATGTAAAAAACACCAAAATTCTTGCTGAATATGCCTCGCCATTACCAGTAACTTTTCATAAGGCAATTGACGAAATGAAAAACCCGGTTGATGGCGTAATTGAATTATTGAAAATAGAAAATATTAAACGAATTCTAACTTCAGGCGGCTTACCAACCGCTTTTGAAGGGCAGTCAACAATTCGGGAAATGATTAAAGTTGCAGGAGACAAAATAATTATTCTAGTTGCAGGAAAAGTTTTGGATTCGAATGTTGATGAAATCAGGAAAATTACGGGAGCAAAAGAATTTCATGGCAGAAGAATAGTTGGGCAACTAATCCCAACCACCCCAAAAAGATGAGGGGAAAAACAAAATAATTTTCATAAAAAAGAGGAACTCAATTTAAAACAAGATTAATATGAAAAAACTTACATTTCTGATTTCAATATTTTTTGTATTGAATGCAAATGCGCAATACGAGCATGAAGTTACAGGTTACGTGTGGCCAACCGATGAAAAAGTGCTGCAAAAACTGGACGAGTGGCAAGACCTGAAATTTGGGTTGCTGATGCACTGGGGTGCTTACAGTCAGTGGGGAATTGTTGAGTCGTGGTCGATTTGCCCTGAAGATTACGGTTGGTGCGAACGTACGAAGGGTTCAAATCCAAACGACTATTTCACTTACAAAAAAGAGTACGAAAACCTGAAACTTTCGTTCAACCCGGTAAATTTCAATCCTGAGAAATGGGCTGCTGCGGCAAAAAATGCGGGAATGAAATATGTTGTTTTCACCACAAAACACCATGATGGATTTAGCATGTTCGACTCCAAATACACTGATTATAAAATCACTTCAAAAGAAACTCCCTTTAGTGTAAATCCGCGTGCCAATGTTACAAAAGAAATTTTCAATGCGTTTAGGGCCGAAGGATTGTGGGCAGGCGCTTATTTCTCGAAACCCGACTGGCACTCTGAATTTTACTGGGATCCAAAATTTCCGCCAATGGATAGAAACGTAAATTATGACCCTGCTGAACACCCTGAAAAATGGGAGAAATTTGTTCAGTTTACCCAAAACCAAATTATGGAACTGATGACCGATTACGGCAAAATTGATATTCTTTGGCTCGACGGGGGCTGGGTTTCGAAAAAGACCCGGAATCATTTCCTGACGCTTATACGGCAGCTTTACGCGGAAGTAAAACCGGATTTCTAAAAAGCCGGGGAATAAATCAGGATATCAGGATGGACGAACTTGCCGCAAAAGCACGCGAAAAACAGCCTGGACTTATAGTTGTTGACCGTGCAGTTCGCGGACCAAACCAGAATTATTTAACACCTGAAAACCGGGTTCCGGAAACACAACTACCCTACCCCTGGGAATCGTGTATTATTGCCGGTGGCGGTTGGGCGTGGGTTCCAAATCCTCAGTTTATGAGCCCAAAACAAGCCATCCACATGTTAATCGATATTGTTGCCAAAGGTGGTAACCTGCTTTATAATATTGGTCCGGCGCCCGATGGTACCTGGCCCGAAGCTGCCTACAAATTGCTGGACGAAATGGGAAAATGGATAGATGTAAACGGTGAAGCCATTTATTCAACCCGTGCAATTGCACCTTTCAAAACCGACAATATTTGCCTGACCCAGCAAAAAGACACAAAAGCCGTTTATGCCATTTATTTGGATAATAGTGAGGGTTTCACTTCAGGTGAAGCGCTAACTAAACTTCCTGCAACATTCACAGTAAAAGGTATTTTTGCGGCAAAAAATGCAAAACTTACTTTGCTTGGTTCAACTGGTAACCTGAAATGGGAAAATACTGAAGAAGGCGTGAAAATTTTTATACCCGAAAAAATCAGGAAAAACCTTCCATGCGATTTGGCGTGGGCTGTAAAGATTTCGGCAATCAATTAAATTAATAAATCATAAAAAAAGGTGAACTGAATTCCATTTCGGGATAAGTTCGCCTTTTTCTTTTTACTAAGCTAACAAAACTGTGTTTATAACTTCCTTTAACTTCAAACGCCATGACCTGGTTTTAACCTTAATTTGCATCAAATAATATTTGATTCATTTAAAAAGGAAAAATTTGACTTATATCTAAATCAAGGAGATCAATGAGAAGGGGGAGGAAAAAATATAAACTAAAAAAAGGGGTTCGGAATAAACTTTTGATTTTCAGTATAGTTACTGTTGTTGCGATTGTCAGTTTTTCAATATTCTCACGCCCGGCAACGGCGGAAAAAATGGAGGAAAATGGAATCAATTGAACTCGCATTATAGGGACAATCATTGTCGATAAATATTCCGATTTGAATAAAATCCATTTAAAATATGCCGAAGCAAACGGTATTAAAGGTTTTAAATCTGACAAAGAGTTCAACGAAAACGTAAAAGAACTTGTGTCGGACGGAGATTTGGTAAAAATTGAAAACTCCGATTATTATGTTGTTGATAAACTTACACACTCGCATCCTTACCTCACACCAAAAGCAGCTGACTTGCTTGACGAAATCGGAGAACGATTCCAGAAAAAACTTGAGGAAAAAGATATGAAAAAACGATATTTTCAGATAACCTCATTACTTCGAACCGGTGAAAGTCAGCGCAGACTTGGACGTTCCAACACAAATGCATCAACTAATTCATCGCATTTATATGGCACAACTTTCGATATTACTTATGCACGGGTTTTCAGAAAACCAAAACTGATGGATAAATTTGAAGTTGAGGATGGACCGGCAATCAGATTACTCTCGGAAGCCATTGGAGAATTAAGGAAAGAAAACCGCTGCGTTGTTGTTACCGAGCGGAAAGAGAGGTGTTTTCATATTACAGTCAGATAAATGCGTGAATGCTGGAATGTAAGAGTTGACATTCTTAATTGTGAACTAACCCATTGAAACCAGCATCCGGCATCTTTTCTTTAAACTTTAAACAGGAAACTTTGTACTTTTAAAATGATTCGAATCGCCCCACGAATTATACCCGATTTCATTTCCTGATTTTCTCAATCTATTTTCCAAATCGCTTATTGACTGATTTTTATCCTCTCCCCTAATTGGTTTATTTTCATACAACAAATAATTTTCGAGATATTTCTGCGGCGTAATATTGGGCATAATAATATTTGCTCCGGCAGCCAAAGCTTTTTCCCGCCCTTGCGGATCGATTGCTTCTAAGGCAGTGGCGGCTGCAATATTTATATCTGGCATTAGTAAACGCAAAACTGCAATCATATTTAACGCCAAATTAAACCGCTCCTGCTTCGTTTTTAACAAATCGCGATGTTGAAAAAGCGGTGTGTTTTCATGTTCTATATACGGTCCCATTCCACACATATCAATATCTATTCTTTTGAAAAACAACAAATCGTTAGCCAAATCTTCATCTGTTTGAAAAGGTAAACCAATCATAACACCGGTTCCAGTTTGATAGCCTGTATCCTTTAAATGGTACAGCGATTCAATTCTGTTTTCAAAAGAGTGAATTTTATTCTCAGGGTGAATTTTGTAATACAATTCACGGTTTGAAGATTCTATCCGCAGTAAATATCGATGTGCGCCACTTTCGAACCAGCGTTTATAAGTTTCTTTGGTTTGCTCGCCACAACTTAACGTGATTCCAAGCTCATTATTCGAAAATTTTTTAATCTGATTTAGTAAACGATTAACCCGGTTTACAAATGTTTTTGAAGTCAACTCTCCCGATTGCAACACTACCGAACCAAAACCTTTTTCCCATGCAAACCGGCAGGCATCCAAAATTTCATCATCTGAAACATTGTAACGAACCACTTTTTTGTTACTTTTTCTGATTCCACAATACAAACAATCTTTTGAACATCGATTTGAAAACTCAATCAGACCACGGAAAAAACTTTATTCGTTACATTTTCCACTTTTACTTTACGGGATTTTTTCAAAAAGAGAATCTTGATGAATTCCACGCTTTCCTAACAATTCTATGATTTCTGTCTTGTCCAATTCCTTAATTGATTACAGTACTAAAATAACACTTAATTTATGAATAAAAATTTGACCGGAATCACTAAAATAATCTGCTAAAAAATTAGTTTTGATATGGCAACCAAATTAGTTTTTAATCCATGATCCAAAAACAACTTTTAGCCTTTTTTATCCTGATAAGTTCAACAACCATCTTATCTGCACAGAGGATTTCCGATAACCAATTATTAAAAATTGAATTACACCAAACTGATAGTACCAAGTTTATTGCAAAGCTTTATAACAGCCAAACAAGAAAATTGAGGAGTATTGGGAAATGATATCTGTTAATCCTGAATTTAATATGTCAGACTACAACAAACTTATTGATTCAAGTCAAATTATTCCACACGGAAAGTGTTATTTTCTTTATCCGAACCGGGCAAAAAAATTAGAGGTTAATTACAATTATGGTTCAAAAGTCGGTGAAATAAAAGGATATTATGAAACAGGGGAACTTCGTTTTGCAGGAAATTACAAAATTAATCTTGATGGAAAATTAACTCATTATTATAAAGATGGCTCCATTAAAAATGAAGTTTTCTATATTGAAGGCTTTTGTAATGGAAAATCAATTACATACTATCCATCCGGAAATATTCAAATGGAAACCAATTATTCAAGTGATTTAACAATTGGAGATCAAGCAATTTATTTCTCGTTTGGAGTTAAAGATGGAAAACAAATAATATTTCATCCAAATGGAATCCGAAAGAGGGAATTGAAATATAAAACAGGTAAATTGATTTCAGAAAAATGTTTTGATACAAATGGATCAAAAACTGAATGTAACCCTTTAATTACCGAACCGATTATCTTAAAAGGTAAAAATCAGTTTTTAACAGATCTGCAAAGCTTTACATTCAATAATGACAGTACACTGAATGATACATTGCTCCTTGGAATAAATTTAAAAATTGATACCGCTGGTTATGCAAAATTTCAGGATTTTGATTTTTTCGGACAGGATAGTTTGCAAACAGATTTAATTAACTGGCTTGAAAAACCCAGCCTATTTTCGCCCATGTTATTTGATGCTCAACCTGTTGATTGCAATATTGAATTAAAAATTCCTGTTTATCAAAATAAAATATTGTTGTTTGTCGATTTTAATGATTCGGAATATTCATCAAGAAACAATACAACGCTTGAAGAAGAAACTACATATACCTGGAATTTTTCACCTTTTGATGATATAACCTTCTTTATTGTTGAACAAATGCCTAAATTCCCGGGAGGTGAACTTGCTATGAGATCTTTCATTGCAAAAAATATACGTTATCCGGTTGAAGCTCAAGAGAAAGGAATTAAGGGAAAAGTTTATGTAACCTTCGTAATCGATAAAAAGGGCCAACCGGTAAAAATATCAATAGCTAAAAGTGTTCATCATTTGCTCGACAATGAAGCAATGCGGGTTATCAGTTTGATGCCAACCTGGATTCCGGGAAGACAACGTGGAAAAACTGTAAACGTTTCCTTCACTGTCCCGATTAATTTTGATTTAAGTCCTCATGTGGGGAAAATATAATAGAATAGGTTGTAAAACATAAAAACTATTTGACTTTTCTAAATCATTTCAAACCTATTACACTTAAATTTGAACTGAAAATCCTGCGGGAAGGCTTTGGCTGACATTAGGGAAAGCATTTTTTGATTTATTATTGATGAATGATTATTCATTATATAGATTTATCAATGTTTTTAACTCCCTCCTAAAAACTTTCCACAGCATATTTTGAATTAACTGGATGAAGTCAGGTAAAAATTTATTCCTTGTCTTGATTCCTGATACATTTTATCTTGATACGCAAAAAATGAAACGTTTGGGATTTGTTGGAATAATTATCGATGACCGCGAAAAAAGCGCTGGAGTAGTAAATGAAATTCTAAGTCAGCACGCTGAACTAATTCTTGCCCGGACAGGATTACCTAACGCTAAAGGAAATACGTCGATAATCACTTTGGTAATTGATGCCACAACCGATGAACTTGGCATTTTAACCGGAAAACTTGGAAATATTTCAGGAATTTCGGTAAAATCAGGTTTGGCAAAAAAATGACTTTAAACTTTGAACCAGAAACTTAAAACTAAATAAAATGTACAACGTACCTGCCGATTTTATCAATGAACAAAAAGTTTGGCAAATACTGGATGCCAACAAAACTGCTGATTTTGGAAGAACTAAAGAAGTACTTGCAAAAGCACGCGAAATGAAAGGACTTAATCTGGAAGATGTTGCTGTTTTAACAAATATCAGCGATCCGGAAATGCTTTCGGAGTTGTTTAACACTGCCAACGAAGTAAAAGAAACAATATATGGTAAACGATTGGTTGTTTTTGCCCCGCTTTATATTTCAAATTTGTGTGCCAACGAGTGTTTGTATTGTGCATTCAGGGCTACAAATAAGGAAATTGTACGCTCCGTTCTGTCGCAGGAACACATTGCAGGAGAAGTAAAAGCACTTATTAATCAGGGACAAAAACGCATTTTACTTGTAGCCGGCGAATCTTATCCAAATCAAGGATTTCAATATGTACTCGATTCAATAAAAACCATTTACAGCATAAAAACAGATCATGGCGAAGTGCGCCGTGTAAACGTAAATGTAGCACCACTGAAAACCGAAGAATTCAAATTATTAAAAGATTCGGGGATTGGAACATACCAGATTTTTCAGGAAACCTACCACCGTGAAACTTATGATAAAGTGCATGTTGCCGGGAAAAAACGAGATTACAACTGGCGCGCCTGGTCTTTACACCGCGCAATGGAAGCAGGAATAAATGACGTTGGAATTGGTGTTCTTTTTGGACTTTTTGACTACCGGTTTGAAATTCTTGCAATGATGCAACACATAAACGAATTGGAAGAAAAATTTGGAGTCGGTCCTCACACAATCAGTGTTCCACGTCTTGAACCTGCAACAAACAGTAATATTGCTTCACACCCACCCTTTCCTGTTTCCGATATCGATTTCAGGAAAATTGTTGCCATTTTGCGATTGGCAGTGCCATATACAGGAATTATTATGTCAACCCGCGAAACTGCCAAAATGCGCCGCGAAACTTTTGCTTTGGGAGTGAGTCAAATTTCTGCCGGTAGCCGCACAAATCCGGGAGGTTACGAGGAAGAAACCGAAGACGATCCCTCAGGCCAGTTTAGTCTCGGCGACCACCGTTCATTAGACGAAGTAATTCGCGACGTAGCTTCAATGGGTTATATACCTTCGTTTTGCACAGCTTGCTACCGTTTGGGAAGAACAGGACAAGATTTTATGGATTTGGCAAAACCCGGCGATATAAAACTGCACTGCGGACCAAATGCATTAAGTTCGTTTTAAAGAGTATTTAATGTATTATGCATCGCCAAAAACTGCCGAAGTTGGTAACGCACTTATTCAGAAAACCATTTCTGAAATGACCGGAATTGCCCGCCAACGTGCTGAAAAATTGGTAAAACGGGTGGAAGCCGGAAAAGATGACGTTTATTGTTAAAGAAGTGCTGAATGTTGATCACTTTTATTTAGAAAAAAATCCTTTAAATCATGATACAATCCAGAGTAGAAACGGATCATTTAGGTTCAAAACAAATTCCTGCCGATGCACTTTGGGGTATTCATACTGCCCGGGCTGTTGAAAACTTTCCATTATCAGGAAGAATGGTTCACAGGGAATTGATAAAAGCTTTTGGCGAAGTGAAACTTGCCTGTGCTCAAATCAATTTGCAACTTAGTTTTTGGAACGATAATAAAAAAGCTGAAGCTATCGAAACCGCATGTTCCGAAATGAGCGCCGGCTTGCTGAATGAACATATTGTAGTCGATGCACTGCAAAGGTGGAGCCGGTACATCAACAAACATGAATGTAAACGAAGTTATCGCCAACCGTGCTTTACAACTACTTGGTGAAAAACCGGGGAGTTATGAAATAATTTCACCACTTGATGATGTTAACCTTCATCAATCTACAAACGATACTTATCCAACTGCTTTAAAGATAGCTGCTATCAGACTACTTCGCAATTTGGAACAAAGTGTTTTAAATCTTCAGGAAGCATTTCAGCAAAAAGAAAAAGAGTTTGCACATATTGTAAAAATTGGACGCACACAGTTACAGGATGCAGTGCTGACAACGTTAGGCCGCGAAATGAGTGCTTATGCCGAAGCATTTAACCGTGATCGCTGGCGGATTTATAAATGCGAAGAACGTTTGCGAGTCGTAAATTTGGGAGGAACTGCAATCGGAACAGGTCTTGGTGCGCCAAAACAATTCATATTCAGAGTGGTTGACCGATTGCGGGAAAATACAGACATTGGTTTGGCACGTGCTGAAAACCTCATCGATGGAACACAAAATGTAGATGTTTTTGTCGAAGTTTCAGGAATACTAAAAGCACACGCAACAAATCTGTTGAAAATCAGCAACGATTTACGCCTCCTTTCAAGTGGGCCGGATGCTGGATTTGGAGAAATTATTTTACCCGCAAAACAAGCCGGTTCATCAATAATGCCGGGAAAAATAAATCCTGTAATTCCTGAGGCAGTAGCACAAATTGCAATTCGTGTAATGGGAAACGACCAAATTAATTCACACGCCTGCAGTGCCGGAAACCTTGAATTGAATCAATTTATGACTTTAGTTGCAGATGCCTTACTTGAAAATCTGATGCTTTTAAATAATGCCTGTTCAGTTTTTAGAGAACATTGTGTTTTAGGTATTATCGCAAATGAAGAAGTGTGTAAAAGAAATGTCGAAAATTCAACAGCAACCATAACCGCATTAATACCCAAAATAGGCTACGAAAAGGCATGTGAGTTTATTAATATCGCCCGAAATGAATCCATTACAATTAAACAAGCCGTTTTGAAATCAAAGCTGATTTCGGAAGCAGAATATGAAGAATTAATATCTCCTGAATCAGTTTGTCGTTTGGGAAATTAGTGTTCGTTCAATTTTTAAAATTCATTAACAATTTTTATTTCACTCATTATCTGTATTTTAAGAATAATTCTTAATAATAGATATAATTATCTTAATCTATTATTTGCTTTTTAATAATTAAGTTATTAATATTGAATCTAAATAAATATGAGATTTTATAACTTTAAATTTTGAAACCATGAAAAAAGTATTTTTAGTATTTGCATTAGTAGCGGCTTATGGAGTTTCCATGGCAATGTCGGGATCAAATGTTGTGACCGTTAACAACGATCAGGTAACTATTGTAGCCGATATGGATGACAATAACGTTACTGCACCTGAAGGAGAAAAAGAAAAAGCAAAAACCAAGGAAGCTACAGCAGCAAAATCTGATGGTTGTGCTACTGCTAAATCAGAGGGATGTGCAACTGCAAAAACTGCAGCAAAAAGTGAAGGTTGTGCAACTGCAAAAACTGCAGATTGCGGAGACAAAACAAAAACTGCGACCGCAGAGAAAAATAACATTCAAGAAATTTGGATGAGTCCATAGATTAAAAACCGCTCTGTAAAGGAGCGGTTTTTTTATGCCAATTCTTTAAAAAAGCATTACTGTTTCACATAATTTCATATATTGCAACCGTTTGAATATCAATATTTATTGCAATTCAAACAAAAGTTAATTAAAAACCAGAAATAATCTTTAAATTAAAAGAACATGAAAAAATTAATTCTCATTTTCGTATTGGCGGTTGCATTCGGAATTTCATCTTCAAATGTTAACGCAAACGGCAAAGAAGACAAAAAGAAAGAAACAAAAAAAGAGGTAACTACAAGTGCCTGCTGCAGTGAAAAAGGAAAAACTGCTGAAAAAACAGCTACTACCGGTTGTGCTGAATCACAAAAGAAAAGTTGTGCTGCTTCAGGTAAAGCATGTGGCAGTTCTGAAAAGAAAGCTGAAGAAAAAAAATAACTGTATTATCTACAGACAAAAGGCGCCAAAAGCGCCTTTTTTTATGCTTGTCATTGTTCAAACCGAAATGAAATAGTACTTTAAACCGTTCAAAAAAGTACTCATATGAGGGCACCAAAATCGTTTCGTTTACACATTGGGATTTTCGGTAAACGAAATACAGGAAAATCAAGTATCCTGAATTTACTGACCAGCCAGGAGGTTTCAATCGTTTCGGAAATTGCCGGAACAACAACCGACCCCGTGGAAAAACTGATGGAATTGTTGCCACTCGGTCCGGTTTTGTTTATTGATACAGCAGGAATTGATGATTTGGGAGATTTAGGCGAAAAACGAATTGCGAAGACAATGGCTGTTTTCGACCGCACAGATTTGGGTGTTATTGTTACCAATTTTAAAGATTGGGACAATTTCGAGCAAATGATAATTAACGAATTTACCAACCGGGCAATCCCGTTTATCATCGTTTTTAATAAAACCGATTTGTATGAAGAAAATAAGGAGTTAATTTCAAAACTGAACTTATCTGAAATTCAGTTTACAAAAACTTCAGCTTTAAAAAAGACCGGCTTAATTGAACTTCGAAAATTATTACTTGAATCTGCTCCCCAGGATTTTATTGACGGACCCAGTATTTTAGCTGATTTGGTTGGTCCCGGCGAAGCTGCAGTTTTGGTAGTGCCAATCGACAAGGAAGCGCCAAAAGGAAGGCTGATTCTGCCACAAGTGCAAAGTATCCGTGATCTGCTGGACAATGATTCATTTTCGGTAGTGGTAAAAGAACGTGAATTGCGTGAAGTGCTCGCACGTTTTAACAAGCCTCCAAAATTAGTTGTTACCGACTCTCAGGCTTTCCTGAAAGTAGCAGCAGATACCCCGCCGGAAATCCCGATGACCTCATTTTCAATTCTTTTTGCCAGATTCCAGGGTGATTTGAATGAAATGGTACGCGGTGCTATGGCGATTGACACACTAAAAACCGGGGATAAAGTTTTAATTGCAGAAGCATGCACCCACCATCCCATCGGCGAAGATATCGGGACAGTAAAAATACCCCGCTGGCTGACCCAATATGTGGGAGGGAAACTCCTGATCGATAATTTGCGCGGCCACGATTTTCCTGAAAATATTTCAGATTATAAAATCATTATACATTGCGGCGCCTGCATGTGGAACCGGCGCGAAATGCTGAGCCGCATTTTAAAAGCAAGACTGGCAGGAGTTCCGATTACAAATTATGGTTTAACGATTGCCTATTCATTGGGCATTTTTGAACGTGCACTGCAGCCTTTTCCTGCAGCTCTGGAAATTTATAAGACCGGTATTTAAAACTGAGTATTCTGTTTCAGTCCTTTATTTTCTTCTGAATTTTGCCACTACCTTATCCGGAGTTACAGGGTTTTGTAAGGTAATTACAAAAGCATCACCAAGGGAAATAAATGAGTAATTGAGTTTTCTCGTGAAATTATTTGCCTGAATTTCTATAAATAAACTATCTGCCTCCAGTTTCCATGTTCCTTTTTCGGTTTCCATAGCCATTGCTGGCGGCCTCATATTGAATTCCTGTTTAAAACTTCCATCTTCGTTGAAATACATATTCCAAACCGAACCGGCATCGCGCAATGTTTTTTCATCACTTTTTGCTGGAACTCCTTTTTGAAAAAATGTGAATTCAACAATTTCCCATACACCAATAACTTTCTTATTATTTACAGCTGATACGCATAGCATGAATAATACGAATGCAACAAATAAATACTTATACTTCATTTTGTCGTTTTTTGTGTTCAGCCAGCAAATCTATCAGATATTTTGAAAAAAGATTAAACCTCTCTATTAAAAAATCCAAAGAATTCAATCCTGCCCAAAGCATCTTTTTTCAATAATTTCAGTGTTTCTTTTTCTATAGCAAACTGAAATTCGATATTATTCCTGGCATTTTCAGAGGAAGTAAGTGTAATAAAATTTTTTGAAAGCTCCAATTACCGCTTTTTACTTTAGCTATTTGCCAAACCGGTAAATTATTGTCATGCGAAAAATTAAAATCCGGCGTAAATTCAATATGCCAAAATTCCTATTTGCTTTAAGTTGTTCTTCTTTGATGTTAAGCAATTCATTTCCCTTTTCAATGTAATACTCTACCAACTTCCACTTTCCGGGAATTTGCTTTGATGGCCTTGCGAACATTTCTGTTGATTTCAGCCAATTTAGAACTGCATGGTAGAATTTATTAGCCATAGTTAAAAATGCAACCTCAGTTTGACTTAATTAAAGGGTGATAGTTTAATTTCACCTTCAGTCAAAAAAAACAGACATCGAAAGAATCAATGTCTGTGCTGTTTTTCTGATATTTAGTTTATTCTATTTTACAAACGAAGCGTTGTTTAAATAATCAAAACAAAGTTTCACACCTTCAAACTGTGTCATTCCGTCTCTGATTCCTTCAATTTCAACATAATATTCATCCAGGCCGTTTTGATATGCTTTATTGAAAATATTCTCAAAATTCATCATGCCTGATTTTCCTAAAACCAGACGATCTTTTATATGCAGAATAGGAAATCTGCCGGCATACTTTTCAAAATATTCAAGTGGATCATTCTGCCCCATAACTGTCCAGTAAACATCCATTTCAAAAAACACAAGTTTTGGGTCAGTTCCTTTTAGCATTAAATCATACGCCACATCTCCGGCCGGAGCCCAACGATTTGTAGTTTTACCTTTATCTTCTTCTTTTACAATTCGTTTTTGAAATTCACCATTATGATTATGATATCCCCAATGAAGGTTCGCCGATTTAGCAATTTCTCCCGCTTTGTTAAATACTTCGCAGATAATTGCCACATCTTCAGGAGTTTCCATTTCCGGCATTCCGGGCTGAACGACTGTTTTTACGCCAACTTTCAAATGGTCTTCAACCGTTTTTTTCCAGAAATCTGCAATTTCACCCATATTTTCCTTTGTGTATTTTCTCATAGGTGGATTTACATGCGTTCCGGTGATTTTTAAACCTGCATCATCAGCCATTTTGCGAAATTCCGACATTTCAACTCCATACAATTTGCCGTTTCCGTAACCTGCTGCCTCAGCAGTACTATATCCAATCTGAGCCACTTTTTTTAATCCGTTCGCTAAATCATCGGTTAACTCCTTTCCCAGTGAATAAAGTTGTAATCCAACGCTTTTACCTGGGGCAACCAACTTACCTTTTGATCCTGCTGCTATAGCCGGAGATACGGCGCCTGCAACAACTCCGCCAACAGTTAACAGACCTAGTTTTTTTAGAAATTCTCTCTTTGTTTCCATTTAATTGATATTAGGTATTTTAATTTTAAATCAAATTCAAAGGTATTGATTTTATGTATTGTTTTCGAAAAACAAACAATAGTATTTAACCAATCTCATCAGATTGGAAGGTAAAATTCACTTAAATTCATTTTAAATTACAGATTAAAATTTATAAAAGGATTTTTTGAAAAATGTGGTTGATTGTTTGATTTGCTTTATTTACAAGCCGTATAGGATATATTCAATTCACAATTCAACATTTGACACTGATAATGACAGATATCGACTTTTAAGCTAAGCTGCCAACCTAAAAATTCGCTTGATTTCTTAGGGTTGATTATCTATATTTGCCAACTTTGAAAAAATTGACTGAGAATAATCTAATAGTAAATAAATCAATGAAAGGATACAAAATTATCGTTCTTGCCAAGCAGGTTCCAGATACGCGGAATGTTGGCAAAGATGCAATGAAAGCTGACGGAACTGTGAACCGGGCTGCTCTTCCTGCCATTTTTAATCCTGAGGATTTGAATGCACTTGAACAAGCGCTTCGAATAAAAGACAAATTCCTGGGAACAACCATCACTGTTTTGACAATGGGGCCGGGTCGTGCTGCCGAAATAATCCGCGAAGGTTTGTTCCGTGGTGCCGATGACGGAATATTGCTTACCGACCGCGCATTTGCCGGATCTGATACATTGGCCACTTCTTATGCAATTGCTCAAACCCTTAAAAAATATGGTAATTACGATATTATTATTGCGGGAAGACAGGCGATTGACGGTGATACCGCTCAGGTAGGACCACAGGTAGCCGAAAAACTTGGAATTCCACAAATTACTTATGCCGAAGAAATTCAGTCAATCGAAAATGGTAAAGTTACTGTAAAACGTCGTCTGGAACGTGGTGTTGAAGTGGTGAAATGCCCAATGCCACTGGTGATTACAGTTAATGGTTCAGCTCCTGATTGTCGCGCACGGAATGCCAAACTGATAATGAAATATAAACATGCAAAAACAGTCACTGAATTGCAGGTTGCCAATGATGATTATATCCAGCTGTACAACGATCGACCTTACCTGAATATTAAAGAATGGACAGTTCGGGATATTGAAGTTGACATGAACGAATTGGGTTTGAACGGTTCGCCAACCAAAGTTAAGAAAGTTGATAATGTGGTACTGCAATCAAAAGGAGCAAAAGTAATTACTTCTTCTGACGAAGATATTAATCAACTGATGAGTGAATTAATTGAAAATCATACAATAGGATAACGGATAAAACATCTGACAATTATGAATAGTGTTTTTGTTTATTGCGAAATAGAAGAGGGGCAGGTTGCCGAGGTGAGCATGGAATTGCTTACAAAAGGACGCGCGCTGGCCACAGAACTGGAAGTAAAACTTGAAGCGATTGCCATTGGATATAAACTCGATGGTATAGAAAAAGATATTTTCCCCTATGGTGTTGATGTTTTACACATTGCCGACGATAAAAGATTGGCTCCTTATACAACATTACCACACACTTCAGTTGTAGTAAAATTGTTTGAGGAAGAAAAACCGCAGATTGCGTTGATGGGTGCCAGTTCGATTGGCCGTGATTTGGGTCCGAGAGTTTCCTCAGCATTACATAGCGGTTTAACTGCCGATTGTACATCACTTGTAATTGGTAATCATGAAGATAAGAAACTGGATAAAGTTTATGAAAATCTCCTTTATCAAATACGTGCGGCTTTTGGAGGAAATATTGTTGCCACCATTATTAATCCCGATTGTCGCCCACAAATGGCAACAGTTCGCGAGGGTGTAATGAAAAAAGAAATTCTCGATCCAAAATACAAAGGTAAAATCAATAAACTTGATGTTTCGAAATATACAAGTGATATGGATTTTGTTGTTGAAATGATTGAGCGTCATATGGAAAAAAGCAAAATCAACATAAAAGGAGCCGGAATTATTGTTGCCGGTGGTTATGGTGTTGGTTCGAAGGAAAATTTCAACCTGCTTTTTGAATTGGCAGAAGTTTTAGGCGGAGAAGTTGGTGCATCACGTGCTGCAGTTGATTCAGGATACGTGGAACATGGCCGACAAATAGGGCAAACAGGAACTACTGTTCGGCCAAAATTGTATATTGCTTGTGGAATTTCGGGACAAATACAGCACCGTGCCGGAATGGAAGAATCGGCTCAGATTATAGCAATTAATACCGATCCTGAAGCTCCGATTAACTCCATTGCCGATTATGTAATTACAGGCGATGTTGCAGAAATCATTCCTAAAATGATCAAATTTTATAAAGCTAACACCAAGTAAAACACCGAAAAAATCAAACAAAATGGCAAATTTTTATACTGATAACAAAGACCTTAAATTCCATTTGACCCATCCATTGATGGAGAAAATTGTTCGGTTGAAAGAGCGTAATTTCGAAGAAAAGAAAAATTTCGATTTTGCCCCAATGGATTACGAAGATGCACAGGACAGTTTTGATAAAGTGCTTGAAGTTGTTGGCGAAATATGCGGAGATATAGTATCGCCAAACGCTGAAAGCATTGATGCAGAAGGGCCGCAGGTTGTTGACAACCATGTTATTTATGCACGTGGTACCGAAGAAAACATTTATGCCCTGCGTAAAGCCGGATTAATGGGAATGTCTCTGCCGCGCCGATTCAACGGGCTAAACTTCCCAATTGTGCCATACATAATGGCTGCTGATATTGTATCGCGCGCCGATGCCGGATTTGTAAATATCTGGGGACTTCAGGATTGTGCTGAAACAATCAACGAATTTGCAACTGAAGAACAAAAAGAGAAATATTTACCACGTGTAAGCGCAGGTGAAACAATGGCCATGGATTTAACAGAACCTGATGCAGGTTCCGATTTGCAGGCTGTTCAATTGAAAGCTTCATGGGATGAGAAGAAAAATACCTGGATGCTGAACGGCGTGAAACGCTTTATTACAAACGGCGATGGTGATATCGCACTTGTACTTGCCCGTTCGGAAGCAGGAACAAAAGATGGTCGTGGACTTTCCATGTTTATTTACGACAAACGTCAGGGTGGAGTAACAGTTCGCCGCATTGAACACAAAATGGGAATTATCGGTTCGCCAACCTGTGAACTGGTTTTCAAAGATGCTCCCGGAGAATTGGTAGGCGACCGCAAACTGGGTTTAATTAAAGATGTAATGGCGTTGATGAATGGCGCACGACTTGGAATTCATGCACAATCAGTGGGGATTTCTGAATCAGCTTACCGCGAAGCGCTTACTTACGCAAAAGAGCGCGTTCAGTTTGGAAAAGCAATTATCCGTTTCCCCGCTGTTTACGAAATGATTACAACAATGAAGGCAAAACTGGATGCATCGCGTACTTTGCTGTACGAAACAGCCCGTTTTGTTGACATGTATAAAACTTACATGCATATTTCAGATGAACGCCCACTTGAAAAAGATGAACGGGACGAAATGAAGAAATACCAGAAACTTGCCGATATTTTTACACCACTTGGCAAGGGTTTAGCAAGTGAATTCTGTAATCAGTTGGCATACGATGCCGTGCAGATTCATGGTGGATCAGGATTTATGAAAGATTACCCTGTTGAAAGGATTTACCGCGATGCACGTATAACTTCTATTTATGAAGGAACAACGCAATTGCAGGTTGTGGCAGCTATTCGTGGTGTTACAACAGGTGGTTATCTGGCGCAAATCCGTGATTACGAGGCACAAAAAATCACACCTGAGCTTGAATTTATGCGCCGGACTTTAATAATCCTTACAGATGATTATGAACAGGCTGTGAAAAAGTAGTTGACGCAAACGATAACGAATTTATCGATTTCCATGCCCGCAGACTGGTTGAAATGGCCGGACATATTATTATGAGTTACCTGCTTGTAATCGACAGTGCACGGGATGCATCGTTTACAAAATCGGCAAAAGTATTTATCAAACTTTCGAAATCATTGGTTAAAGGTCACGCTGAATTTATCCGCGGTTCGCAGGTTGAAGATTTGGCTGTTTATAAAATTGAAATGGAATAATTCTGTAAAAATATTCATAAAGAATAAATTTGAAAAAGCTGGTTTAAACGACCGGCTTTTTTGCTTTTTTTAAATATTTCACTTGTTTCAAAAATAGGAAGAAAATAACGCAGCTCCCTTAATTTTATTTTACCAGAATGATTATCTTCGCACAAAATTTATAATCTGTAATTTAATTCTATCAAAATGAAAAAATATTTGGTTCTGATTTTGGGAGTTGCACTTTTTGCCTGTAGTAAAAAACAACCCAGCTTTAATATCAATGTTAAATTGGAAGGTGCTGAAGGGAAAATTCTACTCGAAGAGCGCGGTCCAACCTCCTGGATTCCGGTTGACACTGCTGATATTGTTGAGGGTGTAGCTGTACTGGAAGGTAAAGTTAAAATGCCCGGAGATTATTATTTGTCGGTTTTGGGACAACGCCCAAAAGGTTTGGTTTTTGTTGAAAATGCAAAAATGACAGTAGTTGGTCACGCTGATTCTTTAAATAATATTGTTGTAACAGGTTCACCAACTCATACTGAATATGCCGGATTAAATACACAAATAGGTGAAATAACTGAAAAATACATGGCATTGTACCAGGAATCACGCGCTGCAATTGCGGCTGGCGACACAGCCAAAGGCAAAGAAATAATGGTTGAAGTTGAAAATATGTATGAAAGTACAAATACAATGCGCGAAGATTTTATAAAAAGTCACCCTGCTTCTTATGTAACACCATTCCTTCTCAGTCAAATCCAGTATGGAAAAGAAGTTGAAGATTTGGAAGCTTTAGTTGGCGGATTGGATGCGAAACTTGATTCAATTCCTTCAATCTTACAGTTGAAAGCACAAATCGTGAAGCTGAAAAAAGTATCGGTTGGACAAGTTGCTCCCGATTTTACCCAAAACGATGCTAATGGAAACCCGGTAAAATTCTCGGATATTTATTCTCAAAACGAATTGACTTTGCTCGATTTCTGGGCAGCCTGGTGTGGACCTTGCCGTGCTGAAAACCCAAATGTTGTAGCCGTTTTCAACGAATTCAATAAAAAAGGATTTACAGTTTTTGGCGTTTCTCTCGATCGTGAGAAAGATGCATGGCAAAAAGCAGTTGCTGACGACAAATTAGCCTGGACTCAGGTTTCTGATCTGGCCTACTGGCAAAATGAAGCTGCACAAATGTATTTTATTCAATCAATCCCTTCAAGTTTACTTGTTGACAAAACCGGTAAGATTGTTGCCAAAAACAAACGCGGCGACGAGTTACGCGCTTTTGTTTCTGAAACATTAAAATAAAATCAGGATATTTCTGAAAATCAAGTCTGAAAACTAAGTAAAAAGATATTAAAGCCTTTCTTCGGAAGGGCTTTTTTTTGTGTTTCTAATTTCTACTTTTGCAGGCACAATTATGCAAAATCATTTTGGCGAAATAGCAGGAGTTTTAACAGCCGTTTTTTGGACAGTTACAAGTCTGGCATTCGAATCGGCGGGTAAAAAAGTTGGTTCATTATCTGTAAATCTAATCCGTTTAATCATTGCTTTCTTTTTTATAGGATTTTACAGCTGGGCGGTTCGTGGTTTCTTTTTCCCCACAGATGCAACACTTTACCAGTGGGAATGGCTGGCTCTTTCAGGCCTGGTTGGTTTTGTTATTGGCGATTTGCTTTTGTTCCAGGCACTGGTTGTGGTTGGAGCACGCATTTCAATGCTGATGATGGCACTGGCTCCACCGTTTGCAGCTTTTATTGGCTGGCTGGTTTTGGGCGAAGTGTTGTCGCCTACAAATTTGATGGGGATGACAATCACACTTTCGGGAATTGTAATCGTAATTTTAAAACGCGAAAGAAGCGAAGTAAACGGAGTTATATCAAGAAAAATAAAATCAAATTACTCAATCCAGGGTGTTTTACTTGCTTTGGGAGGTGCAATGGGACAAGGAGCAGGATTGGTACTCAGCAAAAAAGGAATGGGTGATTACGATGCTTTTTCAGCTTCACAAATCAGGGTGCTAACCGGTATTGTCGGGTTTGTTTTTGTTTTGACAATTATGAAACGCTGGCCCCGGTTTTCAGCAGCATTAAAAAATATTCCGGCCATGAAACGTATTACGCTTGGCGCTTTTTTTGGCCCGTTTCTCGGCGTTTCGTTCTCATTGCTTGCAGTTCAACACACGCAGGCAGGTATTGCAGCCACTTTAATGTCGATAACCCCGGTTTTAATTATTGCACCGGCAGTGTTTCTCTTTAAAGAAAAAATCAACTGGAAAGAAATTTTAGGGGCAGTTATTACTGTTATCGGTATTGCGTTTTTCTTCCTGTAATATTCTTTTTGAAGTAAACAACAAATATTTTTTTTTTTTCCCCCCTCACATTTTTAAACCCACCTCTTTTTTTGGGCCCCCCCCCCAAAAAATAAAAAAACCCTCCCTTTTTCCCCCCCCCCCCCAAAAAATTTAAAACAACCCCCTTTTTTTGGGGGGGCCCCCCGGTAAAATAAAAAAACTTCCCCTTTTTTTTTTGGCCCCCCCGAAAAATGTTAAAAACTTTTTTTTTTGTGGGGGCGGCCCCGGAAATTTTTAAAACCCCCCTTTTTTGTGGGGGGGGTTGGGGGGGGGGGGGTTTTTATTTTTTTTTAAACAATTTCTAAAATTTGAAACATAACTATCATTCATTCACCTCATTCAATCATTCAATCCTTAATTCAATCCTTAATTCAAATACTCCTTCAACTCTGCCATTTTCATTTGCCTGTCCATCGAAAAAGTAAGACTTTCACGGTCAACTTTATCCAACAAAAAATAGGATTTTCTGAAAAAATCGAGTTTACTTTCTCTTTGATCCGAAAGTTCGCCTTGTTCCTTTAGCACAAAAGCAACCATTTCAATGTGTTCGTTTGTCAGTTTTTTTATGTTGACAAGCAAATCAAAAAGAGCTTCAATATTCATGGTTTTTATGTCTTCATCAATTTTCAGGCACGAGTAGAAATAATTGATTTCATCCTGTGCATCTTCATTCTCCCCTTTTCTTCGGTGGCGAATTATTTTTGAAATAACATCAAACAACATCCGCAACTGTCGCATCAAATAATCTCTTTCAATTCCCATTTTTGATTAATTTATATCGAAAGATAACCATTTTACTTAGTTTTGAAGAAATTGTATTTCATGGGATATTTTGATGCTATTTTTGGGAACTCCGATAATTTTTCTGATAATTTAAAAGAAGGTCGGGATTATTATATGGAAAAAAGGGTTTACCGTGTGATGACAGAGTTTTACCTGATAAACCGGGGTTACTGTTGTTCCAATGGTTGCCGTCACTGTCCGTATTGTCCAAAAGCTCAAAAAGGAAATACGGTTTTAAGAAAGGAGAGAAGTGGAAAATGAAGATGGAAAGAACGCATTGCGGGGTTGAACTTTCCAGTTCAATTTTTAGTAAAGATTGGTTATGAAAGGAAAAAATCTTCGGATAGTTTTTATGGGTACCCCCGATTTTGCTGTGGCAAGTTTAAAAGCATTGTTTGATGGCGGCTATAATATTGTTGGCGTAATCACTGCACCCGACAAACCGGCCGGGCGGGGTAATAAACTCACAGAATCGGCTGTAAAAAAATATGCTGTTGATAACAACATCAAAGTACTTCAACCCGACAAACTAAAAAATCCTGAATTTTTAGAGGTATTGCAAAATTTGAAAGCTGATTTGCAGATAGTAGTTGCTTTCAGAATGTTACCTGATATAGTGTGGAACATGCCAAAATTTGGAACTTTTAATTTACATGGCTCTCTTTTACCTCAATATCGCGGGGCAGCGCCACTAAACTGGGCGGTTATGAATGGCGAAACAAAAACCGGGGTTACCACTTTTTTGCTCAACCACGAAATTGATACCGGCAAAATTATTTTCAAAAAGGAAACCGCAATTGGCGAAAACGAAACAGTTGGCGAAGTACACGATCGTTTAATGGAAAATGGCGCAAAACTGGTAGTTGAAACAGTAGATGCTATTGCTGAAGGAAATATTCAACCCGTTCCGCAAACCGGTTTAATTGAGGAAAGCCAAATAAAACACGCCCCAAAAATTTTTAAGGAAGACTGTAAAATTGATTGGGAAAAAGATACAGAAACAGTTAGAAACCTGATTCGGGGTTTGTCGCCTTATCCAACTGCATGGACAAACCTCATCAATCTGAAAAACGGTGATGAAATTCAGGCGAAAATATTTTTTGCAAAAAAAACTGTTTCAGAAAAGGTGGTTTTACCGGGAACAATTGATTCTGATGGTAAAACATTTTTAAATGTAGCCTGTGGAAATGGCTGGCTTCAAATTACAGATTTACAGATTGCCGGAAAGAAACGGATGAAAACCGATGAATTTTTACGTGGTTTTCAGCATATTGAAGAATACAGGTTTGGTTAACAGATAATTTTAAAACAATTTTTCCAAAGTTTAGACTTTGGAAAATTATATTTCAAGAATTGTACTACTTCTTTTCCCGTTTACAATAAAGAAATAGATAAGGAAACCTAGCGAGATAGATACAAGTAAAATACCAATTGGCATAACCGTGTCGCTTCCCTGAATCCATTCTTTGTCAAGCAGTCCCAACAATTCGATTACAATAAAACCCAAACCTGTCATTAAAGCAACCAAACCCCATTTCAATGAAGGGTACTTATTTGCTTCATCGTTTACGGGTCTTGGATCATCCAAAATACCGACCCTCTCATACTGTTCGGCCTTTATTAGTTTTCTTTTTAACAAATGACTTGAAATCAGGCTGAGTGCTTGATAAATGCCAAAGAAAACAATCCCTGTAATAAAAATTTCACTTAAATTATTCATAATACTAATTTTTAAAATTTGATATTCTGACCGTTTGACACTATGGGTTACAGAAATGTTGCAAAAATGAGAGATTTATTTGGAGATTGGTATGCAGAATTACTTCAGATCGGCTAATTCAGTGAGAATCAAAATATACAATATTGAATTCCCGATGATGAATTTTCAATAAAGAACAACGAATACAAGAATTTGGGAATAATAAACAGACTTCAATTCAAAATTAATTAGGATTGTGTGTCCCGCCAGCCACATTGTCAACACGGACACTATCAACAATATAATGACTGTCACCACGCCAGGGTAAAGCGCCGTTTTTTTCCTTGTAATGCACTACCACGTGCCTTCCCTGAATTTGTTCCATCGATTTTGCAACAGTTTCATCGGCTACTGAAAACAGGAATTTTTCGGAAGCAATGGCCACATTTGCATTCGACTGAATACTGCTCAAAACCATTTCGCCCTCGTAAGTTTTAAAAACCAAACCCTTTTCCGAAAACTTTTGCAATAAGCCTGCACGGTAACCTGTGCTGTAGGTAAAACTATATTTAAAATAAATAAATACAGCGATTATAACAATTACAATCGTTAAAATCCAGTAAGCAATCTTTTT
Organism: Draconibacterium sp.; assembly: GCA_016705335.1. Taxonomy (GTDB): domain Bacteria; phylum Bacteroidota; class Bacteroidia; order Bacteroidales; family Prolixibacteraceae; genus Draconibacterium. Next base: position 36,850 of record JADIYN010000022.1, on the reverse strand, counting down.
TAATTTTTTCATTGGTATTTAAAAGTTAGATTAATTTATATGTAATTTCAAATATACAATATTCATTTTGTTGGAATGTTCATAAAACAAATACTTTCAATTTTGGTTTAAAACTCAATCATTTCCCCTTTTTAGTTTCCACCAAAACCACACCGTTTGCTCCCCGAGAGCCGTAAACTGAAGAAGAACCATCTTTCAGTACATCCACTGACTGAACATCCAAAGGAGATAAATTGGCGAAATCCTGGGTACTGACAATCATTCCGTCAACCACCAAAAGCGCAGCATCCGATTCAGTTCCGTAAATCGTTTTTGAGCCTCTTACAATAATCTGGTTTCCTTCCACAATAACTCCGGGAAATTGCCCCTGTATTAAATCGAACATACTTGTATAAACCGAAAAATCAATGTCGTTTTTATTTAAAGATGAAACCGCATTCAGTAAACTTTTTGAATCAACATAACCGTAACCAACATTTACGTATCTGCCTGCCAATTCAAGGTTATTGTCACCTTTTTTCAATTTAAGGTTAATAAACATCATCCTGATTTCCTTTTCAACTTTTACTTTTTGCGAATAAAACCCGCTGGCCGAAATTTCAAGCCGATCTTCAGAATTGCAAAAAACCTGGAACCTGCCCAATGAATCGGTTTTATACGACAACTTTGTACTTTTCACCAGCACATCAACCCCAATCAGCGGAATACTATCAAAGGTTGTTACTTTTCCGACAAGAGTTTTATCTTGCGCAAAAACACCTGATGCAAACAGTATAACTGCGAAAAAGAAAATTGTTTTTTGAGAAAGTATTGTTTTCATAACTGAGATTATTATATAACCAGACACCAAAAACATAAATCATCGGTTCGACTAAACTACTGAATTTTAGTTTAATGTATTGAACTAAAATAAGCAATTTCGATCTTTTTAATTGTTGATATTATGTTTATTTTCAAACTTCAAATTAAAATAAATCCGGCAAACACTAAAGCAACAGAATTACACTACAAACCTCCCAATCCAAAAAATCAACTATTTTTATAACAAATAAATCATAATAATATGAAATCAGTATTTACTTTCCTGTTTATCATTTTCGCAACAGTTGTTTTTTCGCAAAATGTTGATTTTGAAAAACTCGATGCCTATTTTGAAAAAACTGCAAAAGATTGGGAAACTCCTGGAATGAGTGTTGGAATTGTAAAAGATGGCGAAATTGTTTTCAGTAAAGGTTATGGTGTTCTGGAAATAGGAAAACCCGCGAAACCTGATGGAAACACACTTTACGCAATCGCATCCAATTCAAAAGCTTTTACAACAGCATTGATTGCAATGCTTGTTCAGGAAGGAAAACTCAACTGGGACGATAAAGTGCAAGAATATTTACCCTGGTTTGAGTTGTACGACCCGTTTGTAAGTCGCGAAACAACTATTAAGGATTTACTTTGTCACCGTGTGGGACTGGGTACTTTCAGCGGAGATTTTATCTGGTACAAATCGGATTTAACGTCAGAAGAAATAATAAAACGACTGAAATATCTGGAACCCGCTTTTGGTTTTCGTGATGGATTTGGCTATGCAAATGTAATGTATATCACTGCCGGCGAGATCATAAAACAGGTAACAGGCAAAACCTGGGGCGAAAATGTACAGGAACGAATTCTCGACCCTGTAAAAATGGACCGCACCATTTATTCGCCCAAATGACGCAAATACCCATTTCAGGGGTTACGGATTGGGTTGGAATCTGTCAGATTATTACGGAAAAATGCAAGTCAGTCATGGTGGTGGTTATGACGGTATGATTTCGCTGGTAAATATGATTCCGGATGAAAAACTTGGGGATTGTTGTTTTAACTAACGGTATGAATGCCCCAACCACAGCAGTTGTTAATTACGCCTAAATGCTTTTTGGGATTACCCGAAAAAAGACTGGTCGGCTGAATTGTTGGACCAAAACAACAAACGAGAAAAAGAAGACACCCGGATTTCGGAAAGACAGGTAAAACGGGTTACAGGAACTAAACCTTCATTGCCATTGGAAAAATACACAGGAACTTTTAATGCCCCGATTTATGGAAAAATAGAAGTAAAACTTGAAAACGGAAAACTTCGGTTGTATTTTGAACATACTCCTGAGCTATCAGCTACTTTAGAACACTGGCATTATGACGTGTGGAAAATAAACTGGGACAAAACCCACGCCTGGTTTAGTTTTGGCACATTAAAATTTAACATGACAAACAATCTCGAAATTACGGGAATGGAATTCGATGTACCAAACGATGACATATTTTTTGAAGAGTTGAAACCGGTAAAAGTGGAGTGAGATTAAAGTTCAAGGTTTAAAGTATCAGAAAATCAAAAGTGAATAAATCAAATGAAACTTTAAACTTCGAACATAAAACTTTAAACTTGCCAGATTTGTTGTAATTTCAAAGCTCTAAAAATCAACTGTAAAATACAATGCAAATCAGTCCACGCGTTCAATTTCTAATCAGAAACGGGTTAAAAGGGTTAATCTGGATGACAATTTTGCTTGTGGCTTATTTCATTTTCGACAAGCTTGTAATTTCTAAAAATCCTGAACTTTGGCTGGAACATTTCTATTCACAACCCGGATTAATTTATCTTATATATATAGCCTCAGAATCGTTTATTGGTATTATTCCACCCGAACTTTTTATGCTTTGGGCATTCAATAAAGGCGATATTCCACATTATTTATTGAATGTTGGATTTTTTGCAGGAATTTCATATGGTTTAGGATATCTCAATTTCCTTCTTGGTCAATTTCTTTATAAACGGGTTATATTCCGGTATTTTCGCAAACGTTTTTTTCAGGAATCATGGATTCAGTTGCGAAAATATGGATTATTTCTGATTCTTGTTGCTGCATTAACACCTATTCCCTGGGCAGCGGTTTGTCTTTTGGTTGGTTCGGCGGGCTATCCAACAAGGCGCTTCTTAATTTATGCGCTTTCCCGTATACTCAGATTTTTGGTTTACGGATATGTTGTTTATCAAACCCATCAGTTTTAATTTTTCCAAAAACATACTTTAAAATCTTTTGTTATAAATACAAAACGGTTTAAACGATGTTTGAGAAGCTTAAAAAACGCTGGAATATTCAAAGCAACTTTCAGGTTGTAATAATACTCGTAGTATTTGCAATTACAGGAAGCGCAACGGTTTATGCAAAAAAAGCTGTGTTCGATTTCATTCAAATCACTTCAGAAACAGCGCTTTGGATGAAAATCCCAATTTATATTATCGTTATTCTTGCCGTTTATAATTTTTTGTTGTTGGTTGTAGGTTTTTTGTTTGGGCAGTTCAGATTTTTTTGGGAGTTTGAAAAGAAATTTTTTTCGCGGTTTCTGTTTAAAAGAAGACAAACACTCGTTAAAAAGGTTAATAATTGATTATGAAGAAGAATATTATCATTTTACTATTACTTATTTTTTCTACAGAAATTATGGGAAAAGAATTGGAAAAAGCCACACTTGGCGGAGGATGTTTTTGGTGTACTGAGGCAGTTTACCTTCAGTTAAATGGAGTTGTTGATGTAAAACCCGGATACAGTGGCGGGCATGTTAAAAACCCATCATACAAAGAGGTTTGTAACGAAACTACGGGTCATGCTGAAGTAGTGCAAATTACTTTTGATCCTGAAATTGTAAGTTTTTCAGAAATTCTTGAAGTATTTTTTGTTACCCACGACCCCACTTCACTCAATAGACAGGGAAATGATGTAGGCACGCAATACCGCTCAGCGATTTTCTATCATTCTGAAAAACAAAAACAAACTGCCCTGGAAATAATAAAAGAGCTTGAAAAGGAAAAAGCGTACGATAAGCCAATAGTAACTGAAGTTACTGCCTTCAGCGCTTTTTACGTTGCCGAAGATTATCATATAAATTATTTCGCCCGAAACAAAAACCAACCTTACTGTCAGTATGTTGTTGCGCCTAAAGTCGAGAAATTTAAAAAGGTTTTTAAGGATAAAATGAAGGTGAAATAAGTAATTAAAAATAGCAGGGTTAAAACGCAATCACAATTTGCATATTTTGTTTTCCTTCTAAATACAATTACATTTGAAGTCATCCAAAAATAATAACAACTACTTTTGGATTTCAAATTGTAAAAATCAACAATGAAGCAAATATTACTGATTTCAATATTTTTATTGCTGATATTAATTTCAAAAGCCCAAATACTGACTGACAGTAATCTTCCGATTGTTATTATTACTACCGACAATAATCCAAATACCGGTTGGTCAATGGAAATTCCTGACGAGCCTAAAGTTTTGGCAACAATGAAAATAATTTTCAGACCCGATGGTACAAGAAATTATTTGTCGGATAAAAATAATCCTGAATATCTGAATTACAATGGAAGAATCGGAATAGAAATCCGGGGTTCTTCATCGCAATCTCTTCCCAAAAAACCTTATGGACTTACAACACTGCAAGCAGATAATTTAACAAATAACAATGTTGAAATTCTTGGAATGCCGAAAGAAAATGACTGGATTTTAAATTCACTTGCATATGATCCATCCCTCATCAGAAATTATCTTTCATACGATTTGGCACGAAGTCTTGGAAATTATGCCGCAAGAGGAAAATATTGTGAAGTAGTGATTAATGGCGACTACAAAGGCTTGTACATTTTTATGGAAAAACTGAAGATCGATTCGGAAAGAATTAATGTCGCAAAAATGACAAACACTGACAATGCCTTTCCTGAATTAAGCGGAGGATATGTTGCAAAAGCTGATAAAATAACTGGCGGCGATCCTGTTTCATGGACAATGGAATCATACAGCTATACAACTGAATATATTTATGAAAACCCAAGCCCCCGTAGTATTACAACAAACCAGGCAAATTATATCAAAAACCAGTTTACCTCGCTTCAGAAAGCAGCAACTGCACAAAATGCATCTGTTTCAAACGGATATCCATCCATAATAGATGTGCCAAGTTTTATTGATTTTATGATGATTAACGAAATAGCTTCAAATTCAGATGCTTATCAAATCAGTACCCATTTTCATAAAGACAGGGGCGGAAAACTAAGAGCAGGCCCGGTTTGGGATTTCGATCTCACATTCGGCAACGACCTGTTTCACTGGGGTTTTGACAGGAGCCACACTAATGTTTGGCAATTTGACAACGGTGATAATACCGGATCAAAATTTTGGAAGGATTTATACAACAACCCTCAATTCAAATGCTACCTGACAAAAAGATGGAAGGAGTTGAGTGCCACAAACGGACCATTAAACTATTTCACGATTGGTGATAAAATTGACCAATTAACAGACCTTGTTACTGAAGCAGCAGTGAGAGAGAATAAAAGATGGGGAACTGTACCTAATCAAAGTAGCGAAATTGACAAGATGAAAGAATGGTTACAAGCCCGGTTCAATTGGCTGAATACCAAACTGAACAGTTATTCTGCATGTGCAAATCCTGTGGTTCCGCAACTGGTAATATCAAAAATAAATTACAACCCTCTGCCTGCAGATGATTTTTCAAGTGACGATTTAGAGTTTATTGAAATCACAAATACAGGCAGTCAAACCGCTGATCTGACAGGAATTTATTTCAGTCAGTTGGGAATTTCATTTCAATTTTCGCCAAATTCAACAATTGAGGCAGGCGAAAAATTTTTTCTTGCCGGAAATTCGGGTGCGTTTGAAGAATTTTATGGTTCCACTCCTTTTGACCAGTTTACGAGAAACCTTTCAAACAAATCGGAAAAAATAGTGTTGTCTGATGCTTTTGGAAATATTATAGATTCAGTGACATACATGAACGAAAATCCATGGCCGGTTGAAGCTGACAGTGGTGGGTTTTTTCTGGAATTGATAGATATAAATTCAGATAACAACGTGGCTTCAAACTGGAAAATTTCAGCTGATTTATCAGTAGGTTTGAAAAGTACATTTATAAAGCCGGCTGTATCTATTTATCCTAACCCTGCGAAATCAAAAATAACAGTCAAAAGCAATCAAGATCAGTTTGATTCATTTGAAATATATGATTTAGGTGGAAGGAAAATGATGGGGCAAAACACAATTGACTCCAACCAGTTTTTTGTTAAAATTGACAACCTATCGCCAGGCATTTATATAATGAAGCTACAATTGGATAACGGTGATTATTTAGTCGAAAAATTTAGCAAGTCACCCTAAAATACGAAAGCTATAAGCACAAAAAAAGCTACCCGAATTAACGAGTAGCTTTTTCAATATTTTTTACCTTTCAATTAAACATTCAGCGTATAACGGTCGAATGCTGTAACTGTAAGTCCTTTATCGTTTTGTGCTAAAAATTCTTTGATGCTGATTTTACCATCCTTTACATAAATCTGGTTCAACAAAGTTGAATCCTGAAAAGAATTTGTTTAAAGCACCCTGTGCAATTTTGTCAAGCATAGCTTCCGGTTTTCCTTCCTGACGGAATTTTTCCTTTGCAATAGCTAATTCTTTTTCAACCACTGCAGGTGAAACAGAATCTTTATCAACTGCTACAGGAGCCATAGCTGCAACTTGCATAGCAACGTCTTTAGCAACGTTAATATCAACACCTGCTTTGTTAAAACCAACCAAAGTTGCCAGTTTATTTCCCGGATGAATATAACCAATTACAGTTTCGGCATTGATTTTACCATAATATGAAAGTTCTATTTTTTCACCAATAACACCAGTTTGTTCGGTTACCTGTGCATCAATCGCCCTTCCGTTCAGATTGATACTTTTTAATGTTTCCAAACTGTCAGCGTTATTTTCAAGTGCTGCGTTTAAAATACTATCAGCAAAAGCAACAAAATTTTCATTTTTTGCAACAAAGTCGGTTTCACAATTTAAAACGACCATTGCACCGAATTTTTTATCGGCTGAAACTTTTGCCAGAACTACACCTTCGGCTGCGTCCCTGTCGGCACGTTTATTGGCTACTAATTTTCCTTTTTCGCGGATAATTTCTACTGCTCTTTCGAAATTACCATCGGCATCTGCCAGGGCACCTTTGCAATCCATCATCCCTGCGCCTGTTACTTTGCGTAACTTAACTACATCGGCAGTTGTAAACGACATACTAAAATTTCTTTAAAATGGTTTATTATAATTGACCTGATTAATTAATCAACATCCTCATCGGTATCATCATCTGCTGCTTCAACCGCTTTTATCCTTGGTTTTCTCCTTGGTTTTCTTGGAGTTTCATCTTCTTCTTCCTCAGGTTCAACTGTATCTTTTTCATACTTGCGTTCGCTTAATCCTTCACGGATAGCTTCTGTCATAATACCTACAATCAGTTTAATTGATTGTGAAGCATCATCATTTGCCGGGATTACAAAATCAACATCATCCGGATTTGAATTTGTATCTACCATAGCAAATACAGGAATTCCAAGACGTTGAGCTTCACGGACAGCAATTTTCTCTTTCATTACGTCAACAATAAACAAAGCTGCGGGCAAACGCGAAAGATCGGAAATACTTCCCAACATTTTCTCGAGTTTGGCATGTTGCCTTGTAATTTGAAGTTTCTCCCTTTTTGAAAGGTTATCCCAGGCTGCATCTTTTGCCAATCTGTCGATTGACACCATTTTCTTTACTGCTTTCCTGATTGTCGGAAAGTTGGTAAGCATACCACCGGGCCAGCGCTCTGTAACATAAGGCATTCCAACCGCTGTTACCAATTCGGAAACCAAATCTTTGGCTTGCTTTTTGGTAGCAACGAATAAAATTTTACGGCCTGACTTTGCAATTTGTTTGATTGCAGCAGCAGCTTCATCAATTTTAACTATCGTTTTTTGAAGGTCGATAATGTGGATTCCATTTTTCTCCATAAAAATGTATGGCTCCATGTTAGGATTCCACTTTCTTCTGAGGTGACCAAAATGTGCACCTGCATCTAATAAATCCTGAAAATTTGTTCTTGGCATCTTTTTACTTTTTCTATGTCCTAAAAGCAACTATTGAGTAGTTCCGATAAATCGGAAGTCTCAACCGTTTTAGATCCATATAATGAATAACTAATATTAACGTTTTGAGAATTGGAAACGTTTCCTTGCTTTTGGTTGTCCCGGTTTTTTACGTTCTACCTCACGTGGATCGCGGGTAAGGAAACCAGCAGCTTTCAACTCTTTCCGTGATTCGATATCAATTTCAACCAGTGCCCGTGAAATTGCCAGACGTAAAGCTTCAGCCTGTCCTTTTGGTCCACCGCCGTCGAGGTTTACTTTAATATCGTAATTTTCCGCAACACCAATCAGGTTTAACGGCTGCAAAACAATGTATTGCAATGTAAGTGACGGGAAGTATTCTTTGAACTCCCTTTTATTGACAGTGATATTGCCTTTGCCTTCGCTTAGGTAAATACGTGCGACTGCAGTTTTTCTTCGTCCTAATGTATTAACTAATTCCATTTTGCCTATTTAATCGTATTTAAATCAACAACCTTTGGTTTTTGAGCCTCATGTTTGTGCTCAGCACCTACTACCACATGTACGTTTGTATATAACTTTCTACCTAAACTGTTTTTTGGTAACATACCTTTAATTGCTTTTTCAACAAGCCTTTCAGGATATTTAGCCAAAATTTCAGTAGCAGTTTGAAAACGTTGTCCACCCGGGTAGCCAGTGTGGCGGATATAAACTTTATCGCTCATTTTTTTACCGGTCAATACTACTTTTTCAGCATTAATGACAATTACATTATCTCCACAATCAGCATGTGGGGTAAATGACGGTTTGTTTTTACCTCTCAGGATTTTGGCAACTTTACTGGCCAATCGTCCTAAAGCCTGACCCTCGGCATCAACTAAAATCCACTCTTTGTTGGCAGTGGCTTTATTTGCCGAAACTGTTTTATAACTAAGTGTGTCCACTTTATTTAATTTTTTTTATTCAGAAACTCTCGATTTTATTTACAGATCAAAGTTTTATCGCAACGGAATAATATTAATAAAAATCATTACTGCAAAGAAAATCAACTATTTACACTCCTTAATACTAAGGACAATAATCGGGACTGCAAAAGTATTCCCTTTTTTCATATTTCCAAAAAATAGTAATTAATTTTTTGTGTTATTAAGTGGTTGTTAACGAAAAGTTTGAATGTTAATTTACAGCCCACGTTCCTGCTTAGAATTTGTTATCAATTTAGAATTTCATGATTTCAGAATTGTTAACCAATTCCTGCACAATTTCAGTTTTCGTAAACAATCATTTTTTTTACTTTTACAGCGTATTTAAAGCGTAACAATAAATTCGCACAATTAAAATGAAAGAGACAAAACCGAAAAGATTAAAAAAACGGATCTTCAAATCGTGGATTACTTCGTTAATCAGCATTTCGTTGGTTCTGACTATGTTAGGTTTTTTAGGGATGATCATCGTAAACGGTAGTCAGTTATCTGATTATGTGCGGGAAAAAATAGGCTTTACGCTGATATTGAACGAAAATATTAAACCTGCGGAAATAAAGAAACTTCAGGAAAAATTAAATAAAAGCAGCTATGTAAAATCTACACGCTATATCGACAAAGAAACTGCCAGTAAAGAATTGACAGAACAATTAGGTGAGGATTTTACAGGTTTCCTGGGGTACAACCCACTTTTTGAATCAATTGAAGTAAAACTTTTTGCTAATTATACCAACGCGGATAGTTTACAAATTCTTGAAAAAGTATTTCATTCATATCCCCAGGTTGATGAAGTATATTACCAAAAAGATTTGGTATTGATTATCAACCAAAACATTAAAAAAATAACCTTTTTTGTACTGATTATCAGCGCACTTCTTACAATAATTTTTGTAGCATTGATTAATAACACAATACGGATTTCGGTTTATTCCCAACGTTTTACGATCAATACCATGCAAATGGTTGGGGCCAGTAACTGGTTTATTCGAAAACCATTTTTAAAACAAAGTATGCAGATGGGCATTTTCGGATCAATAATAGCCAATTCAATTTTGTTGGCAGGTATTTATTTGTATAGAAAGGAATTACAGGGATTAATTTCTTCAGAAGTTATTTATCCAACAGGTGTAGTTTTTACAGCAGTTTTAATACTTGGATTGCTTTTTTCAATCCTGTCAACTTTTTTTGCCGTAAACAAATTCCTGAGAATGAAATTTGACGAAATGTTTTATTGACTATCTTTACCCCGCTAAAATAATAATAATAATGGCTAAAAAAGAAACAAAAGATACCGCAGGGTTCGCACTCGGAAAAGAAAACTACAAACTAATGGCTGTTGGGTTTGTAATAATCATTATTGGGTTTATTTTAATGGCAGGTGGTGGCAGCGACGACCCTAATGTTTTTAATCCCGATATTTTTAGTTTTCGCCGGATAACACTTGCACCAATTATTTTATTGTTTGGATTTGCTTTTGAAATATTCGCAATAATGAAAAAACCAAAAAGCAATAATCAATCTTAATTTAACACTATCAAGTCAAATCAATATATTTCCCCTTTTGTTGTTAGCATTATAGCGTATTTACTATCTTTGCAGCCTGATTTTTGCAAAATAACGCAAACAACTGAATTCTAATTGTTTACAAATGCCTGGGTTCAAAAAATCTTATGATTTCGCAAATGGCGAGGTTTTATTATTCAATAAAGACCTCGAATGGACATCTTTTGATTTGGTTAGCAGGGTTCGAAATACCTTGTACAAAATAACAGGTATCAAAAAATTGAAAGTTGGTCATGCAGGTACACTCGATCCACTTGCGACAGGACTGTTAATTTTGTGCACCGGAAAAGCAACAAAACAAATTGAAATCTATCAGGCTGAGGAAAAAGAATATTTTGCAACCATAAAACTGGGAGCCACAACCCCTTCTTTTGATTTGGAAACAGAAGAAGACAGCCAAAATGATTGTTCGTTTATTACTGAAGAAATTTTTAAAACTGCTGTAAAAAATTCGTGGGCGATATTGAACAGGTTCCTCCGGTATTTTCTGCCGTTAAAGTGAATGGAAAAAGAGCTTTCGATTATGCGCGAAAAGGGGAAACTTTAGAACTTAAACCCAGAAAAATTGTTATCAGAAACATCGAACTGATTTCGTTTCAATTACCAACTGCGGAAATAAAAGTTGTATGCAGCAAAGGAACTTATATTCGTTCACTTGCACGCGATATTGGGGAGGAACTTAAATGCGGAGCTTATCTGACAGGATTAAAGCGAACACGGATTGGTGATTACAAAGTTGAAAATGCGATGACTGTGGCCGATTTCATAGAAAATTTAAACCGGTTTGAAAACAATTGAGCATTACAGCGTTAACTTAGTAATTTAAAAGTAAACCAACTAAAGATAAAAAAGTACATTTTGTAATTCAGTTTACAGCAATTTATTAAACATAAAAAAATTATCATATGAAATTATCCAAATTTAAGTTTGAATTAGATTCTAATAAAATTGCGCTGCATCCTGCCGGTAACAGGGACGAATCAAAATTAATGATTTTAAATAGGGCGAAACGTACCATTGAACACAAACTTTTTAAAGACGTGCTTGATTATTTTGATAATAAGGACGTTATGGTTTTTAACAACACAAAGGTTTTTCCGGCACGTTTGTATGGTAACAAGGAAAAAACCGGCGCAGAGATTGAAGTTTTCCTTTTACGCGAATTAAACCGTGAACAAAGGCTTTGGGACGTTTTGGTTGACCCCGCGCGAAAAATCAGAATTGGCAACAAACTTTATTTTGGCGATGACGATTTACTTGTTGCAGAAGTTATCGACAACACAACTTCTCGCGGCAGAACACTCCGTTTTTTGTTTGACGGTCCTTACGATGAATTCAAAAAGACATTGTACGATTTGGGCGAAACACCTTTACCTAAATTCATAAACCGGCCGGTTCAACCTGAAGATAAGGAAAGATACCAGACTATATTTGCAAAACATGAAGGTGCGGTTGCTGCTCCTACAGCAGGGTTGCATTTCAGCCGCGAATTACTGAAACGTCTGGAAATTAAAGGCGTAGATTTTACATACCTGACTTTGCATGTTGGGTTGGGAAATTTCAGAAGTGTTGATGTTGAAGATTTGACAAAACACAAAATGGATTCGGAACAAATATGGATCCCTGAAGATGCCTGCAAAGTTGTTAACAATGCAAAAGATCTTAAAAGAAATATTTGTGCGGTGGGAACAACAGTTATGCGTACAATTGAAAGTTCTGTTTCAACTCAGGGTTACCTGAACCCTTATGAAGGCTGGACTAATAAATTTATTTTTCCGCCTTATGATTTTAGCGTAGCCAACTCGATGATTACCAACTTCCATTTGCCATACTCCACATTACTAATGATGGTTGCGGCTTTTGGCGGATACGACTTTGTAATGGAAGCCTATAAAACTGCATTAAAAGAGAACTACCGATTTGGAACTTATGGAGATGCAATGTTGATAATTTAAAGAAATAGCCCCTCCCTGCCTCCCCGAGGGGAGGAAAAAGAAAAACCACGAGAATAGATATCTTCGTGGTTTTTTGTGAATCTGATTAATTTAGTTTTATTCCTCAAATCTGTGAATCTGTGGCAATTTCCAAATAATAAATATTAGGTGCGAATCTTCATCTAACCAATAAAAAAGACAGAATTGTTATCTTGCGCCAAAATTCAAAAAGATGCCAAAATTCAATGTTCAGCAGTGTCCGGTTTGCGATGGAAAAACTTTCAAAACGTTTTTAACTTGTACCGATTTTTTTGTTTCGGGCGAAAAATTTCAAATTAAAAAGTGTAATTCCTGTGGTTTTAAAATTACTGAAAACATTGAAGATGAAGATAATATTGGTCGTTATTACCAATCGGAGAATTACATATCACACTCAAATACTTCAAAAGGTGTTGTAAATTCTGTTTATCATTCAGTTCGAAAGTACATGCTTGGCCGAAAACGACGACTGGTTGAAAAACAACCGGATTGAGAAAAGGAGAAATTTTGGATGTTGGCACCGGCACAGGTTTTTTCCTGAATGAAATGGATGAAAACGGATGGAGAGTTACCGGTACAGAAAAAAGCGGTGATGCACGCGATTTTGCAAAAAAGGAATTCAACCTCGATAATCTACCTTCTGAATCACTTTTTAGGCTAAAGGAAAAAAGTTTTGATGCAATCACACTCTGGCATGTTTTGGAACACATTCATCAACTGAATGAAAACATGGCAACTTTTAACCGTCTATTAAAAAGCGATGGAAAACTCATAATTGCAGTCCCAAACAACGATTCGACGGATGCAGTACACTACAAACATTTTTGGGCTGCCTTCGATGTACCGCGTCATATCTGGCATTTTGCACCCAAACAAATGAAACTTCTTGGCGAAAAACATGGTTTTAAACTGAATTCGCTTCACACGATGCCTTTCGATTCGTTTTATGTTTCGATGTTGAGTGAGAAATATAAAAAATCGAAGCTATCACTTTTGAAAGGGGTTTTCTACGGGAAAATTTCGTGGTTGAATAGCATTTTAAATCCTTCAAAATGCAGCTCCGTGATTTATGTTTTTGAGAAAAGGTAATCGAACTTAGGATGAGCTATAAACGTACTAAAGAAGCAATTGGATTATATCTCGATGAAAACAAGCCTTTACGCCAATGAGCTGTTTTGAAATGTTTTATAACTCGTTCAATAATTCACTTGTTAAACGTTCTTTAACCTTTCCATTCTTTTACAAAATTTAAATTTTCTACAGCTTCCTCATTTCCTCCAATTTTGCTTTTTCATCCGTAATCGGTATTGCTTTTACGAATTATAAACTTTTTAGCAATTCCATCACAGATTCTGCCTTGCTGCCTTGAATATCTATAATGACTTACATTTCACTTGATTTTCAATAAATACAAATATACGAACCTTATCAATTAGAATTTGAACGATTTTTTTGTTTGTTTTTATTGTCCAATATTTGTAACCATACTTAATAATATGTGCAAATGATTAATATATTTACTCCCCATTTTTTGTTTGGCACTTCCTAATGAACAAAAGGTAACCAAAAAAACATGTTATAAAACATTTTTATATTTTTATTTTACACATACATCTGATTATCTAATACTTGCAAAGTAAAAAAAAAAAACTGAACTTAAACAAAATTAAGCTCTTGTAAATTACATTTAATTGTATTAAAATTGCTCGCAGTTAAATTAAATATAAACCCCTGTCTTCGTACCCCGAAACAGGAAAAAAACAAATCACGAAATGCAAAATCTCATTATTATTGGCAAAAATAAGTTTATTGGGTAAGCCTCCCCGGGAATGAGCCACACGTCTACTTTGTCCCCCGACGAGCAGTTGAAAACCACCCGACAAAACACTACCCGGAGCGACTTTTGCAAACTTGCAAATGATATTTATTAAAACCATTTTTATAAAAATAAAAATACCCTATGAAAGCATTTAATATTAAGAATATATTCATTCTTGGAATGTCTATTATAATGATTAGTGGATGTCAAACAGAAGATTTAGTGACTGAGTTACAAAACTCAAATACATGAAGCAGTTAAAGCGAATTATAACCAGAGGGATGGTTTGCTTCAACTGGGTAAAAAAATCAACGACCCATTTGCTATTTATAATATGAAGAATGCAGTTTTAAATCTTAAATCGGCAGGAGTTGATGTTCAGGAGGAAGAATTAGTCCCAAATAAGATCTATTTACGTTTTCTACCAAAATCTGAAGAAGAATGGCAGATTCTAAAGAACGATACAAATTTAATTTTGTACGATTATCCTCTAGATTACGAAATTGAAGTTTATGGTACATATTATCACGATCCGGAACTACCAGATTCTTCAATTACTGGCAATACTCTGTAATTCCTGTTGACTACACTATTCCTAACATTTCACATGAAATACTCTATGAAGTATATATTCCTCCAATGGATTCGATTTCTGAAGAATCAGAATTAAAAAGTTCTGAATTGAGAAATAATTTTTATGAAGATTTATTATTTGAGTCTTGTCGACTAACAGGCAATTATAAAAATCAAGAATCTAATTTAAAAAGTTTGTTTAAACCTAATAGATGGAATCCATCAGGAACAATCCAGGTTTATGACTATATTGTGAATCGCTATATTCCGTTGGAAGGAGCAGAAGTTCATGCTCGATGGTCAACACATATAGAAACAGACATTACAGATTCTAATGGGAAATTTAGTATGAGTGGTTTTATTTATGAGGTTAACTATGCAATCAAATGGGAAAGAGGATACTATGATATACGCAATGGCGGTTTAGCACAAGCTTGGTTTAATGGTCCAAAACAAAAAGGCGAGTGGAATCTTAATATAGGCACAGGTGGAGAGTCAATAATGTATGCTACAATACATAGGGCTGCTTATAAACATTTTTATGGGGATAACCTTGGGATTTGGAGACCTATATTAATGAGTGGTGGTAAAACGAAAATAATCTATAAAGATGGCGAAGGTACAGGAGTATTTTGGGGAGATTGAGCGCAAGCGGTATTTTGCCGGATATTAAAATTTGGGGTCAAGAAAAGGAACTTACAAACAAACACAGATAATATTTGGTACGACAGCTCATGAATTAGGTCATCAGTCACATTCACAATTCATGGGTAATATTCAGTTTTGGCAAACATCAAAAGCCATTTATGAAAGCTGGGCAACCACTGTCGAATGGGCGTTCACTAATGATGAATATCATAGATTAGGAAATATTTACGGAGTTGTAGGAGCTATTAATTACAACCATGAAAGAGGTCATCAACGATGGCAGAAAAGTGATGCTCAATGGGAATACTCCCCGATTTTCATTGATATGATTGATGATTTTAATCAGAGAAACAGTGGTACTTATTATGGTTTCTTTCACTCTGAAGTGCGAATTTCCCTAATGATAGAATAACTGGTTACACCTTACAATATTTGAATTTTAATATTCTAGGTAGTTCTTATGGACTCGGCAGCTTAAGTAATACTATTAAAAACCATAAACTAACTGGAGTTACTGATGCAGATGTTGACCAACTATTTGAACTATATTGGTAAATTAAAAGGCTTCCCTTTTTAGGGAAGCCCTTAAATTAAATGATTATGAAAAACTTTTATGTATTATTTCTTTTTTTAGGTCTATCTTTTTCATCTTGTATCAGGGAATATGCGACGATAACCGAATATAAATTATTAATTTGACAAAAAATCAAATCGATATTTTTGTATCTAACTTTGAAACCAGTTATTATATTACGTTGGATACTACGTTTTAAATTCAACCAGAGTCATCTATTGACTTTTATTATTCAAATAAAGGCGAAAATGCTCCTTTCCTGCAACCATTCGGTTATGTATCTGATACGCTTATAATTTCTTTTAATGATACAATTAGCATATTATACGCTAAAGGAGATGGCAAAAGCCGTAATCCATTGGATATTGAGAATTTCATAAACGTTCAAAAGGATGACGAATATTATTTATACGAATATTCGGTTACGGATGAGGATTTACAGGAAGCTATCGAAAATTAATCAAAAGTATAACAAACCACACTACCACCTTTGCTCCCCACAATTAAATTTAGGTTTTTGAGCTTTGGGTTATTTTGCCGATGCTGAACTCGGTAGCCTCCTGCAAAGGAAACCCCGGGTGCGGATTTCCATTAGCATCAAACAAATAAATGCGGTTTTCTTTTGTATCCACAATACCAATTTTCTTCAATTTTGAACCAAAACGATAAATATTGGGTTGGTTTTGAATAGTATTTGGAAATTTCTGTGAAAACAAAACTGTTCCGCTTTCATTCATAATTGTTAATTCTCTACCATCAACAAAAACATATTCCAATGCGTTGTCGCCATTCAAATCATCGGCTGTAAAGAAATGTTCATCATCAAATTTACCGACTTTCTTTTCCGTATAATTTCCATCAAAATCAATGATGTAGATTGTACCCTTTGTATCCGTGGCAATTATATTTGGGGTTTTTCCAGGACTTAGAATTAGAGGATTCCGGGAGTTTTCGAATTCAGCCGCAGTTTTTGCAACTGCTTCTCCTTTGCGGTTTTGAATGTAAATCCGGTATCTGTCTTTAAAAACAATATAATCCTTTCCTTTTACCCGAAAATGTTGAATTGGTGTACTAACCTCCGACTTAGTTCCCTCAAAAACCCAACCCGCCATAATTTTTCCTTCTTTATCGTAAGCATATACTTTTTTATCCTCACAAGCTATGAAATAGCGATAAATGCGGTTGTTGTCGTAGTCTAAAACACTTACTCCATTTGTTGCTTTTGCGGGAAAAACAACAGGAAAACCTTCGAGGTTCACCCCATTCCGGTCAACTATAAACAGTTTTGTTTTGGTGCTAAAAAGGTATTGTAGTTTGCCGTTTGCGAGATAATCAATTTGATAGACTTCGCTCATGATTGGTTCGCCAATATCAATGCTCCATCGGATTTTGCCATCGTGGCTGATTTGGTGCAATTTGTTTGATTTGTCCTGAACCATAACTTCGCGAAATTCCTTTTCGCTGTGATTGATTGTGAAAACCGGTTTTGTAATTATCTGATTTCCGATATTGCATTGCCAGACAGTTTGGGAATCACCTGAATCCTGCATAGTTCCCGACACACCGCCAATTTCATTTTTATTTTCCTCTTCCGGTTTACCATCATCAAAAATCAGGTTGATTTCGTTATTAAAAACTTCTTTTCCACCACCTATCTGCCAGTAAACCGCTTGAAGCTTTCGCAAAACACTTTTCTTCTTTTCCAGTTTTTTAGACAGGTCGCTGCTTAAAAGTTCATCCGAAAGATTCAAAATTCGTCCCATGTTAAAATACGAACTGATATTTGATTTACCGTTGACATTGTTTTTAGCCCGATCAAAGCGATTCTCAGAAGAAAGGTGTTCTCCTTCATCCATGTTTTGTAAATAGTTTTGAAGCCCATTTGAAGTATTGCAAAACACAAGGAAATCCTTATAAAAAACAGCATATTTTGCCTGTGCCGAATAAAACGGTTTTCCGAGCCAAATCCCCGGAAATGATGGAAACGGGAATTCATAAATGGTAAATTCCTTTTTTTCATTCAAAGAATAAACCGTTTTGAAATCATCAGGCAACAGGTTTTTTCTGTTTGCATAATTCAATAACATTGAATCGAGAATATTTTCGGTTTTTGATTTTCCGTTTACGTCGAAAATGAAATAGCTTGTTTTATTGGAAGTTTCAGTCGGAATATCTGTAACAGCAATTATCATTTCACTTTTTATCATCGACTGGAATGTTTTTTTGAAACCAATCCTGAGATCGCTTTCCATTTTACCGATTAAATCCTCGCGTTTGTAAAAAGATCCGGCAAGTGAGAAATATTTTTCGAGTTTGTCGAAAAATAGCTTTTTGTTTGAAAAAGTATAACTTGTATAATATGATGTGTTCGCGGGAAGTATCTCACCTGCCCCTGAACGTTGTGGCTCCTGCCCGTGAAAAACCGACAGGAAATCGTTTGTCGAATCATTTGCAACTGTAATTCCCTTAAATAAAATATCGTTGTCGTTAAATTCGGCTTCAAATTCGTTCCATGAAGAAAAACGTTTAAAGTCGCGGACATTCCTGTAGTGGTTTCGTTTTACATTTTCTCCAAATTCATTTGCTTCCTCTATCGAACTACTGTTGACAAATTCGAGTAGAAAATCGGGAAACAATTGCTGGTTGACATAAAAAGCCACATCGGGTTCCGATCCCATTGATTTGGTGATCTTTTCGAATGAAGGATTTTTTGTAATCCCCGGTTCGGAGAGTTGCAGTAACGACTGCTGTACCAAAACCAAGTTCGAGCTGGCAATAACCAATCCATCCGTAAAACAGTAATGAAATGATTTTTTACTGTCAATTGTTATTGCCGAAGTGATTTTATAACCTGTGTAATCAATTTCAGTATAAGTAAATTCGGGTTCCGGAAAAAGTACACGCGAAAGGGTTTCAATTGATTTTTGGCGCCCGCTGCTTTCGGCCTTTTGTATCACAAGCGGAGTCAGGCTTTTATCGCCCATCAGGCCAAGTGCAACAATAAACCGATCAGAACGCAATCCATTTTGTATGTCTCCGTTTTTCCTGATTATTGAATCCAGTTTTTCGCCCCACAATTTAAACCCACTAATTTTTTCGACGTCGGTCCACTTTTCAAAAAGCGGGCTATCAAACGGCATCGTTTTAAATGAATTTAATTCGATAAAAACCGGCACTGAAACAGGTACCGCAGTGTACAAAGAAGTTTCTTTGAAAAAAGATGTTTCACTTTTTGAATAATAAAAAAATTGTTGCAGCAATTATTAAAACAACGCCAATTGCTATTATCAGATTCTTTTCATAAACTGCTATTTAAAAACCAAAACTTTTTCGTTCCAAACTAAAACTGAAAAAGACAGATAAAAGTTAGTTTTTGTAATTTCTGTCAAAACTACATAATAGCATGATTAAAAGAATTGCTTTTCACCTTTTTAAATGAAACAACGGTTGTTAATAACCCAAATAATTTCGGAGTAATTTCAAAAAAAAGGTTGGAATAACCCAACCTTTTCGCATTTAAAAATATTTTATTAAAGTGTTTTTGCAACTTCAACTTCGTGGAATGCTTCTATATGGTCACCAGCTTTTATATCGTTGAATTTCTCGATATTTAATCCACATTCATATCCGTTTTTCACTTCTCTTACATCTTCTTTGAATCGTTTCAAACTTCCGAGTGTACCTGTGTAAATTACGATTCCGTCACGAATAACACGGATTTTTGAACTTCGCATTACTTTTCCATCTCTAACAATACAACCTGCAATGTTACCCACCTTTGTGATATTGAAAACTTCAATAACTTCAACTGTTCCAAGAATTTCTTCCTTAATTTCAGGCGATAACATACCTTCCATGGCAGCCTTTATTTCGTTAATTGCATCGTAAATAATCGAGTACAAGCGGACATCGATTTGCTCTTTTTCGGCCAATTTACGCGCATTTACCGAAGGACGCACCTGGAACCCGATAACAATTGCCTCGGATGCAGCAGCTAAAAGAATATCGGATTCAGAAATCTGACCAACAGCTTTGTGTTTGATATTAACCTGAATTTCTTCAGTCGATAGTTTTATCAATGAATCAGATAAAGCTTCGATTGAACCGTCAACGTCACCTTTCACAATCAGGTTAAGTTCCTGGAAGTTACCAATTGCAATCCTTCGACCGATTTCATCAAGTGTGATATGTTTTTGAGTACGAAGTCCCTGTTCGCGCGCCAACTGTTCACGTTTGTTTGCAATGTTCCTCGCTTCCCGTTCGTTTTCCATAACATTAAACCTGTCGCCAGCCTGCGAAGCACCGTTCAAACCAAGAACAATAGCAGGTTCGGCAGGGCCAACTTCAGTAATTTTTGGTTACGTTCATTAAACATTGCTTTTACGTGACCATAATATTGGCCTGCGATCAACATATCACCGACTCTTAAAGTACCACCCTGAACCAGCAAGGTTGACACATAACCGCGCCCTTTATCAAGTGTAGATTCGATAATTGTACCGTGTGCTTTTTTATTGGCATTGGCTTTCAAATCGAGCATTTCTGCTTCGAGCAAAACTTTTTCTAGCAATTCCAAAACACCAGTACCATGTTTTGCTGAAATATCATGTGATTGGTATTTTCCACCCCATTCTTCAACAAGATAATTCATGTTGGCAAGGCCTTCTTTTATTATTTCGGGATTTGGTCCCGGTTTATCCACTTTATTAATAGCGAATATGATTGGGACACCTGCGGCCGCGGCATGGTTTATTGCCTCAACTGTTTGAGGCATAATATTATCATCAGCAGCTACAATAATAATTGCAATATCGGTAACCTGGGCGCCACGGGCTCGCATTGCTGTAAAAGCCTCATGACCTGGAGTATCAAGGAAAGTAATTCTCCTTCCATCATCTAACTTTACGTGATATGCACCAATATGCTGTGTAATACCACCTGCTTCACCTGCAATAACGTTTGTGTTACGTATATAATCGAGCAAAGAAGTTTTACCGTGGTCAACGTGACCCATTACGGTAACTATTGGCGAACGCGGCAGTAAATCTTCTTCCTTGTCCTCTTCAGATTCAATCGCCTCCTGAATTTCAACACTGACGAATTCAACTTTAAAACCAAATTCATCGGCAACAACGGCAAGGGTTTCAGCATCCAAACGCTGGTTGATTGACACAAACAAACCCAGACTCATACAAGAAGAGATGACTTGGGTAACGCTCACATCCATCATTGTAGCAAGTTCGGCAACCGATACAAACTCGGTAACTTTCAGTATTCTTTGATCTACAAGATCTCTCTCAATATCAGCCTGCATTCTTTCGGAATAAGCAGCCCTCTTATCGCGCCTGTGTTTCGAGCCTTTCGATTTTCCTTTTGTTGTTAACCGTGCAAGTGTATCTTTAATTTGCTTTTGTACATCCTCTTCGTTAACTTCTTTTTTAAGCAGTCTTTTTTTCTTGTCACCAACACGGTTTTGAGCAGGTGGCTGACCCGATCCCTGTTTGTTTACAACAAAGTTACCCTTTGGTTTATCTCCGGGTTTACGTTCTACTACAACTTTACCATTCTCCTTTGATATTCTTTTTCTGCGTTTTTTGCGGTTTCCACTTTGTTCGCCTTGTTCTTTCTTCTCATCGGGCAAATTAATTTTACCCAGAACAGTAGGACCGTTTAATTTTACCACATTCGTTTTAATGACATTGTCATTCGCCGATTTCGGAGCTTCAGGTTTTTGCTCACTTTGTTTGGTAATATTTATTTTATTACGCTCTTTGCGTTCCTTTTCTTTTTCCTCTTTTGATTTTTTAGCCGGACGGGTTCTCTGATTAATATTTGTCAGATCAATCATTCCCACTACCTTAACCTCTTCAACATTGGACACCCGTGGGTTATGAACATAAATTTCAACTTCAGGAGTTGCAGTTTTTTCCGGGACATCTGCTTTCGGTGCTTTTGGCTCAGTTTCAACTTTTGCCATTTCCTGTTTTACTGGTATCACAACTTCGGGTTCCTTTTCAACTTTAGGTTCAGGTTGTTTTTCTATTAAAATTTCAGGCTGTTTTTCTACTTTGGGTTCAACAGGTTTTGGTTTCGCTTTTTTTTTTTCAACCTCAAATTTCTTTTTAGGTTTCTGATTCGCATTGAGGTCGATTTTCCCGACTACCTTAAATTTATTTATATTCTCAACCGGAATAATCACCTCTTCCACTTTAACTTCTTTCTTTTCAGGTATAATTTTAGGAGTAGGTTTTTCTTCTATTTCCTGTTCTTCAAAATCATCGTCAAAGTCATCAATAGAAATACTTTCCTTTTTCGGACGATGACTTTTTAAGCTGATTTTTTCCGATTCCTTTTTAATGGAAATATCGGTTTTGTACTCTTTTTCAATAAGTTGCACAGCTTCT
Organism: Draconibacterium sp.; assembly: GCA_016705335.1. Lineage (GTDB taxonomy): Bacteria > Bacteroidota > Bacteroidia > Bacteroidales > Prolixibacteraceae > Draconibacterium. The sequence continues at coordinate 14,350 of JADIYN010000022.1, read as the reverse complement.
GCATTGACCTTTGTATTTGGGTTCGTATCGATATCCTTGAAACCCTTTTTATGCAAAAAATCGACAATGGTGTGTATCCCTACATTGTATTCTCTTGCAAGTTTACTAAGTCTTATTGTGTTGCCATCTACCATAAAAATCCTTTTTCTAATCTATATATAACTGCCAAGTATTGAGTGCAATATTAACAAAAAGCAAACTTACTACCCTACTTCGACTGTTTTTATTCAAATTCCGACTTTAAAATCCTCAATACTTCATCAATTGTTTCTTCTTCCAAATCGGTGCGTTTGATAAGTTCGGCTCTCGAAATATTCAATACATTCTTAGCCGAATCGCAACCGATCCCTTTAAGAGCATCAATTACCCAGCTTTCAATTTCATCTCCGAATTCATCGAGGTTCACATCCTCATCGTCTTCTTCCATTTCGCGATAAACGTCAATTTCATATCCGGTCAACTGGCTTGCAAGCCTGATATTTAAACCGCCTTTACCGATTGCCAAAGAAACCTCTTCAGGTTTTAAATAAACTTCGGCACGTTTTGCGTCTTCGATAATTTTTATCGAATTTATTTTTGCCGGGTTTAAAGCCCTTTTTATAAATAACTGGTTATTTGCCGAAAAATTTATCACGTCGATATTTTCGTTTCTGAGTTCGCGAACAATACCGTGGATCCGTGATCCTTTCATACCCACGCATGCTCCAACAGGATCGATTCTTTCGTCATAAGATTCAACTGCAACTTTCGCACGTTCACCCGGTACCCTGACTATCTTTTTAATTGTTATCAATCCGTCAAATATTTCCGGAATCTCAAGTTCAAAAAGTCTTTCCAAAAATGCAGGCGCTGTGCGCGACAAAATAATCAGTGGGTTATTATTTCTCAGTTCCACTTTAAAAACAATAGCACGAACATTATCTCCTTTTCTGAAGTAATCTGAAGGAATTTGTTCTGATTTTGGAAGTATTAATTCGTTTCCTTCGTCATCCAAAATAAGTATTTCCTTTTTCCAAACCTGATAAACTTCACCTGTAACAATGTCGCCAATTTTTGATTTGTATTTTCCGTAAATATGATCCTTCTCGAGTTCCAGAATTTTGCTGGCCAGATTTTGTCTGAGATTCAAAATTGCTCTTCTGCCAAAATCTACAAATTTTACTTCATCGGTAACATCTTCACCAACTTCGTAATCGTCATCAATTTTCAGTGCATTGGTTAAAGTAATCTGTTTGTTCGGATCTTCTATTTTGTCGTCTTCAACCACTGTTCTGTTTCGCCAGATTTCAAAGTCACCTTTGTCTATATTAATAATAACATCAAAATTTTCATCAGTACCAAATTGTCTGATAAGTACACTCCTGAATACATCTTCAATAACACTCATCATTGTGGCCCTGTCGATGTTTTTCAACTCCTTGAATTCAGCAAATGAATCAATCAGGTTAATATTTTCCATACTTCAAATCAATTTTATTTAAATGAAATAACTGCTTTCGCACTTTTTATTTCGTCGTATTTTAAGTGATGCTGTTTAACTACCAACTGCTTTTTTTCTGTCCTTCCAATCGTTCAAGGGCCGAAGTTTCCAAAACAAATTTGTCATTGTCAGCTTCCAGAATTATTCCTTCCAGTTTTCTTCGTCACGAGTTTTCACTTCTACCGGTTTTCCCACATATTTTATGTATTGCTGGGTAACCCTAAAGTTTTCAGTAAGTCCCGGTGAAGAAACCTGCAATTCAAAATCCTCCTCTTCACGGTCGAAACTGTGTTCAACATGGCGGCTGATTGCAATGCACTGATCAATTGTTAAACCCTCAAAACTATCGACAAAGATGTTAATTACATTGCGTTCGTTTACGCTAATTTCCACCACGAACATTTTGTCGTCGAGCATTTCTTCAACCAACCTTTTTACCGTTTCTTTATCAATCATTACTTACCTCTAACAAAATAGGGAACCAGAGGCTCCCTAAAACATGTTTTAGAAAAATCACCGCAAAAGTAGTAATTTTTAGAACAAAAACAAATATTAACAGCTTTATAAAAAGCTGATTTTAAAGAATAAATAACACTTGATTATATGATCATTTTCATTAAGAATAATGGATTATTATATGATGCTGTAATCAAAAAATAAAAAGTATGATTCAGGTTTGTTAAAGTTTTATACTTTTGATTCTTATGTACAACGTAAATTTGTGATCCATCAACAAATAAATAAGAAAAAGATTATAAATGACCCTGTTTTGGGGTTTATAAATCTTCAATCCGAAATAATTTTCGACTTAATTGAACATCCAATATTTCAAAGGCTTCGAAGGATAAGACAACTTGGCCTTTCTTATTTGGTATTTCCTGGGGCAAATCATTCGCGTTTTGAACATGCACTTGGCGCAACACATTTAATGCGACAAGCCATTCAGGTTTTACGACTGAAAGGGCATGTAATTACCGAAACAGAAGCGGAAGCTGTAACAACTGCAATTTTGTTGCATGATATCGGGCATGCACCGTTTTCACATGTTTTGGAAAACACGCTTGTTGAAATTCCGCATGAAGAAATTTCGTTGTTGCTGATGAATCAGTTAAATGAGCATTTTAACGGAAAACTTGATTTGGCTATTCAGATTTTTACAAATCGATATAAAAAGCATTTTTTGCACCAGTTAGTTTCAAGTCAATTGGATATGGACAGGCTGGATTACCTGAACCGTGATAGTTTTTTTACCGGAGTTGCCGAAGGTACTATCGGCGTTGAAAGAATTATAAAAATGCTGAATGTTTGGGACGATCAGTTGGTTGTTGATGAAAAAGGGATTTATTCAGTCGAAAAATTTCTGATTTCGAGGCGGTTAATGTATTGGCAGGTTTATCTTCACAAAACAGTAGTTTCCGCTGAAAATCTTCTGATTAATATTTTAAAAAGGGCTAAAGAACTCGTTTATGAAGGCGTGAAAATATATTCAACGCCAACTTTGAATATATTTCTGGAACACAATTTCACAACTACCGATTTTAAAAACAATATTGAAATAAAAGGTAAAAACATTTTAGATTGGTTTTCGCTTTTAGACGATAACGATATTTCAATATCAATTAAGGAGTGGCAATTACATTCAGATCTTGTACTTTCTTATCTTGCAAAAAGCCTTAATAACAGAAAATTATTCAGAATTCAACTTTTTCCGACACCAATATCAAAGACCATTGAAGAAAAAATTCAAAAAAAAATTGCAGCGGAAATAACAGGCGACAACAGGCAAATTAATTATTTTCTAATGACCGGTGAAATAACAAACAACGCATACGATAAACACAATGAGAAAATACTTGTTTTAGATAAGACCGGAAAAATAAAAGATATGCAGCAAGCGTCGGACATTAATTTGAATGCTCTAACAAAAACAGTCAGGAAGTATTTTGTGTGTTATCCGAAAGAATTGGACATTAATTAGTTTACTATTATATTTGCACCGCCTAAAAAACAAATAATGGATTTTAAAGTATCTGACATTGCCAAATTCCTGAATGGTGAAATAGTTGGAGATGAAAATATTAGAATATCTAATGTTTCGAAAATTGAAGAAGGAAAACCAGGCACTTTGGCATTTCTGGCCAATTTAAAATACGAGAATTATCTTTATTCAACCAAGGCTTCGGTAGTTTTAATTAACAAAACCTTCGTTCCAAAAGAAATCGTTAATGCAACCTTAATAAAGGTTGACGATGCCTATCAGGCATTTGCTTCATTACTGGATTTATATGTTCAGGCTAAATCACTGTTAAAAACAGGTATTGAACAACCAAGTTACATTGATTCTTCGGCTTTTGTTGGAGAAGATATATATGTAGGCGCTTTTGCTTATGTAGGAAAAAATGCGAAGATCGGGAACAACACAAAACTATATCCGCAGGTGTACATTGGGGATGATGTAACCGTTGGAAATGACTGTATCATATACTCAGGAGCTAAAATATACAGCGACTGTGTTATTGGAAACCGATGTATTATACATTCAGGAGCAGTAATAGGTTCCGATGGTTTTGGTTTTGCTCCACTTGAAAATGGAAACTATAAAAAAATTGCACAAATAGGAAATGCTGTTTTGGAAGACGATGTTGAAATTGGTGCAAATACAACAATTGATTGTGGCACAATGGATTCAACGATCATTAGAAAAGGAAGCAAAATAGATAACCTAGTACAAGTTGGCCATAATTGTGAAGTAGGAGAAAACAATGTTATTGCAGCTCTGTCGGGATTGGCGGGATCTTCAAAGGTTGGAAAAAATTGTAAATTTGGCGGACAAGTTGGTCTTGCCGGCCATTTAACCATTGGCGATAATGTTTTTATTGGAGCACAATCAGGCGTTGCCAAATCTGTAAGCAGCAATCAAATTATACTGGGCAGCCCGGCAATTGATATAAAAGACGCTATAAGGGCAATAACGGTTTATAAAAACTTACCGAAACTTCGTGATGAAGTTATACAACTTCAAAAAGAAATAAAATCTTTAAAAGAACTGAAATTAAATTCCGAGAACTAAAGTATGTCCGTAAAACAAAAAACACTGGCAAATTCATTTACAATTAATGGGGTTGGTTTACACACAGGTGTTGATGTTACTATGAATTTTTTGCCGGCACCGGTAAACCACGGCTTTAAATTTAAACGAATAGATCTTGAAAATCAACCAATAATTGAAGCAGATGTCGATCTAGTTATCGATACTTCAAGAGGTACTTTACTTGAAAAAGATGGCGTCAGGATTGGAACAATTGAACACGCTTTAGCTGCATTGATTGGAATGGACCTTGACAACGTTTTAATTGAAGTTAATAACGAAGAAGCCCCAATTATTGACGGTAGTTCGATATATTTTGTGGAAGCAATTGAAAAAGCAGGAATTGTAGAACAAAATGCAGATCGTGATTACCTCGTTATTAAAGAGAAAATAGAAATTTTTGACAATAAATCGGGCGCCTTAATCACCGCACTTCCAGATGACGAATATCGCTTAAACATTACAATTTCTTTTAAATCGAAAGTGCTCAACAATCAATATGCAACTTTGGATTCGATAAAGAATTTTAAAACTGAAATTGCCAACTGCAGGACATTTGTTTTTCTGCATGAATTGGAGTTCTTACTTAATCACAATCTGGTAAAAGGAGGCGATCTCGACAACGCAATTGTAATAATTGACAAAGATATCACTCAAACAGAACTCAATCGTTTAGCCGATTTATTCCATCACAAACATGTTGAAGTAAAACCACAGGGAATATTAAATAATCTTGAGCTACATTACGACAATGAATGTGCCCGGCATAAACTGCTTGACGTAATTGGTGATTTGGCTTTATGCGGAAAACATATTAAAGGAAGAATTATCGCTTCAAAACCCGGCCACGGACCAAATACAATCTTTGCTAAAGAACTCAAGAAAAGTATTAAAGAAGCTGAAGAAAAAGTTCCTGTTTATGACCCAAATATTGCTCCCCTGCTCGACATAAACAAAATAAAAGAACTACTTCCTCACCGATATCCTTTTTTATTAGTCGATAAAATTATTTGTAAAACAGATATGCAAATAATTGGCATTAAAAACGTAACGGCGAACGAACCGTTTTTTGAAGGCCATTTCCCGGGAGAACCTGTTATGCCAGGTGTTTTGCTGGTTGAAGCAATGGCACAAACAGGTGGATTGCTGGTTTTAAGCCAGTTGGAAGGTAAATTCTCCACTTATTTTGTACGTATCGACAATGTTAAATTCAGAAAAAAAGTTGTCCCTGGTGATACTCTAATTTTTAAATTAATCTTAGTTTCGCCGATTCGAAGAGGAATTGCTCTAATGAAAGGAATTACTTTTGTTGGAGATAAAATTGTAGCCGAAGGCGAATTCATGGCACAAGTTGTAAAACAAAACGAAAACAATTAAGAAACCTATGATGAAACAACCATTAGCATATGTTCATCCAGATGCAAAAATTGCAGATAACGTTGTAATCGAACCATTTGTAACAATTGATCAGGATGTTTTGATTGGAGAAGGAACCAGAATTGGATCAGGAGTAACTATTTTACCCGGAACCAGAATTGGGAAGAACTGCAAAATTTTTCCGGGAGCTGTAATTGGTGCTATTCCTCAGGATTTAAAGTTCCGGGGAGAATATTCAACAGTAGAAATTGGAGACAACAACACAGTCCGCGAATTTGTTACAATTAATCGCGGTACAGCAGCAAAAGGTAAAACAGTTATTGGCAATAATAATTTAATTATGGCCTATGTACATATTGCCCACGACTGTGTTGTAGGCAATAACGTTATTTTGGTTAACAATACCCAACTGGCTGGTGAAGTTATTATTGACGACTTTGTAATATTAGCCGGAATGGTTGCTGTTCATCAGTTTTGTCATGTTGGCTCACATGTAATGATTGCGGGTGGTTCACTCGTAAGAAAAGATGTGCCACCTTTTATCAAAGCCGCGCGCGAACCTCTTTCGTATGTTGGTATCAATTCAATTGGACTGCGCCGCAGGAATTACTCCAACGAGAAAATTCGCGAAGTTCAGGACATTTACCGATACATTTACCAAAAGGGTTTAAATACTTCACAGGCAGTTGAAATTATTGAAGCCGAAATGCCTGCAACCCAGGAAAGAGATGAAATCCTGCTATTTGTAAAAGACTCGAAAAGAGGAATTATCAGGGGTTATTTTCCTGATTAATATTTTGAAAACATATTTACTACATGAAACTCTGGTCGATGACTGGAGTTTTTTTATTTCCATTGCTCCCACCCCTGCGCAACCAGCGGAATTGCAGAACCTGCCCCAGTAATTAAATTCACTCCTTCAGCAGCTTCGGTCATGTGACCAATAATCGTAAAATCGGGATCATTTTTAATTTTATCGTAATCGCCAATTGGAAGTGTAAAAAGCAGTTCGTAATCTTCACCTCCGTTCAACGCGGAAACTAACGGATTGATGTTCATTAAAAAAAACTAATGATATAAAAACATGTGGATTGAGTTTGAGTATTGAAATTGAATATGCAAAACTCATAAAACTTTATATTAAATTAATTTTAGTATTTTTAAGCCAATCAACCTTTTTGTTAAAACCAGAAAAATGAGTATCAAAGCCTTTATCATTGATAATGAACCTGAATCAATTTTTCTTTTAAAAATATTATTGACACAGATACCTGAAATTAGTGAAATTTGTACTTTCAACGACTCGGTAAATGGATTTGAGTCATTGAAATCAGAAAAACCTGATATACTTTTTCTCGACCTTCAAATGCCTGGTTTATCAGGAATGGAAATTTTGAGATTAATTGACACATTTAACCTTCATGTACATGTTGTAATTATAACTGGACATGAAAAACTTATTTTAGATGCAGCACATTTTAGCATGATTGATTACCTGTTAAAACCAATTGACAAAGAAGATTTAATAAGAAGCCTCGAAAAATTCAACCTTCATAAAGAACAACATCAACCAACACAAAACGTTGAACAATTTTCAAATCATCAAACAAGAAAAATAAGAATTCCCACGAGTTTTGAAGAGTTGTTTTTTGCAACTGAAGATATTTACTATCTGGAAGCTGATGGTAATTACACAAATATTTATACCCGCGATGGTAACAAAATAACATCCAGTTTTCACTTGGGAAAAATTCAGCAGCTTCTACAAGTGATACATTTTACCGAATTTCGAGAAAAGTGATAATCAATTACAACTACCTTTTGAAAATTGACAAACGTAGAAAAGTCATCCATTTAAACCATTTTGAGATAGAAATTCCCTATTCGAAACAGGAAATGATTCGCTGCGGTTTGGCAACGGATTAGTTTTGTTGTAGAAATCAAGCATCTTATTGCAATTTTCCCGGCATTCAATAAATAGCTAAGTTTATTTACATATGTTGGTTATTTATGGTATAGTTTTTATTAGTAAGATAAAAAAGACGGATACCTATTTGTATATAACCAACTCAAGAATATCTATCAACCAAAAATCAATATTATGAAAAAACTTACCTTTTCAACACTTATCTTATTTCTTGTTTTTTCCGCAACATTTGCACAGAAACCAGAAGGAATCATAATGGAAGCATCAGTTGTTCCGATTATAGACGGACAAATTGATGTGGTTTGGGCAGAAGCCAACAATTACATAATCCGGAAAAATTTTCAGACTGAACAACCAACACTGAGCGCTGAATGGAAAGCATTGTGGACTGCAGACGGTATCTACATTTATGTTGGTGGACATGATGATGAATTTTACCCATATTATCTTGCTGATAACCCGACAAATGTTGGGATTACGACAAAATTGATATCTATTTTGATGTAAATTCTACATTGGAAGATGGCTTGGGTGGACAAAATCCACCAAATCAGGACATTATCAGATTGCACCAAATTATACGGCTTCAAAATGTAAATGGAACACCACAAACTGATTTTGGGAATGGAATTGTTTATGCGTTTTCCAGGAATATGTTTCTTTTTTGGGATACTGGTTCTTTCATGCTGAATATTTTATACCCTTTTCATTTCTAAATGACAAAAATGGTTTTCCTATTGATTTAACAGCCACAATAGGTTTTGATGTTACGGTTACAGACAGAGATCCAGATGATTTAGTCCGAAACCGCATGGTTTGGGCAAATGAAGGTGCTATTGATGAATCATGGAACAACATGGACGATTGCGGATTAATTACTTTCGATGGTGCAGAATCGCAGATTTATGTTGAAGAAATTAATATTAGTGGTGGCTCAATAACTGAAGACAATCAAACATTACAAATTACTGCACATGTTTTACCTGAAAACGCTACTTTCAAAAATTAAAATGGTTTGTTCGACCTGCCAATACAAATAGCGGACGTGCAACAATTGATGAAAATGGGTTACTAACTCCACAAGTAAATGGCGATAATTATTTGGGCAGTCTCATGGGATGGTTCTGTTTATTCAAACGAAGAAACGGTTTCAATAAGGGCAGATTGTAAATTCTGAAGATTTGAACATTATAAAAAATGGACGTTTAGATTTAGTTGATCAAAATAATACGGCGTTATTCTGGGGAGGGTGGACAAGCTCTTCTCCAGCACATACAGTTGTAAATGGGGTTTCAGAACACAATCCGGTTGGAGAACCCGACTTTTGGTCATATCAGTTTTCACAGGAATATTTAACCGCGTTGCCAAACATTCCTTATCGTTTTAGTTTTACTGCGTGGGCAGATGCCCCAAGAACTTTTACCGTTGATTTTGAAGATGCACCTAATAACTATAACAGGTATGGAATATCTTCAGATCCACGCACAAGTTTGGGAAATGGTCGTTCACAGTGGACATTTGATATTACAACCGTTCCAACATCTTACACTTTTGATGTTACTTTCGACCAAATTCAGGAAAATACTATTCAACAAGTTATTTTTATGTTGGGCACTTCAAATGTAAAAACCTACATCGATGATATTTTACTTATAAGCGAAGCAGATTTATTACTTGTTGATTCTGTTGATGTTACTTTCCAGGTGAATATGCAAAACGAAGCGATTTCTCCCAATGGTGTTCATATTAACGGAAGCTTCTCAGATTGGGCTGAAGCAGTTGAAATGATACATATCTCTGGAAGTTTATATGAAGCAACTTTAAAATTACCTGTAGGTGAAACGTTTGAATATAAATTTGTAAACGGAGGTAGAGAAGAGTGGATCAACTATGAAATACCGCCTAATGCATGCACAATTGGTGAAAATAACAATCGCCAAATTATTGTTCCGGAATCCAATGTAATATTAGATGCAGTATGTTTCAATAGATGTGCTGGCTGTCCTGATTTAAATTCTCCACTACGTACGATTCGTGAAATACAGGGAGAAGGAGATATTTCGCCTTATGCCGGACAAGTAGTACGAACAAAAGGACGTATTATTGCCTTAAATCAATATGGCTGTTTTATTCAAGACACAACCGGAATTCGCACCGGAATATTTATTTATGACCCAAGTCTGGCTCTTCAATTCAACCAGGGAGATCATATCGAAGTTATTGCAACGGTTTCCGAATACAACGGAAGAACCCAATTAAGCGGAATACAATGGATAGATTATACTGATGAGTTGTTCTGGGTCTATCGGACTTTATTGAAGTGAATGAAATAGGTGAAGATTATGAATGTGTTTTTATGCAATTAACAGATATTCAGGTTGTAGCACAAAATGAATTTCAGGAATATATTGCCGTTTCGGAGGCTGGTGATACTGTAATTATAGATAATTATATTTATCAACCCTCTTTAGAAATTGGGGCCTTCTATAATATCAACGGAACAATTGACTTTCAATACGGGTCTTTCCGAATACTTCCAAGAGATGCGGAGGAATAAAAAATTGATTGAAGTTACATTTCAGGTAGATATGAAAAATGAGGTGGTGGATGCTGCTGTTTATGTAGGCGGAAATTGGAATTCATGGATATCATGGGAAGAACCCGAGCTAATGTTTGCAAATGGAGATATTTACAGCGCATCGATTCATATTCCGAAGGATATTATACTACGTATAAATTTAAAAATGGCGATAATTGGGAAACTGTTCTGGGAAACTGTACAATTGGTGAAAATGCCGACCGCTTTATTTCTCTTGAAACGGAAAATTTAATATTAGATGCTGTTTGTTTTGGAAGTTGTGTTGATTGTACTCTTGAGCAAATTTTAATTGAACAGGATTCTCTTACCCTCGTTGCCTTTTATAATGCCACAAATGGCGATGAATGGCAAAATAATGAAAATTGGTTAACCGGCCCTATTCAAACCTGGTGGGGAGTTGGAATTGAACATGGAAGAGTAGTTGGACTTGACATGGGGTGGAATAATAACCTGGTTGGCAACATTCCAAATGAAATTGGAAATTTAAGTGCGTTGCGCGAACTAAATATTCGCAATGAAGATAATCTTACAGGAAATATTCCAACAACAATCGGAAATTTAACTACTCTGCATACTCTACGTTTTTATAATTGCGCATTGACAGGAACAATTCCAAATGAAATTTTAAATCTATATAACCTTAAAGTACTTGAATTATCCTGGAACAATTTCGATCCAGCTTCCATGCCCAATTTTGGAAATCTAAACCAGTTGAAAACCTTAATAGCAGAAGCATGTAATTTTACCGGTCCATTACCTGGCAATTTATCATTCCTGCAAAATCTTGAAATATTGTATTTAAGTGAAAACCCTGATTTGGATCAATCACCAATACCCGATTTTAGTAATGCACAAAGGTTAACCAGATTTGGTTTGGCAAATTGTAATCTTACCGGTACAATTCCTCAATGGATAACTCAACTGCCTGTTCTAGAGCGTGTATTATTGGCAAATAACAACTTAACGGGTACAATTCCGCAAATTTTGTTAACCCGGAAAACATCAGAGAATTAAGTTTAGGCTGGAATCAACTGAACATTGGTGTAATGCCAAATTTGAGCTTGTGCACAAATCTGGAAACACTTCAGTTGGCAAACAGTGGTTTAAGTGGAAATATTCCTGATTGGCTTGGACAATTGAACAACTTAAAATATTTAAACTTGTCATGGAATCAATTGAATGGCGTGATTCCTGCAAGTTTTACCAACCTGACTCAGTTGGAACTTTATTATGTGCTTGGTAATTTATTGGAAGGAAATATCCCCTCTTGTGAGAATTTCAGCAATCTACAATGGTTTAATATAAGTTCAAACCGGTTTGATTTTGGAAATATTATCTCTTCAGGGGTTGTTCCCGGGAGCATCAATGGATTTTGGTACTCACCACAAGACCTTTTTGGACAAGAACAAAATTATATAAAAACCGAGGGTGAATTTTTTAAAATTTCCGCTTTCATCCCTGGCGATGGAAACCAGTATCAATGGTACAAAGGTTCTGATTTATTAGTTGGGCAAACTCAAGACGACCTGGAGTTTGATGTCATTTCGTTGGATGATGAAGGTGAATACAAATGTTTGGTTACTAATCCACTTTTTCCCGAACTCATTCTTGAAAGCAGATTAATACATATTGCTGTTGAAGAAGGTGCTGCAAATCTGAAAATGTTAGCTTTAAATTCACCTGGAGTATTATCAAGAAGCCGCGCCCATTGTGGTTTATCTGCAAGTGAGGAAATTTCTGTAATTGTTGTCAATAATGGCGATCTACCGGTCAGTAATCCTGAATTTGGTTTTGCTATTGACGGGGAAGTTGTTGCTTTCGAAACTTATAACGGTGAAATAAATTCCGGTGATACATTAACTTACACCTTTTATACCAAGGCTGATTTAAGTTCCAGCAGCTACCTGAAAACTTTTTCAGATCGATTGTTTTATTAATATTATCGACAATGATTCAACTGACAATCACATTCAAAGAATGCGCAAAACATTTGGTGACTATACAGATTCTCTACCATGGACTACCTATAACTCATGCGATGGAATTTTATCCGATTATTCATTTGCCATTGCGGAAGATAAAAATGGAGAAATCTGGTCAACTGATTTTTGGGGAGTTTCCAGGTTCGATGGAACAAACTGGGCAACCAATACGATAGAAAATGGATTGGCGGCCAATTATCATTGGGCAATGTCAAGTGATTTAGTTGGAAACATTTGGCTTACATCTGCATACGACAGTGTAATAACCAGTTATGACGGAATAGCATTTGTTAATTACCCGCAACCAGCAAATTATGAAGAATGTATTTATGCTGATACAAAGGTAATATTTGGTTTGGTTCATACCATGGAGACGGTGTTGCAGGTATAATGGAAATAACTGGAGTTATTTTGATGCAACCTCTCACAACCTTGGAGACTATGTTTTAAGTATAGGCGAAGATCCAAATGGAAACTTATATTTTGCTACAAACCTTGGAGTGACTGTTTATAACGGCAATACCTGGGAACCTTGACAAGTCTTGGTCCAATCCTGTTGTTTCTGAAATATTCCTGGATTCCAAAGGTAACACATGGTTCACAATGAACAGCCTGGTTTATAAATACGATGGGCAAAACTGGACAGAAATAACAGAAATAGGGAAACATTGTTCCGTGGTGTGAAGATATTGCAGAAGATATTTATGGCAATATCTGTTTGGGGCAGCAACAAATTAGCCAAATATGATGGAAATAACTGGTCAGCGATTTCCTCAATAGATGGAATGGCTTCAGTAACAGGCGGTGTTTTATATTCACTTATAGCTGATAAAAGTGGAAATATTTGGGTTGGCACTTCTGGCGGTGGAATTTCCAAGTTAGAACAGCTTAAGCCAGATTTTATTGAAATTACAGGTTCTTTGGTTATATCCGAAAATAGTGAAGTACAATATATGTGTACTGCTCATTATCCCAATGGTGTAACAACTGATATTTCAAAAAATGTAATTTGGAATGTAGATTCAAATTTGCAAGTATTAATCAAAGTGGCAAATTAACATCAGTTGAAGTGCTTACTGATCAAGTAATTTTAATCGAGGCTGCTTATGGTCAATTTACTGATAGCTACAGTGTAACAGTTAAAAATACGCTCGGTAACGCCACGGTTTACAACTCTACATCCTCAGCATTAAACCGTAGGGCAATTCCGGTAACTTTTAATGAAAACGCTGTTATCAGAAGTTTATCCATATATCATAACGGTGGCGAAGGAAGTGTACTGATGGCTGTCTATGATGATATTAGTGGATATCCGGGTTCACGTCTGGGAGTGACTTCTTCAACCACTGTAAATGTTAATGAAGGATGGCAAACAATTGAACTTGTAAGTCCTTTATCTGTATCTAGTGGTCAGACAGTATGGCTTGCATTTGTGTTTGAAAATAATATTGGAATCAAATATCAGACAGCAACTTCCGGAAGAGCTTCATCAATACAGACATGGGCAGACGGAATGCCCGATGAGTTTGGTGCATCTGGACTCGCCAATTACACTTATTCACTTTATTGTAATTATAGTATTGATGTAACTTCAGATTATTCAAATGGCAATACAACCATATACAGTACAACTTCAACCGCCCCAAACCGCCGTGCCATCCCGGTTACTTTTAACGAAAATGGTGAGATCAACAGCATCTCGGTTTATCACAATGGGGTTCAGGAAACATGTTACTGGGGGTTTATACTGACGTGGAGGGGAAACCTGCAGCGCGATTGGGAAATGACTTCTTCTGTTACAGCAATGCTGCTGAAGGTTGGCAGACGGTTGCCCTCCCGCTAATCCTGTTTCTGTTTCTTCGGGCCAAACGGTTTGGTTGTCGTTTGTTTTCCAGAA
>JADIYN010000021.1 GCA_016705335.1 Draconibacterium sp. | reverse complement strand
TTTAATTTTACGATAGATTCATCGTCTGTGATTGACGATTTTTTAATCTCAATTAAGCTACCATTTTCAGTTTTTAATGATTTAAAGATTGTTGCCAAAGTAGTTTTGCCAGACCCATTAGGAGCATAAATCAAATTAATCTTCTTCAATTCGCCATTCCATTGATTAGATGCTTTTAATTTATAATCTATAAATCTTCCAATATTCTTTATTTCAATAATTTTTTCAATCATTTAGCAAGTACTTTTTATGTCAATTCAATATTACCACTAACGGCAGGAAGCTACACGCAGGGGCGGACTGCGGGCGATTTCCATGTCAAAAGCAGCTTGGGCGGAAAGATACCCACCGAAAACCACGGCTGCCGCACTGCAGGTAGCTGAGAGGCTGGCTTTCTATTCAAGCCATTCAAACATTGCAATTCCTTTATCATTAAGTTCTTTTATCTCAGTTTTAAAATAAACTTCTGGTGTTATGGAAATCAAAGCAATTGGCAAAGGTAAATTTTTGATTAGTCGATGCTTGGTAAATCCCTCCATTCATCTCTAAACTAAGCAATTGAATTGTAATATAATAACAATTGCTCAAAATTTGTCAGCTGTGCTCGTAGAGTTTTAATATAGCCATACTGTTCCTTGTCGGAAAGCATATCCTGTTCTGTAATATATTTAGCCGTTTGGAATAAATGTCTGTAATAATGTCCTAGAAGATTTACATGTCCGTCAAACGGAAAATAATAGAATTCTATAGACCTATCATCGTCTATTGGGTAATTTGAAAATTCGGTGGCATGGAAGTACTTGGCGTAAAGATTCTCTTGAACAAATTCCAAGTATTGATTTTGTATCTTCTCTAGAGATTATTTACTAAAAAATGTAGATGTTTCTCCGTCTGAAAAATTTATCTAAGTATTGTTTTTCAGATTGTTTACCAATCCCGAAAAGAATATTGTGTATGCAAATTTCATTAGGTCAATATCTAATACACGTTGTTTGTTATCTTTAAATCTAGGAATATAGTCATAAACAACTTTGTCGCTTTATAGCAGAACCTTAGTTCATAAAACATAGGACGAAACATTTACTTCTTAGTACTTTGTCACCAATGTTCATTTCTTCGACATTTGCTTTGTGAAATCTTAGAAGCTCATAAAGACGATTTTCAAACCTCTCAACTCTCCAAATTTTATCCTGAACTAAATACGCTTTTTCCTGATCTTCAATTGTTTTTGAAAATTGTTCTCTTTGCTGGATATTTGCTTTGTACTGAATATAGAACGCTAGAAATGTCAATACAGATGCAAGAAGAGCTATAAATGGTCCAGCTATACCGTTAATAAGTGTCCCCAATAGGACCTTTGTCTGAAAAGTCTGTAATTTTAAAGAACGTAGGAAGGGTAAATAAAAAGGAAGGATAAATATTGAAATAATACCAAATAATCCAATTCCCCTAGACCCAACTTCAAAAGTTTTTTCCTCTTTCTCATCAAGTGCTGTCCAGATTTAAAAACAAAAAAGTGGTTATAATCAATGATTTTTTTTTTTTTTTCCCTGTTTTTTTGCCTTTTATCATTCGGAAAAAAATTCTATTGATACTTTTGCGGTTGCCAGTTCACGTCAGGTTAATTTTTCCCGAAGATAGGAAAAAGCTGAACAGCTGAGGTTTGGAGAAAAAATATATGGTTTTTAAAATGATCAGAACATTAAATTAGTACCTCTGAGAAACTAATTGTAGGAAGAACCCCTGCGGGAATTTGGTAGTGTTAGGTAAAAAATCTTCGGCACCAACCCATTCATCAAATTGTTGTTCGGTTAAAATGCCAAGTTCCAGTGCTGCTTTCTTCAAACTTGTGTTATCGGCATAAGCTTTTTTAGCAATTTTGGCTGCATTGTCATAACCGATATGCGGGTTCAGTGCGGTTACCAGCATCAACGAATTATTTAGATTTTCTTCAATTCTGTGTAAATTGGGTTCTATACCGGAAACACAATTTTCGTTGAATGATTTGCAGGCATCAGCAATAAGTGTGGCTGATTGTAAAAGAGAACTTATCATTACCGGTTTAAAAACATTCAATTCAAAATGCCCGTTTGAGCCGGCAAAAGTTATGGTTGTGTCATTACCCAAAATTTGTGCACAAACCATTGTCACTGCTTCAATTTGAGTAGGATTAACTTTACCGGGCATTATAGAAGAACCGGGCTCGTTTGCCGGAATAATAATTTCCCCGATTCCGGAACGTGGACCTGAAGCCAGCATCCGGATGTCGTTTGCAATTTTCATTAAACTAACGGCCAATTGTTTAACAGCGCCATGTGTTTCCACAATTGCATCATTTGCCGCCAGCGCTTCGAACTTGTTTTCGGCAGTTATAAACGGCAGGTTTGTTAATCTGGCAATGGTTGCTGCAACTTCATGGTCAAAACCTTGTGGTGTATTTAACCCTGTACCTACAGCGCTTCCACCCATCGCCAATTCAGAAAGATGAGGCAAAGTATTTTTCAAGGCTATCATTCCATGTTTCAATTGCGACACGTAACCTGAAAATTCCTGACCAAGAGAAATTGGAGTTGCATCCATAAAATGTGTACGTCCGATTTTAACAATTTTGGCCATTGCAACCGATTTTATATTCAAAGTATTAATGAGGTTTTCAATTTGAGGGATGGTATGTCCTGTAATTTTTTGGCAGGCTGCAATATGCATTGCTGTGGGGAATGTATCGTTTGAAGATTGTGACATATTTACATCATCGTTTGGATGAAGATGTGTTTTCCCTTCGCCTAATTTGTTGCCAAGCAAAACATGCGCCCGGTTTGCAATAACCTCATTACAATTCATGTTGGTGTGGGTTCCTGAGCCTGTTTGCCATATAACCAACGGAAACTGATCATCGAGTTTGCCTGTAATAATTTCATCGCATACCTGAATAATCAAATTCATTTTATCGCTGGCTAACAATCCAAATTTATGGTTGGTTATGGCTGCTGCCTTCTTTACATATCCAAAGGCATGAATAATTTCAATGGGCATTGATGCAGGAGGCCCAATACGAAAATTTGTTAACGATCGTTGGGTTTGTGCCCCCCAGTATTTGTTGGCAGGAACCTGTACTTTACCTATTGTGTCTGTTTCTGTTCGATATTGCATAACTTCATTTTATTTAGAATTTATTCGTCGGTTTATAACAACATAAACCATATTACATTGAAGTTGTAAATCATTTATCAATGTCGTTTAGTTAGTAGAAAAACAGACTTCGACTACGCTCAGTCTGACCGTCACCCTGAGCGATCCCGATAGCTAACGGGAGAAAGGTGTTTAAATAATTGTCTTTTAAATTCTTGCCTTAACTAAACGACATTAAATCATTTATTATGAACAATTTATTTTGAGGGGTTGTTCAGATTCAATCCTGGCCGGTTAATTTCTCCAGTAGTGATTCCTCATTTTGTTTTTGTTCGTTTACCTGTTCTTTATTTTGAAGATAATTTTTGGCTTCTGCCGGTGTTCCTAACAGTATCGCAATCCATCGTGTTTTCTCATTTTGTTCCATAATTATTTTAATGGTGAGTGTGAAAGGAGTAGCCAGGAACATTCCCACAGGACCCAGAATAAAACCCCAGAAAATAAGTGAAAGAATTACAACAAGTGCCGACAAGTCTAAGCCTTTTCCCATGAGTTTAGGTTCGATAAAATTACCCAGCACATTGTGGATAACCAGAAACGAACCAAATGTCCAGAGTGCGCCGCCAATTCCGAGTTGTATCAATGCAAAGAAAAATATCGGAATTATAGCTATAACTGAGCCAACATTCGGTATGTAATTCATCAGACCTGCAAGTAAGGCCCACAGCAGCGGGTAATCAACCCCAATGATTAACAATGAAATATAGATACAAATTCCTGTTGCCAGGCAAATCATTGTTTTTATGGCAAGGTAGTGACGGATATTTTTTAAAATGGTTGAGAAATATAAAATTGATTGATATGACTTGTTTGTAATTGCTTTTGCTTTTATTATAAAACTGCCAAATTCCATAAGAATAAATAATATGATAAGTGTGATGAGGAAAGAATTCCCCAGTAAGTTTATTAGTAACTTCACGCCATGTGAGGTAAATACCTGTATTTTTTCAGGCTGAATTAATTTTGTGATTTGATCTTCAGGAATGTTGAAACCATTTTCGTTTAAAAACTGAATGGTTGTAATACTTATAGCTGTAATAGTTGATTCATATTTTGAAACATTGCTTAGGAAAAATGATAATGTTCCTCCAATCAGTGCAGTAAACCCGAAAAAATCAGGATCAACCCCAATATTACAATCATAATTGCTATCCATTTGGGAATCCTCTTTTTCTCTAACCACGAAATAGGTTGAATACAAATGATGCTAATAAAAAGCGCAAGCAAAATGGGAGCGATGATTACTTTTGCATAAATCACTCCTGCGAAAATAATAACCAAAGCAGCGAGCTTTAAAAGGGGAGAACCTTCTATTGAACGTATGCTGTGCATAATTAAGCCAAATGCCTTTTCCTTTGTGACAAATTGTAATCACCTTCCAAAACCCTCATTTTCGCAAGCCGCTGGTTGGTTGGGATGCTGTTTGGACTATCGGCATTAAGAAAGGTCATTACCTTCTTTTTCGACAATGCATATCCCTTGATTTTACCACCGATGCACCTTACATACAAATCTTCAATATCAACTCCATTATAAAAGTCTGATGTTTCGGTAACAATAGCTGCACAAACACCGGGTAATTTATTTATTTCGGCACATGCTTCAATGTTGTTTAAACCGGTTGTTGTTTTAAGTTTGTCATTTCCGTCAGATACAGTTTTCGCCAGGGGAAAAATAAAATCAGGATAATTCTCTCCGGCAACCAATTCATAGTCACCAATATCTGCCAACTCGTAGCCAATGGCATTAAGAGCCGATATTAGTTTCCGTTTTATTTCGAACCACCCAAAATCGGTAGATATTCCAATGCGCATCATTTCTCTGCTTCCATCAGCGCTTTTGTTTTTATGTCCTTTAGTGTTTTCATTTTATTTTTGATTTAATGGAATTTTTTAACTGTGTTTATCATGTAGTGTTGCTGACGTATTTAATTTATTTTTTAGTTTCACATCCTTTACTTAACCTACAGATTCCTTCTTTGCGATACTTATAATTTTCGTCGCAATCTCCTCAGGTGAAAGAATAAAATCGATGCTTCCGCTATCTATCGCTGTTTCAGGCATATCAGGTTGTGCAGCTGTTTCGGGCTTTTTGCGCAATTGTAATTCCACCAACTTTCTTAATACCACTCAGTGCATCTGCGCCGTCACCATCGAATCCTGAGACAATTACAGCGATAAGTTTTCCATCCCAGTTTTGTGTCATTGAACGCATAAAAACAGTAATTACATCGGGCCAACCCCATGGTTTTGAAATTGGTTTTAGCCTGAACTCTCCATTTAAAACATGCAAATCACGCTTTTCGGGAATAATGAAAACATGGTTGGGTTTAATGTCCAACTTTTCAGTTATCAATTCCACCGGCATCTTTGTATATTTTGGAAGAATCTCATGAAGTAAAGTAGCTACAGTTCTCAAGTGGTTTACAATGACTATTGCAACACCCATATCAACAGGTAAATTTTTTAACAGTCTAATATAAGCGTCAAGTCCTCCGGCTGATCCGCCCACACAAACTACAGGGAAATTTCTTGCAACAATCTTTGTTTTCATAAGGGTTTCTTTGATGAATTATTTTTCTGCTCCTGAAGCAATTCAATGATTTTATCCAGTTTATCTACTTCAATGGATTTCAATTTGATGGCCAGCGCTTCTATTTCCTTTTTTGCATCTTTATTCGTTTTGTAATCCTGTTCAGCATGCAACCTGTCGCGTTCGTTCTGCCTGTTTTGAGACATCATAATAATAGGCGCCGCATAAGCAGCCTGGGTCGAGAAAAGAAGATTTAGCAAAATGAAAGGATAGACATCCCAATGAAACATAAATCCTACAAGATTTAATCCCATCCATATAACAACCAAAACTGTTTGAAGGATGATGAACCTCCATGAACCCATCCCTTTTGCTACAGCGTCAGCTACACGACCACCAAAAGTTAATGCTGCATGATGTTTTTCATGCCAGGTTTTTTGAGTTGTCATTTTTATTGAATTTAAATTTCAAAATTATCTTATTCATTTTTTACCAGATTCTTCAGTTTGTTGTACTATTTGTGACTGATATGTTTATTCTTTTTCCATTTCGCTATTGTATTCACCCTGACGCGCAGCAAGGTTGCACACTGCCCGATGATATAAAGCTTTCTGCGCTTCAGTCACATTTTTTTCATTTCCATTCCAGATATCCAATGCAGGCTGCTGAATAGCCCTGCCAAATGAGAATGATAATTCCCACGGAAGTTTGTTTTTAAACCGTACATTCATTGCGTTAAGACGAGCCGAAGCCAACTCTGGAGATTGGCCGCCTGAAAGAAATGCAATGCCCGGAACTGCTGCCGGAACTGCACGTAACAAACATTTGACTGTCGCATCCGCAACTTCATCAATTGAGTCTTGTTTTTTACAAGCCAATCCCGGTACGATCATGTTTGGCTTCAGAATCATGCCTTCGAGGACAACTCCCTGTTTATAAAGTTGATTGAAAACCGTATGCAGTACCTGTTCGGTTACTTCAAAACAACGTTCCATCGTATGATCACCATCCATAAGTACTTCCGGTTCAACAATCGGAACAATCCCTGCTTCCTGACACAATGCAGCATAACGTGCCAATGTATGTGCATTTGCTTCGATACATGTCTGTGATGGAATATCATTGCCAATAATAATTACAGCGCGCCATTTGGTAAAACGGAGTCCCATTTTAGCATATTCATTGAGGCGGTTGCGTAAATTATCCATTCCTTCTGTAATCTTTTCTTCGGGATGCCCAGCCAAAGCTACTGTACCGCCATCAACTTTTATCCCGGGAATAATTCCGTTATTGATCAGAACATCGATAAACGAACTTTCATCTTTCAACTGTTGATGAATGGTTTCATCAAACAAGATGGCTCCACTTATACTTTCATTCAATCCGGCAGTTGAGACAATCATTTCGCGATAGTCACGCCTGAGTTCCGGTGTTTGCGGAATTCCAAGTTTTGCAAATCGTTTGTTGCAGGTTGGATTACTTTCATCCATAGCAAGTATGCCTTTGTGGTTGGCAACCATTGCCTTTGCAGTTGAAATAAGCTCTTTTGTTTTCATTACTAATGTCTTCTGTTTAATTTTTCTGATAATTTATCGTTTTTCAAGCGCTGTCACTTTGTTCAAACGGCGGATGTATTTTTCTTCTGTTTTGAATTCAGCATTCAGAAAAGCCAGCACCAATTCCCAGGCAAGAGCAGAGCCGGTAATTCTTCCACCCAGGCACAATACATTCATGTCATCATCTTCAACTCCCTGATGTGCAGAGAAAGAATCGGTGATTAAAGCTGCGCGAACGCCGGTTACTTTGTTTGCCGCAATGCACGCCCCTACTCCACTGCCACAAATAGCCAAACCACGGGTGACTTTTCCTTCAGAAACTGCCCTGGCCATCGGCACCACAAAATCGGGATAATCGTCACTGTCAATCAGCTCAAAAGCCCCGAAGTCCTTAACCAAATAACCTGCAAAAGTAAGTGCCGCGACGAGTTGAACTTTTAATTCAAACCCGCCGTGATCGGCAGCAATACCAATGCTCATGGTTTCTCTTCTGTTCTCCGTACTTCCTTTTTCAATGTCATTTTCTGATTCCATATCCAGTTCAGCATTTCAGGCAAAATCTGCCCGGGTTTTTCAATTTTTTTTATGACTGATAAGTTTGTTCTTTAAATAAATATTATCATTCTTCATCCAGAATTTTTCTATCCTCAGGATTTTGTTTCCAATATACATTGCGGTTATAGTGCCGGTGTAACTGGGTTTCATAATCACGGGTCAGCAGGATTTCTTCTGAATATTCAGGCGACTGCATAATATTTTCGCGTGATAGTTTTACATATACTTTCAAATCTTCCCAACTTAAATGGTCAATCCAATGTGGTGAAATCAAAACTTTCTTTCCGACCCACCAAATTGCAGTATCTATAACTAAATAACGAATAGCCCATGTTTCGTCGTCAATAATAAAATCGTCAACATGTCCCAATTCACCATCAGTAGCCTGTATATTTTGCCCGGTTATAAAGTTGGAACTGCGCAGATTACGATCCCATTTTTTTTCGTTTTGTTTTGAGGCTTTCCATTCATTACTGTCGCGAATGATATAGGGATAATCTCCCCACATCTCGGATCCGCTCCAATAGGTTGGCCATCCATAATAACTATATAAATCTTCTTCAAACTGCAGGGATACGGGTTTGTCACTGTTTAGTGGCGGACTGTCCTCAATCTGTTTCTTAGTCAGATTAACTCCAACTAATTCTTCCTTTTTATTTACTGAAATCAGTGCCTGCGGAGAAATAAGAACTTTCCGGCCGGTTAGCCAGTTACCTGTATCGGCAACAAGATATCGAATTGTCCAGTGTTTATCGTCGAAGTAAAATTCTTTTACTTTACCCATTTCACCATCTTTGCTGTCTAACTTGTACCCATTTAATGTTTTTGCTTTAATTAACATAACTGTTTTCCTTTCATTAATTAATAATTATTGTTTTTGTGACTTTTTTGCCAATGCTTCCATAAGTTTATCAAAAGGCTCATTGAATTTTCTGATGCCCTCATCTTCGAGCTGTTGCGTGACTTTGTCCAAATCTATCCCAAGTTCAGGAAGGCTTTTCATTAATCGGTTCACCTTTTCAATCCCAGTTCAATTCGTGATTTTGGTTTACCATGATCGCGATAGGCATCTAAGGTTTTTGAGGAACAGTATTTACTGTGTTCGGACCAATAAGCGCTTCAATGTATTTTACATCGCTGTAATCCGGGTTTTTATTACTTGTGCTGGCCCAAAGTAGTCGTTGAACCCGCGCACCTTTTTCCCTGAGTTTTTAAACCGGGCACTGCCAAAAACTTCTTTGTAAATCTGATAAGCTGCCTTTGGCACTCGAAATGGCCACTTCACCCAAAGCTATTTTAGCAATTTCTTTCTTTTGCTATCCGACTCTATTATTTTCTGAAGTTCAGTATCTACCAAAGTATCGATTCTGCTTAAAAAGAAACTGGCTACTGATGTAATATTATCTATTGCCTTTCCCTGAACAAGACGTTCTTCAAGGCCTTCAACATAAGCTTCAGCGACTGCCCTGTAACGTGATAAGCCAAAAAGTAAGGTAACATTCACATTAATTCCTTCGCTGATGAGTTGCCTGATGGCCGGTAAACCTTCGGTAGTTGCCGGAACCTTAATTAAAACATTTGGCCTGTTTAAGGCAGTCCTTAACCGGCGGCCTTCCAAAATTGTTCCCTCTGTATTGTGCGCCAGATGGGGATTGACTTCAAGGCTTACATATCCATCATTACCGGCTGTTTTATTATACAAAGGGCGGAATATATCCGCAGCTTTCTGCACATCCATTTGGCTGACGGCATCATAGATGGTATTAATATCTTTATTTTGAGAAGCCATTTTACGAATATCAATATCATAAATATTACTCTCTGTTATGGCTTTCTCAAAGATAGCCGGGTTCGAGGTCATACCCCGCAACCCATCATTTTCAATCAGATTAAGAAGTTCTCCGCTTACAATAAAATCGCGTCGTATATAATCGAGCCAGATTGACTGACCTAATTTTTCAAGTTTTATTAATGGATTTGCTTTCATGCCAAATAAGTATCTTTAATATTGGTTTTTAATTTTACACTGTCAGATGTATTATTCTCTAAAAATTAATTTCAGCTTATTTATGCATAAATTTAGTTTAGATGGGCGTTAAAATCATTACAGAATTTTTATGAATCTTTACATTATTCACACATTTTGCTGAACTTTAAAGTCTATAATGGATAAAGAGCAAATACCAGTGAAAGGAGGATTTTTTGGTGTCACCAGATTAAATACCAATGTTACACTTTTCTCATCTCATCGAAAAAAGGTGTACTTTTTTCTTCAACACATTTTGTTGCATACAAATACATTGAGGCACTCCAGGTTTGCCAGTCCTGTCCCATGGGTTTGCCATCCTGTGCTTTAATCCATTCATTAAATCCAAATTCAAGTTTTTCTGTACGGGTTAATTTTATGCAACGGGTAAGCGCAACCAGTTTTTCTTCGGCGAGTTTAAAACGTTTTGCAGCAACCAGAGCTGCAACATAAAATCCGCAATAAATGGCCAGATACCGCCATTATGATATTCTCCCGGATTATTATATTGTGCATAGCGTTCGTACCAGTCAGGATCTTCAGGTTTTACAAAAGGGAAAAAGTTAGGAGGCAGTTCAACGTTAAGTTCTCCATTTGTTCTCATACTTTCACATTCCTCTTCAATCCACGAAACCATTTCGTCGGCCCTTGAAGGCGAAGCAATTCCCGATAAAATTGCCAGACTATTCCCAAGAAGGTCGAATCTTTCGCTACTGTAGATCTTATATGACCAAAAAGCATAATATGGTTTGTGTTTTACTACGAGTCCTTCGTGAACATGACGGTGCATCGTTCCTTTTGTTATCGTGAAACGTCCCATTTCATCGCGTAATTTTTCTGCCTTTTCATTTTTATTAAGAAGCCTGAGATAACTGTAAACCAATGTATTTACATAAAGACCTTTTCCAATTACCCATTGTTCGTCGCGCCAGTCACTTGTGGGTTGCTGAGCCACCAAACTGCGGTCTGAAGGACTTTGGAAATCCATCCAAAGCATTGCTTTTTCAACAGCTTCATGCATGAAGTCGTTATCTCCTGTAACTTTTCTGTAAATTCCTGCCGCAAGCAAAAAGAGCGGTGTAGTGTCACTCGCTCCACGATCGTCGGCGTCGTGTACAAGTGATGTAATATGGCCGTGTTCTGTCTGGTTCTTTGCCAGAGTTTCAAGCACTTTCCGGATACTTGCCATTAGCTCATTATTGCCTGAAACAGCAATACCCAAAACAGAAATCATCAAATCCCGCGTGTAGGGTTCAGGATATCCCCAGCCTGCAGTACGTGGAAGTCCTTGGAAAGGTCCATGTGAATTGTGTAAAAGAACCTCAAGTGCAGCTTTTTTAGCTTGTTCAATCTCTTTTAAATTTTCAGAATTCATGAGTTTGTTTTTAAAATAAATGTAGGAAGTTGGAACCAAGAAAGTTCGATAGTATGGATTTTTGTCATCCTACTTCTTGCTTCCAACTCCCTGTTTCACTCGATTCCCAATTTATCCTGTATAATCTGCAAAAACCGTTTTGCAACAACCCGGTAGTCGAAATTAGCAACAACACGTTCACGGCCTGCTTTGCCCATTTTATCACGCAAATCAGCATCATTCATCAAAATCAACAGGTACCTGGCAATATCCTGAACATTAGCCCTGTAATCTACTGTGCGGGGCACTTTGAAAATTACTTTGTGTTTATCTTCAAATCCTGATTCTTCACCTAATATGACTTCGTTCACCACAATTTTCTTCGCAACTGCTGCCAAAAGTGCTGTTTCTTCATGAACAAGCGTATCCAGCATACCCATTGCATTAATACTTATAACCGGCTTGCCACATGCGCCGGATTCTATCTGAGGCATTCCGAAACCCTCTAATCTTGATGGAGCTGCATAAATATCGCAGGCGCCAAACAGGTATGGCATAAAAGCCCGGGAAATTTTATTTGTTGTGTAAACAACATTTTTTTCGATGCCCAGATGCGTTGCTATTTCGAGATCGAGCAAATTTTGAGCTTTGGTTCGGGGTTGTGGCCAAACTTTACAAACATATTTCCAGTCGGGAGCTTTGGTATCGATGATGGCAAGTGCCTGCATAACTTCCTGCGCACCTTTTGATGCTGCATCTCCACCAACAGTAAGAATCATTAACTGATCGGGCGAAATACCAAGCGCTTCGCGGACTGCCAATATTTTAGGATCGTTCTTCGAATAAGGCTTAAATGAATCTGTATCGCAACCTACTGGTAATACTTCAATTTTATCAGCTTCAATTCCATCCCGAACATACATTTCCTTTACCCAGTTCGATGTTACCAGAATCAATGGTAAAGCATTTAGAACCTCCTGGTAGTTGGCAATATAACCATCAGCAACGAGCCACGGAACTGGCTGAACACCATATCTCTGCGGGTGTAGCACCAGTTGGGGTGTGTATCCCCAGTAACCAACTCCAACAACAATATCGGGCACAAACCAGCGATAATACCATTCTTTTTCCTGTGCCGATTCGAAATGAACGGCATGGGCATCTACACCCAGTTCAAGTAGTCCCCTGTAAAGCAAATCTCCCTGTGTTGCCAGCCCCCCGGGTGAGGGCGGATAATCATATAACACCAATACTTTCATTAGTAAACCCCTCCATTATTAAGCCATTTTACAGCAGTAAATGAATTTGTAAATTGACGGAAAGCCTCGTCTTTGGGAGTTGTTTTTGCCTCCCAGCTATTTTCTTCAAATCCATACGTTTCTGTAATCAAACTGTATTTTTTTAACCAAATTTGTTTTGTGAGTTTAATGTAAATAGCCGCATCTTTCTCTGGCTGCGGATAATATTTTCTTTTGCCATCTTCGTATGCGAAAGTCCAAAGTTCGTCGGTAAATATTCTTTCTGAATACCATAATTTAATTACAGCTTTACTTACTTCTTCGTGCCTTAAGTGTCGTGTGTATTCCCCGGATGGATTGTGTGAGATTATAAGGTCGAAATGTATTTGTGGCAATAAATCGAGAATTGCCAGTTCAACTTTTTCTTTTTCCAACGGAATCTGCTCCGACCCGTCATCCAAATCTCCCATATTCCCATCTGATTTTAGAATTTTCAAAGCTTTATAAAATCGGGGTGCGCGATCGGGGTCGTTCCCTCTGCATAGCGAGACTATAAAACAGTTCCATAACGGATGGCTCAAAATTGTTCCTCCTGCCCACAATGTTTCATCATCAGGGTGGGCAACAATTATGGCAACTGTTTTAGTTTGTATTCCAACCATTTTATTGGGTTTTTTATCTTTCTTTTTTAGATTTCAAAATACTTTTTCACAAAAGCCTCCTGTTGGTTTATTGTCATTTCATCAGTAGATTGAATTTCAATTTCTATTTTATCGAAAATGCTGTCTTCTTTTAATTTGTGAAATAACTCGGCTTTTGCACTGGATGGACCAAACAGGAGAACTTCGTTGTACTCTTTAATTACTTTGCTTAAATTCAGAAAGTAATCGGAAAGTTTATTTTGCTCCTTATTATTCATCAGGCTTTCGTCAGACCCAATGTTTTCCAACTGTTCAGGAAGCTCAGGGGATAATTCTATAGTATTTGTAACTATTTTATTGTTTGAAAATCCTATTAAATTAGCAACTGATTGATCCATCCAAATGCCTAACAGTTTCTGTGTTTTCATTTCAAAGAGTTTTATTACTTGTTTACTTTTCAGTATTATTCAGAGATAACAGAATCAAGATCTAATCACGTAGGAACCTGCAATTAAATCGTGCCAGCTACGCTTTTTGGAATCGGTTGTGATATACCATATTCCAAGTCCTATGGGCGCAATTGAAACAAATACCGACAGGCATCGGAACAATGCTCTGACAATGCTTAAATTTTTTCCGTATAAATCAATTACTCTTAATTTCAGAAGTCTTTTCCCGGGTGTACCCCGAAAAAAAGAGCTATCGAATGTAGTATGGTAAAATATCCAAATACCGGTTCCCATTAAAATCCGGTAACTATTAAAATCAACATCGCTAAAGTTGAATGAAAAGAAAAATAGTTCGGGAATAATCAATACTACTGATATTATTATCAGATCAATAAAAGTTGCCAAACTCCTGATTCCAAGGCCTGCATATGTAACTTCCAAATCAGGTGCATTTGCCGGTTTGTAGTTGAACCGTTTTATAATTGATGTTCTTTGTGATTTTACCAGGCCAAACACATCACGTTCAACAGCATAACCGGGTAAAATTTCTGTTTTAATAAAATTATCTGTTTTCATTTCCTTTTCGGATTAGCTTTTTAAAGGAATAACTAAAACTGAAACGATGGTTTGGAAATAAGCATTTTCCGTAATTCTGTCAACCAACATATCCTTTACAACCATCCGACTTTGTGAACCCATATTAATTATATAGATGAGATCAGCTTTTATTTTTTTTGCAAGCTTTAAAACAGAATCAGCACTTTCATTTTCTTTTATTGATGTAAGTACATAATCATCACCAAGATTTAATTCCGATTTCAAAAGGAACTTTTTTGCCAATGACTTAAGTTCATTATTGTTCTTTGCAATCTCGGTATGACTTTCCGTTTTGATACCAAAGCCCTGAATGGCAACACGATCAATTTCATCACAAACCAGTGGATTTGCTTCAATGTGCATTAATGTTAAGTTTACTCCCATTTTACTGGCAATGGAAAATCCCATTTCAGCTCGTTTTAAAGCACTTGAATTATAATCCAGCGTAACTAATGCTTTCTTCATTTTTTTTGTTTAAACGGTTAAAAAAAATTAAAGCGATTCAACAATTTCTGTAAACTCTTTTTGATATGACAAGTTTTGATTCAATCTCATAATAAAGATTGTCTTTTGATTCGTGCCTCCAAATCAGATCAGCTTCAGTTAATTGCGGATACATTTTTTTGAGTTTCCATTTTACTCTTTCCCATTGATCCAGATCGAATCTTGTTTTCATTTTATTTAAATTTTTATGGTTAAACCAAACTTTCCGCCTGAAAATGCATTTCCACCGCCAAATTCTAAATTGATACCGACTTTGTCGCTAAAAAAGTACCGTCCGCCAATTTGGGCGCCAAGTCCAAGCCCAGAATTATGATTTCCTTTATAACCATTTGGAGAATTCCAACTGTAAAAACCAAGATTTAATCCCGCGTAGAAATCCCAGTTAGACGGAATATTAATACGGTATTAAAATGATAATTTGCGTTACCTAAAAAACCGATTACTGAATGTCTGTACTTGTCATTGTCCCAAGTATCATCGTAACCGCGATAGGATATTTCTGCCCCCAGAGAAATGTCAGGGTGAACTCCATAATCAAAACCTAAATAAACCGGAACACCCCAGGTTGAGAAAATCCAACACCAAAGTTAATTTGTGTATGACCTTTGAAAGTGGGTTTTGAGCGAAGATTACGCTGGTCGCAAGTACCAGAAAAAATGTCAAAATCTGTTTTTTCATTTTATTTGTTTTTAATTTTTAATTTGTTGATTATCTGTTTTTTTACCGAAGAATATTCGAAGAAATACAACAAAACCGGCTATCGGAAGAAGTATTTGTACAAATGGAGGCGAGTTAAATGAGAAGGTTACGATGCCCCAAAGAAGGATTAGTAATCCTGCGATTATATAATGTGAACCTTTCATGTTTATTTTAGATTTATTTTAATCAATTACAATCAAAATATAAAATCTAAAAATACTCCGGTTGATAGGCTGATCTGTTACACAATTCAGGAAAAGAGTTAAATCATTCACATTTTAGGGGGGAAGAGAATTAGAAGTTGGAAATTAAAAATTGGAAATTGAAAATTGGAAATTGAAAAATTACCATAACAGGCGCAGTAGATCACATATTAAATAAAACACTGGGTTTTAAAGTTATCTTAGAATTCACTGAAATTAAACAAGCTGACAGATATAAGATCTTTGTGTTTTCCAACGTGGACTATTTTGTCTGTTGTGTTTATTGTTTTTCCCTGATTATTCTATATTGTGCAGTTTAAATTTCGAAATATTAATGACCGATAAAAGGCATTTTTGTTCTTCTTCAGCAACTACACCTTCCATATATACCATACATAAAGGGTTTTTGTTATAACCAAGCATAACTTCACATGATTCCTTTGAATTACTTGTAAATACTTTTCTGAAAAAGTTATTAAATACAGGCCTTGAAGATTCGGACACAAAAAGTTTAAAATTTTTCAAACAAACTTGACCGTCTTTCGCTGAGTATGTCAGCGCCAGTGAAATTCAGTTCGCAAATTGTTCCTTCCTGATCGAGAGAAAAATAGCCAATCGGGGCCAGGTCAAAAAGCATGGTATATTTTTTCAATGCAGTTTCGGCAGTTAAGTATGACTGGCGCAACTCTTCGTTCTGCATTTCCAGTTCAATCTGATGCACCTGCAACTCGTGAACAAGTTTTTTTACATCACTTTCAAATACAGGCAAACCGTTCTTTTTTTGCTTTTTTTCGAGTAATTCTTCAGCTTTACTTCGCAGCATTTGTTCATCCGTAAAATCCATTTCTTCGTTTATCATTGTAGTTTTTTTTAAGTAATAATAAATCTGCCTTTATATGCTATCAATGTTGTGCCTCCTGCCTCCCACTCCATTATTCAGTTTTCTGCCTTTTTTGTTATTATCATTCCCGAAGGAATATGAAGTTTATTGAACAGCACATTAACCAACCATTCAATTTTTATCCCTTTGTTGACTGCTGAGATTACCTGCATTTCAATTTTGTCATTTTTAGCCTGTTTCAGTAGTTTACTCAATTCTTTTTTTGTTTTATTCTGAAAAGGGTCAGGAATAAATAAATCAACATAATTCTGGTTAACAACATCCTTCCGTTTTTTATCAAAGAAACTCTCTGCTGCTGAGTTAAATTCAAGTATTTTCCAATCGGTTGATAATTTAATGATTATTTCGGCAGATGAATTTAAAAACAGCCGGTAACCCTGCAAAATTTCGTTGAGTTCCTCTTCAATAAGTTTAGATTCGGAGATGTTGATAAAAGTAATCACAAGTCCGTCTATCCGGTCATCAAAGGTGCGATACGGCATAATTCTGATATTAAACCATCGCCCGTCTTTCGCGGGAATTTGCTTTTCAATAAATATAAGCGTTCTTAAAACTTCGATTGCGTCATCAGCCAGTTCAGGGTAAATCAAATTTGTAACCTGGTCGGTAAAAGGCCGCCCGATATCGCTTTTTATAAGTTTGAATATTTTTGTGGCCTGATTGGTAAAACGTCGGATATTTAATTCCTTGTCGAGAAACAAAGTGGCAATATCAGTACTGTTAAGCAGATTTTTCATGTCATTATTTACACGTGAAAATTCATCCACTTTCGATTGCAATTCGGCATTTACAGTTTGAAGTTCTTCATTTAGACTTTGCATTTCTTCTTTCGAAGTGGTCAGCTCTTCATTTGTTGACTGTAATTCTTCGTTTGTTGACTGCAATTCTTCATTTGTCGATTTTAGTTCTTCCTGTGAAGTCTGCATTTCTTCCAGAACATTTTGCATTTCTTCACGTGTATGTTCTAATTCTTCTTCGAGTTCAAGTTCTCTTACACTTACTTTAGGATTTTTCACTGTTTTTTTTGATGATGCCTCTGCTAGTGCCGGCGGTAAATCGGTAAAAATTATCATTAATTTACCGTATAGGGTTTCCGGTTTGTTAATCCAGTGAATGTTAACATTTATAATAATTGTTCCACCGTTTGTACCAATTTTAACGTGATGCAAAACCACCGATTCTTTTTCATTACAGCTTTGCGAAAGCCATGGCAAAATCGTTCTGAAATCCCGGCCTCAGCATGGCAAAAATATTAAGGTTTGCTTTACCCACTGCAGGTTCGAGGTATTTCCCGGTTCGTCCGCTGATGTACAGAATATCGCCGTTTTCGTTAACCAATACTCCGGCAGGAGAAAAATGCTGCAGCAACAACTGATCAGCAAGTGTTTGAATGTTCATAATTGATTTTTCAGGTAATCGGTTTTCAATGCTGGCCATTTTGGGCCGCGAAAAGGAAGAAGGAAAGTCGAATTGTTCGGGTATTAATTGTGTGACTGAACGTTTGTAAATTTTCATGCCGGCATTTACCTGGTTAAAAAGATGGCTCTGTATTCCGAGTGTTTCTGAAGTGCCCAGCAGTAAAATCCCTTCAGGATTCAGGCTATAATAAAACAATCCAAGTAATTTTCTTTGTAATTCAGTATCAAGATATATCAGCAGGTTTCGGCACGATATGATATCGATATTTGTAAAAGGCGGATGCATGATAATATTGTGCTGGGCAAAAACAATAGTTTCCCTTATTTCGGTATTTATGCGGTAACCTTCATCTGTTTTTGTGAAAAACCGACTTAAACGTTTTGGTGAAACTTCAGTAGCAATATTTGCTGAGAATAATCCTTTCCGGGCTGTAGCTATTGCATCGGTATCGAGATCGGAAGCAAAAATCTGTAATGATAAGCCTTCGTGAGGTTTTACTTTTTCAAGTATTTCCTTAAAAAATAATGGCCAAGGAATATGCCTCTTCACCTGTGGAACAACCGGTACCCAGGCTCTTAAAACTGAGCTTGTCTTTGTTTGTCAATCAGCGCAGGTATAACAGTTTCTTTTAATTTTTCCCAAACGGGTGAATCGCGGAAAAACTTGTTACGCCAATCATTAACTCTTTGAACAGGATTTGTATCTCCTTGGATTTTCCTGTAAGAAATGAACGTATGAATAAATATCATCGATTTTGTGTATGCCCATTCGTCTTTCGATGCGGCGGTAAACTGTATTTTTTTTATAAAGCGAAAAATCATTCCCTGTATGTGTTCGAAGCAGTATAATGATTTTTTCGAATGCGCTTTTGTCTTTAACTTCAATATCGAGTTTTGATTTAACTAAAGGAATATGGGTAAGAAAAGTAATTAGTTTTAAAAACAAATTGTCAGCCGGCGCAATAATATCAACCAGCCCTGAATCTATCGCATTTCGGGGCATGCTATCGAATTTTGCAGTTTCAGGTTCCTGTACCAGCACAACTCCGTTATTTTCCTTTATGGCTTTTATTCCGCTGCTGCCATCGGATCCCATTCCCGAAAGAATAATTCCAATTGCAAACTCCTTCTGATCGTCAGCAAGTGAGCGAAGAAAAAAATCGATTGGGAGACGTAATCCGCGTGATTCAACAGGATCGAAAAGGTGAAGTACCCTTTTAACAACGACATACTTTTATTGGGCGGAATTACATAAACAAAGTCAGGCTCAATTTTCATCCTGTCTTTTACCTGAAATACCTTCATTTTCGAAATTCGCTGAAGCAATTCGGGAAGCATTCCTTTTTGTGTAGGATCCAAATGCTGTATAACTACATAGGCCATTCCGCTGTTAACAGGCACATTTTTCAGGAATTGTTCCAATGCCTCCAATCCACCGGCAGAGGCGCCAATACCAACAATCGGGAACTTACTATTCTCAGAATGGATAGTTTCTTTTGAATCGTCTCCTGAAATAGCCTGTGTTGTTTTTTTAGTCTTCAACTCTTTTTATTTGATGTAAATATACGTAATCCTGTTCAAGTGAAAATACAGTTTTATACCCTGTTTATTTTTCAAAAAGATATAATGCATTAACTGTGTTTTAAATGCTAAAATTAGTTTACCCTTTGCATTTATGAGTTACATAATTAAATCTATATTTTACAAAATTCACACTTTATGAAATAATAATGTGTGAATAATGTAACTCTTCCCAAAAGTTATGTAACAATCCACGGTTTTTACCAACTTACCTTTGTCATTAATTAAAATAACATCTCCATTTCAAAAACCAACAAAATGAAAACCGACGAAAACTGTAAAAATGAATTTATGGGATTCCATTGAAGAAAAAGATATAATGCAATTAAGAAACAGTTACATGAGGTTCGGATTTTAATTGAAAATCATCTGCAAAGTTACAGCATGAATAGTTCTGACGAAAATGATTTCATGTGATAAGTTGCTCCTTCACAGGAAGAAGAATATAGACAATTATGAATGTTTTAAACAATTAAATAGAATGAAAATGAAAAATTTAAGAATAGGTTTAATCGTGTTTTTAAGTGCTGCTTTTATTTTTAGTGGCTGTGCTTCGTGGAATAAAACCCAGAAAGGTGCAGTAGTTGGAACTACAGCCGGTGGCGCTGCAGGTGCAGTAATTGGCAGGGCGTCGGGTAATACTGCCCTTGGGGCAATTATTGGTGCAGCAGTTGGCGGCGCTTCGGGTGCTATAATTGGCCGCCAGATGGACAAACAGGCTGAAGAAATTGCAAAAACAGTACCTGATGCAAAGGTTGAAAGAGTTGGTGAAGGTATTGTTGTTGAATTCAGCAGCAGTGTTTTGTTTGGTTTCGACAAATCAAACCTTTCAGATGAAGCAAAAGCAAATCTTGATAAACTTGTAACTGTGTTAAACAGTTATGCAGAAACTAATATTGAAATACAGGGTCATACCGACAGTAAAGGTAGTGAAACGTATAACCAGGATTTATCAGAACAACGTGCACGCAAGGTTTCTTCCTATTTAACTGATAAGGGAATTAATTCAGGCAGGTTAACAGTTAAGGGATTTGGCGAATCAATGCCCAAATACGAAAATGATACTGACAATGGCCGCACGCAAAACCGCAGGGTAGAGTTTCTGATTACTGCCAACGAAAAGATGAAAGCAGAAGCAGAAAAAAACTCCTCAAATTAATTTACATAAACACTTAAATAATTTAAAATGAAAACAAAAAAAGTTTCTTTGATTTTGATCTTTACGCTTATCATTTCTATGGCAATGGCTCAAAGTGGTGATACAGGCAGAACATCGTTCGCTATTCTTGGTGGTGTTGGATATCAAAATCTGAATGGTGA
Source organism: Draconibacterium sp. (assembly GCA_016705335.1). Taxonomy (GTDB): domain Bacteria; phylum Bacteroidota; class Bacteroidia; order Bacteroidales; family Prolixibacteraceae; genus Draconibacterium. Next base: position 97,655 of record JADIYN010000021.1, on the reverse strand, counting down.
AGATAACAGTGGCGACAAACTGGAAAACGATATGATCATGGGTTATCACTTTGGTGTAAATGTTCAATTGCCGGTTGCACCTGAGTTTTATTTTCAGCCGGGATTACAGTTTAGTACAAAAGGTGCTGAAAATACTGTGAGTATTTTAAAAAGCACTTACAAACTTTCATATATAGAAATGCCTTTGAACTTTGTTTATAAAGGACAATTGGGCAATGGTTTTATAATGGTAGGATTTGGTCCGTATGTTGCATATGGAGTTGGTGGAAAAGCCATGTACGAAAGTGGTTCGGTAAGCTCAGAGTCAGACATTGAATTCAAGAACGAAGTTGTTTCAGGAGATCCTGTTCTGGCTGTTTATATAAAACCATTTGACGCCGGTGGAAATGTTTTCTTCGGATATGAAATGGCTGGCGGATTGTTTTTACAACTAAATGCGCAACTCGGAATGTTAAATATCAGGCCCGACAGTTATCTGCTTCCAGATGATAACTCAACGCTTAAAAATACAGGGTTCGGCATTTCACTCGGGTACAGACTATAACCCGGTTTATTATATTTTATTGGGTTTAGGTACAGTAGTATCCCAATCACCTGCAGAACTTTTATAAGTTATGTAATTCTGTCCGCCAATTGGCGGACAGTTTTTTTATAATAAAACAGGAGCAGATTAAAATCAACCTCCTTACATTGGGCATTCTTATAAACTATATTGCTGTTATTAATCATTCTGTTATGGTGCAATTTTTCGAATAAGATGCAAGGTTGTTCCTGTAATTCAATCATTTTCCTTGCATTTATATTTCGGTGCGATGCACCTTTTAGATTTATTTTGACCTTGTATCTACAAAGATTTCGGTGCGCTGCACCCTTTAAATAAGCCACAGAGTGGCGAAATCTTTGTAGAAATCAAAATTACACCGTGAAAAGAAAGGTACAGAGTACCGAAATATAAAATGAATAATGAGTTTTTCAGCAAGCCCTACATAATAAGTTTCAAAGTAGCTCAATAAAACCAGGGCTTACAATGAAATTATTCATTTGTATTACCTGGCAGAGATGATTTTATTTTCAAAAACATTGGTGTTCGGTAGAAATTATTTCAATCATTTTAAAAGATTGATTTTTATACCATTAACATATATTTCGCCCCTACAGGGCTTATTTTTGGAGTTTGATATTTTTACTACAAATATTTACGCGGCGCTGCCGCTTAAAAAAGCCGCAGAGCAGAACAAAATTTACAGAAAGTATATTACATGGATAGTTTAAAGCTGCAGAGCAGCAAAATATTTGTAAACAACATATTACATGGATAGCTTAAAGCTGCAGAGCAGTGAAATATTAGTTTTATAAAATTTTGAAGCTTTACAGGACAACAATGTGTCAAAAAATAATATTATTGCGGATTTAATGGAGGATCCTTAATAATTTTTAGTTTGTTTTTGGCAGCCATTTCGCTGAAATAAGAAGGATTTAAACCCGTTACTTTTTTAAACTGATTTGATAAATGTGCCACACTTGTGAAATGCAGTTTAAATGAAATATCAATTAATCGCAGGTCAGTATAAATCAACAATTCCTTTACCCGTTCAATCCGTTGTTCAATTATATATTTTTCAATGGTAATTCCAAGCTCTTTTGAAAAGACTGAGCTTAAATAAGAATAATCTGTATTGGTTTTTTGACAGATATATTCAGAATAATTTGGTTTTGGAAGGTCATCGAAGTTGTTAATTATATCATAAACTGCAGCTTTAATCTCTTTTATAAACTGATTGGTTTTGTCTTCAATTAGTTCCAAACCTCCCTCTTTGAGTGAAGTATCGAGCAATTGTATTTTTTCGGGTGATATTTTTTCCCATACTTCAACTTTGCCCAATTCAACACTTATATTGTAGATTCCGAGTTTATTAAGTTCGACTTCTACAAATGTCCTGCAACGACTGGATACCATATTTTTAATTTTCAGAATCATACTGATATTATATTCATTAAATCTTTCAGTGGAAATGTAATTTGATTTACTGTTACAATTCACTGATAACCGTTCTCATCTCTTCAATTGAAATGCCAAGAATAAACCCAAGCCTTTCAACCATTTCTTTCTCTTTTCCATCATAAAATATCAAATCATCATCGGTAATGACAGGGTATTTTTGTTTGATTTTTTCCTTCCTATCCTCCCAATATCCCATGGCATTGATTTATTTGATTTTTTAGTTTGCACCTGGACATAATTACGGCAAAGAAATTTACTTCATCTGTATGTTTAAATAATTACACAATTTGTGTAATTATTTACATCATTCACACATTTGAAACCGTGTTTAAATGCAACATAATACTTATAAATGAGTGTGATTTGAATAAATAAAGAACCATTCCTGTAGATTAAAATCCCACAGGAATGGTTCATTTGTAAAAAATAAGGTGATGGTAACAGTTATCAGTTAAATCTCCCTGTTGTTAAAATTACTTCCTGAGCAGGGTACCTCACATCTTTATCGTCTTCGGTGGTGATAAAAAACCTTACCGGTTTAAATGAGGATACGGTTTTCAATGATGCTTTTCTTTGTTTTGACATAAAGCTGGTTGAACTGTTCAACTGTCCAAGATTTTCATAGTTTCCATTTTCTGTCTCCATCCAAACCATATACATTTGTTTTGAAGACTGAAGCCTTTCAACCGATGCAAGATCTTTTACCTCCAGATCAATAACATAATTCTGGTTACTGTCTTTTTAACTTTTACTTTACCAGTGGCTCCCGGTACTATTGTCGAATTTAAAAAAGCCTCGTTTGAAGTACATGAAGCAAATAAAACCAATACTGCTATCAATAAAATTCCTGAAAAGAATTTCTTATTCAATATACCTGATCTTTGTGTTTTCATAATGTTCTGTTTTTTATTGTTTGTAATTTTATATCAATTAAAATAATTGCCGAAATATCTGAAAGTGTTACATAATTCAATTCAAGATTTACATTATTCCCACATTTTTAAATGGCATAATAAAACCGCGCACTTTTTTACAAATGCGCGGTGATTTAGCTTTTACATTAACAAAGTCAATTACTGATATAAAAGCTTATATATTTCCTGCAAATCGGGCGATAGAATAATTTCAGTCCTGCGGTTACTGGCGCGTCCTTCATCAGTTGTATTGATGCCAACCGGATGAAACTCACTTTTTCCTGAAGCTGTTATTCTGCCCGAATCGAAACCATTGTCGATTGTTAAAACACGCACAATTGATGAAGCTCTTGCTGTGCTCAGATCCCAGTTATCCTTAAATACGCTTGTTTTAATCGGAACATTATCGGTGTGGCCTTCAATTGCCACAGTAAAATCCTGAGAACTGTTTAAAACATCGGCAAGTGTTTTAAGCGCTGCCTTTCCCTTTGGATCGACAACTGCACTACCCGATTTAAACAGCAGTTTTTCGGCCAGCGAAACATAAACTTTACCGTCTTTCTGATATACATTCAGTTCGTCTGATTTATAATTCATCAGCGCTTTCGAAATTGAATTCTTTAGTTCATTTGTTTTATCGGTTTGCGCCTGCATTTTATCCTGCAGATTCTTTAAACGTTCGGCCTGTTCCCTTATCGTGAGGTTCGATTTGCTTGAGAGTAACATTAAATCGTTTTTTACAAGCGCATAATCTTTTAGAGCTGCTTCGTTTTCTTTTTGCAGCTTTGCAATTTCTTCCTTCGACTTTAATCCCTGCACATTGCATTCATTCAGTTTGCCAAGTGTATTTGCATTTTCCTGCTGCAATTTGTCGTTTCTGGCTTCAGAAGCCGTAAACTTTTTGTTTGACACGCACGAAGTAAAAAACATTCCGGCTATTAAAGCAAGGAAAGTAAAACTGCGAATTGATTTTTTCATTTTGAATCGTTTTTATGTAAATATTTAATACCCGCAAGTTGATGACATTCTTTTATGAAAGTGTTACATAACTTTTATCAATAGTTACATGATTCACACATTTGACTATATACTGAAATATTCTTTTAGCAAGCGGTTGCTATGTTGGTGGTTTTTTAATTTTGAAAGAGATTTTTCCTTTATCTGCCTCACTCTTTCGTATGTTAATCCAAAATCATCGCCTATTTCTTCAATAGGTTTGGCCATACAACCATTGAGCCCATAGTAGTAGCGTAAAATATTTGCTTCTCTCGGATCAAGTGTGTTTAGCAGGCGCTCAATATCGGTGCGGAGCGAACCTTTTACTAATTCGGATTCAGGGTTGGGTGAGTCTTCATCCAAAGTCACATCATACATACTCCCCTCTCCTTCGCCCAAAGGTGCATCCATTGATGTATAGTTCGAATTTAATAAGTTCATTGCAGTCATAATAATTACGGGTTGTACTTCAAGTAAATCTGATAATTCTTCGATGGTTGGTTCGCGAAAAAACTCGTGGCTTAACTGATTAAATGCTTTGTTGATTTTATTCTTTAGTCCGATTTTATTTACCGGAAGTCTTACCATCCGTGAGTTTTCTGCAATGGCCTGCATAATTGACTGTCTGATCCACCAAACTGCATAGGTAATAAACTTAAATCCCCGGGTTTTATCAAATCGTTTCGCAGCCTTTATTAATCCCAGGTTTCCTTCGTTTATTAAATCAATTAATGTAATACCCATGTTTTGGTATTGTTTAGCCACCGAAACAACAAACCGAAGATTTGCTTTAACCAGTTCTCCAAGAGCCCTGGAGTCGCCATCTACAATACGTCCGGCAATTTCAACTTCCTGTTCAGTTGTTAAAACCGGTATTTTACTGATTTCACTTAAGTACAAATCCAATGACATGCTATCGCGATTTGTAATCTGGTTAGATATTTTTAACGCCCTCATAAAATATTATGATTATAAATTAGTTCAGCAAAAATCACCGTTTTTTTACCTTAAAAAGTTACAGAATTCAGCAATTATTTTACATAATTCACACATTTTAAAAGTGTAAATGTTATGATTGATAGTTTTCAGGGAAACCAGCAAAATCAATTAAACAAATGTTTTGTATTGAATATTCTTTAAAGAAAAAAGAAACCATGCTGATTTTTGGCATAGAATCTTTTTGAAACATCTTTTGTATAATGCTTTGTAAACACGAATTTTATTATTCTTTCTCGAAAGTCATTTTACAGTTTAGTCTCCATTTTTTTATTTTTCCATCCTCAACTTCAGCAGTTAAATTTTTAACATACACCGAACGGATTTTACGAACCGATTGCGATGCCTCTGCAACTGCTTTTTGTGTTGCATCTTCCCAACTCTCCGTTGACTCAGCCAATAGTTCAATAACCTTTAATAGTGCCATAATTTTTTGTTTTTAAATTAAATATGATTATTACTTCTTTTCCTTTGGGACTTTTAATCCCGCCTGTTTTGCTTCGCTGATTCCAATGGCTATTGCCTGTTTGCGGTTTTTTACAATACCACCTTTGCCGTCTTTGCCCGATTTTAATTCACCTTCTTTAAATTCGTGCATCACTTCTTCAATTTTTTCCTGTGCTTTTTTTGAATATTTTGCCATTGTTTATAGTTTATCGATTATAAATGGTGGTTTGTCCTTGCGGGTTGGAACATTTATACCCGGATCTATTTTATTGGGATCTGTTATATCCGGATTAATTTTATCGGGCTCTGTTTTATCCGGTTCAACTATTCGGGGTCTCCTTTCCTTAAATTCCTTAATTCTCTCCGTAGCTGTTTGTTCGTGCCCGATTTCAGCATTCCGGCTGCTTTCATCAATTTGATTGCTTTTCATTTTTGTTATCAATTATTTGTTAATAATTACCATACAAATTTGAAATATTTAACTCCCATATGTATTATATAATTTTTGAAATGTTTTACATTATTCACACATAATATGCTTATCGCCGGTGAAAAGGTAAAGGGTAAAAGGTAAAAGACCAGGGGCAAAGTGCGGAGAGCAGAGTGAAAAGGATTTGAGTATATGAATTTGTATTTTATCCTGTTTTTGCTTTTAGCTTACCCAAAGTTTTGAAGTTTGGAAAAGGTTACGAACCAAAGGCAGATTTACTGGGCTTAATTTCTATTTAGCGGGTTAAGGGATACGGGTTGCAGGGTGTTTTTTTTGTATGGATTTATGGTTATTTTGGGTTTGTGGTGAGGGAATAATCTGTAGGTTGGGAAAGTGCTGCAACACTAATGAATCCGGGAAAATAATACTCTTAACTATGCGATAAAATCGCTCAGGGGCGAGGTGCTATTTTTCTTTAAGTTTTTTGATCAGTGAATTAATTCTCAAAATATAGTTATTATGTTCATATGCTGATACACCCAATAGCCCACCTTTCTTTGGCTCATGCTCTATCAAGTCAAATAATTCTTTTATTTCTTCGTCATTTGAGGAAGGATATTTATCTATAAATTCTATATATGTCAGAGATCCATTAAATAATCGTTGTGCCAATTCTGCCGCAAGTCTTTTTTGTTTGTTCATACGAATATGATTTTTTTAAATGTCCTACAACGGTAAATTGTATGTTGCGTGGCGGATTACGGAGAGCAATCCTGTCCGCAGGACACGGAACTGCGAAACGAGAATCCACAATTGGCGTAACGCCGAACCCCGCCCTGTAATATATACTGTGTTACCACAAGTATTTTATATGTTCAATAAATTAATTGTGTTTTTATTTGTTTCTCTAATTTCTGTTTTTAACTCATTAGTTACTGTTTTTACTTTTTCAAGATATAATAGAATATTATTTTTTATGACTGAATTAAGAACAATATTTTCAATATCATTGTCCCAGTTTTTATAGTAATTTATTGTTCTATTTTCCTTCTCATCCCCTTTATTAGTGATTTTAACTTTTGTTTCATCTAGGAACAACGATTCTATTTCTTTTTGATGAGTCTGTGGCATTTTTTAAAGAAAAGATGTCATATGCATAAATATTTAAATATTCTGTTACCCAGAGAAATGGTGTTACACTGCGTGAATTCCCGGAAATAATAAGATTACCATCTTTATATGAAGCTCGGTCGCTAAATCCAGTCAATTGATAGATTTTTTTCATTTTCTTCGATAAATCTTTATATCGAATTCTATTTAAAAAGTATTCAAGACTGTAAATGAGTACATTTTTAACAAAATGCTTTTTATCCACTTCATAGCATAAGTTCCAGAAATTTTCATAACCGCCAAAGGTTTGGCGCAATTGGTCCCAAAACTTTTCCTTATATATTTTTTCTTTGTTTTCAGGTGCTAAATCTTTGATTAACATAGCACAGAAATATTCTTGTAAAGATTTATGTGGAAATCTGTACTCGACTCCATCAATCACAATTATTGAAATCGCTAAAGTTAAATCTTCGATTAATTCGTTTGTATTAAACGAAAACTTAAATGATGATTTAATTTGATTTAGTTTTTCTGTAAGATATTTAGAATCAAATGAGTAATGTCCCTCGAAAAATGAGAGATAAGCTAGCCATTTAAGGATTTCTTCAAAATCTTCATTTTGGAGTTTAGTTTTACGTTCATGTAAAAAGCCTCCCTTTTTAGTAAAACTATCATGTTTCGTTGCAAGCGTGTCAAAAACATTCCAATAGAATTTACTTTTTTTCTTAGGCAGTTCTGGATAACTATTAAATGTTAATATAAACATTGAAAGTAATAGCGGACTACCTAAGAAGTTCTTATAATCTAAATTCTCCTTTTTTTTGATAACCTGTTTTATTTTTTGAGCTAACTTTTGATTTTCATCATCGACTAATTGTAAATCTATGAATTGAATAATTTCTTCATCATTCAAAGGTTGTACAAAATAATTGTCAAAGCGAGGCATTGATTCAATGCCAGAACCAGGTCTTGAAGTAATTAAAAAGTTGTTTTTATTATACTTGTCAATGAAGTTATCTATTTCAAATGTAATACGTTCTTTTTGTGTGGAATATATCTCATCAAAGCCATCCAATAAAAAAATAAATTCACCCGAACTTAATAATCTTTCCAAAATTTTATCATTTGGAGATAGTTTATTATTGTAGATTGTCTTGAATATAATTTCTTCGAATGTTCCAGAAGTTTCATTCAACGCCCTAAGTTCGAATACAATTGGAATCTTAAAAGATGTTTTTACGCTATTCAGAAAAAGTGCTTCATTAGCATGCTCTTACCTGAACCGGCATTACAATAATTGTAAACAAATGATGAATCCTCAAAAAGTTGAGTTAAATTGTCAATTGTTTTTCTCTTATTTTTTATTTTTAAACTAACTGGAAAATAAATGTCATAAAAGTTGACTTTGTCGTTACGATAAAGAAATGTTTTTGTAAAAACGTACTTATTGTAAGTACAATCCACATAATCTGAGAGACCACTATCCAAGAAGTGAGATACTTCGTCTTTGGCATCCTAAACAATTCTATTAAAGGTGATTTAAATGTACTTATCAATGCTAATGTTTCTGGTGATATCATGTTTTTAATATTTGTGGTAACTAGTTAATAGCACGAAGTTATTATACTTTTTTTTCATTTTTTCCGCTACAGAATGATTGTATCATGTTGTTGTTACCTGGCAATAAACTGGAATGAGGCGTGATGCAATCGCGCAACTGTTTATTGCCTGTTTTAAACTGGTTTTGCTGAGAAGTGGGTTATTGGGATGGAAAGTTTTGTTCATGCAGTTTGGTTTAAAATGATTAAGTTCTCCAAATGTAAAAATTATTTTAATCAACCAATAAATTGTTTTGTACAAATGCTTTATAAAGCCGGGGTTGGGTTTGTGGTTTTTGGTTTTGTAAAGGAGTAGCTAAGTTATAGCCATTGTTCTTTGTTGATATATCCTGAGATTTTACTGAAAATATGTCTGAAATTACACAAGCTTTCATCACTAATGATTATTTCCTTATAGTAAATCTGTTGAGCAAATTTTTCTTTTGTTAAAGCCAAATTTATGCCTTCCTCATTATAAACATCAGAATCGACAATTACATTTCTACCAGCCTTATTTAAGTTATTGTTGTCACCACCTAAATTAATAAATGAATTTTCCTTTAACCTTTTCGTCTTTTCATTAAATTCAGTCCCTATGAAAAGCCTTTTCCCATCAATTTGAGACTTAATTTCATTCTCTGAGTATAAAAACTCTGTTGATATATCGTTTGGTTGTATCAAGAATGAATAGATTTTATTTTCATTATCAAATCTTGCTTTTGCTTTACTATCATCAGAGTCAAAGATTCCAATTCTAACTGATTTAGATAAATTATTGTCAATTGTCCTTGCTTCTATATAGGAATCCAATAGTTTATTTAATTTGCTGACATTGTTTTCAAAACTCAAAATTTGTATTACAAACATTATTTAAAATGTCTTCTTTTGGGCAAATTTTAGAAACCATTTTTCTTGAATTTCGACAAATTCGTTAATAGAATGAAAATGCCTTAAAGCAGAAATGAAATGCTTCCAATCCGTTTTTCCTTCGGTTATAATTAAAGGCTCATTGATTGAGTTTAAGTTATTTATAGTAATTTTTAATTCATTATTTTCTTCTGTCAACTTTTGAATTTCATCATTTGAATAAATTATAAATTCAATGTCATCTAATGTTTCTTTAATTTGCTCCATCTCTTTGTAACTAAAAATCATTAGTTGAAACCCGTCTGTCAGATGAAATAACAAGTTCAAATGGATCAATATTCTCTTTTTGAGAAAGATCTAAATATGATAAATCCGTCAAAACAAGCATAAATTTTTCTTGACACTTTAAATTCATCATTATCTATATTCAAGTCATTAATTGACTGGTCTTTCTCAAGTGCAGCCAATCTTTTATTTTTCTAGAAATTTCTCTCTTAATAATCTCTTTTTGCTCTATACTGCTCATTCGTCGTTTTTTTTAACATTGGCCATAACAGCTGACGCTATGTCAAGTGCGGGAATAGATTGTTGCTCAACTATCTGCCAGCACAAATGTATGTAAAGAATTCAAATGCTTCAACGAACACGCATACCTGCATTTGCTATAGCGGTTGTTACCACCAGTTTTTATTCTTCGAGTGTTTTATCTGTCTTCGTGGAATAATTGTCAAGTGGAATATTTTTGTTTATTCGTCTATCAGCCATAAATAAGATTCGATCAGCCTGTTCAAACGGGATATCATGTTTAAGACAATTTATTCTCAGGTCAGACAAATAGTTTAAGTATAGTTCTATTTGTTCAGTTAAATTTTTGTCGTTTGGGTATAAATTTAGTTTTAGTTTTTTATCCGGATTGATAATTCGGAAAACCCGTTGGTCAATAATTTGGTAAACGTTTTTATTCTTAAACCTCAAAATTGTCGAAGCCATAGGAAGCTGAATTCCATTTGTCAGTAACAATGCTTTCAATAGTTCTGTTGTCAGATTAATGTTCAGTTCAGTTGATTTTGGATCAATTTCGTTCAATAATTCTAAAGTTTGATCGGTCAGCAAAGCATACCGATTAACTTTCCATAGTACAATTTCATTAATAATTTGTTGATCAAATGGTTTTTCAAATTTGTCCAGTTTGTCTGTAAGTTTACTTTGATAATCGTATTCATTGTCAGCTTGTTCTATTTTAAAGTCGCTGTCAAATATTGTTCTGTGTTTTCTCATAAAATTGGTGGTAGCATCAGTATACCCGCATATTGCAGTTATTTCGTTAATACGCGCAACTGTTTATTATTTGTTTTAACCTGATTTTTCTGAGAAGTGGGTTATTGGGATGGGTAGTTTTGTTCATGCAGTTTGGTTTAATATTGAATCTATTTTCAAAAGTAAAAATTATTTTATTAAACCCATAATTTGTTTTGTACAAATGCTTTATAAAGCCGGGGTTGGGTTTGTGGTTTTTGTTTTGTAAAGGAAGAGATGGGATATGGTGCTGGGGTAGATTTTAATTTTATATTTATTAATCTCCCTTTTCATAAATATTTTCTTCATTTTCAAATTGTCCTAATGAAATCAAGTATTTCTCGGGAACAGCCCAAGAATCATCATCAGTCAAAATGAAATATATTACATAAGTTTTGTTTATATCGTCATTGTCTGGTTGTCCAATTACTACACCCTGTTTGTCCTTAATCTCAGAATATTCTGAATCATCAGTTTTTATAAGTACTTTTTCTAAATAATTAAATTTTGCATCCATTTGTGGAGTTGTAAGATGGTCTTAATATTACTCAAATTTTATTTCCTTTTCTTGTTGTTTTTCAAATTTGTCCTTGACTGCTTTTAAAATGTCAATACCTTGTGAGTCTGCTTTTGCTGCATTTTTAAACGATAATTTTAATCCAGCTTTTTTAGCTGCAACCATTCCATTTACAACATTTTGAATGTTTCCTCCAGTTAGTCTAAAAGCTTCCAATTCCTCTCGGTTTAAGTTAAGTCCACCTTTCTCTGATACAATCAATCCTTTTACAATTTCTTGTATTGGAGATTTCCTTACTTTCATGAGTATTAATTGAAATACTGAAATTTTCACTCCTGATATTGTTGCAGCAAACCAAAGTCCGAATGGAATATAAAACATAAGAAATAAAATAATTAGAATTATTGCTCCGATAATAATATAGTCTTGATTTAAATCCATTTAAAGGTTTTATTTGATTTTTAATATTTCACATTATTTTGGCTCTTTCAAATTTACCCATAACAATTGCATACCCGCATATTGCGGGTATTTCTCTATTACATGCAATAGTTTATTATTTGTTTTAACTTGTTTTTTCTGAGAAGTGGGTTTTTGGGATGGGAAGTTTTGTTCATGCAGTTTGGTTTAAAAATGATTAAGTAAGCCAAATGTAAAAATAATTTTAATAAACCCATAAATTGTTTTGCACAAATGCTTTATAATGCCGGGGTTGGGTTTGTGGTTTTTGTTTTTGGTTTTTTAATAATAACAGGATTATATAACCCCCTCCCGGCTAAAGCCGTACTCCCCCTGAAAGGTGGAGAAAACGTTCTGTACATGGCTGGTATTTCAAATTAAATTCTGAAGCTGGAGAAAAGAATAAAATAATATTGATTTCAAATGCCGATGCAATGGGCTGACTGTTTATCTATGGTTAGTCAGACAAGGAGTAGGTTGGGCTACAAACCTTCGCATATTACTGAAACACTTATTGGCTATATTGTGTGTTGTGGGGTCGTTCTTAATCATTCCATCCATATATCACTAAATTTAATGTATCAAGACCAAATTTATAACTTTGTCCGTAATTATCACGATAACATAAGGTTAAGCATGAATCCGCATTGAAATCCCACCATTTTGGCAGTTTAAATGTCTTTGGTATCACAAATTTTTTATCACAAATAAGTCCATAATTTTTGATGCTATCAAAGTCCACTCTGTTCTTGTACGTTACTTTAATTAATGACTCGTTTATATCAACGTTCAATTTTGTCCTAATCTCAGAAATTGACAACTTCATAAAATCAGTCGGCATATATCCATTTCCATTAAAATCATTTTCAATAGCATCTTCGTATCCTTTGTAATGATTTTCTATAGTATCCAAGAATTTGCATGAACTAACAAACCCAATGATTAATAGCGTTATCAAAATCTTTGTTCTCATTTAATCTCAATTTTTTCTCCCAAAAATTTTGGCTTTTTTCCAAATATCAAGTCGAGAATCATTTTTACCCTTGCAAACCTTTCCCTTAATCGAGTTTTAAACCCATAATGAACATTTACATCATTGGCATTAAATCCAACAGCTTCTATATCTTTCCGTTTTGCAATATAAATCGCTCTTTCATTATGAAATTGTTGAGAAATTATCGTAATGCTGTTTTGTCCAAAAATCTCTTTGCAACGGACAACAGAATCTAAAGTCCTAAATCCTGCATAATCAAGATATATTCTGTTGGCTGGAATTCCATTTTTAATCAAGTCCTCTTTTATTGTTGATGGTTCGTCATAATCCTTCGTTGAATTGTCTCCACTAACAAGAATAAAATTCACTTTACCAGCTTTAAACAATCTCACCGCAGCATCAATCCGATATTTATAGTACAAATTTATTCGCCCATTTGACAGAATTTTACTAGTCCCAAGGAATAAACCAACTTTATTATGTGGGATTTCTTTAGTCGAATTGTAAACTTTATTAGATGCTATTTTCTCAACAAGTCTATCCGCTCCGATAATTCCAATTAAAGAGAGTATCCGATTACAACTCCAATTATTAATATCTTTTTAACATATTTCATTTATTCGTACTGTCGTTTTTAGAATGCCCCGCAAAATCTGTATACTCGGATATTGCAGCAATTTCGTTATTACGCGCAACTCTTTATTATTTGTTTTAACCTGTTTTTTCTGAGAAGTGGGTTATTGGGTCGGGAAGTTTTATTCATGCAGTTTGGTTTAATATTGAATCTGTTTTCAAATGTAAAAATTATTTTAATCAACCCATAAATTGTTTTGCACAAATGCTTTATAATGCCGGGGTTGGGTTTGTGGTTTTGTTTTTGGTTTTTAATAATAACAGGATTATATAACCCCTCCCGTCCGCCAGTTGGCGGACCACTCCCCGAAAGGTGGTGAAAACGTTCTGTACATGGTTGGTATTTCAAATTAAATTCTGAAGCTGGAGAAAAGAATAAAATAATATTGATTTCAAATGTCGATGCAATCGACTGGCTGATTACCATTCGTAGGTTAGACGAGGAGCAGGTTGGGTCGTGCCGACCGCTCATATTCCTTTATTAGCACACGTATTTAATTTATTTTTAGTTTATACATTACAATTGCTTTATGATTATCAAATATTGTCAAATACCCAGATTTTCTTCCATCAAGAGGAATATTTAATGTCATAATTTGGTTATTTTTTTCAACCTCTATACTCGTTGAATATCTCTGATTTTTAAAACAATAAGAAAATAAATGATTATCATTATTGCTTTCTAAATCAATTTGAATCTTCCCACCATTGTCTTTTAGTATAACTCCATTTTCTGGAGAGTAAATTTTTATTTCTGAGTTTAAAAAAGCTGAATAGTAAAGTGGTAAGTTTGCAAAATCTTGCTTTGTCTTTTGTACAAATATCCAGTCCTTACTGAAAGGATAATGCTTTAAAAAAAATAGTTCTGGCTTAGTGAATAGGTAGGTTGTATCTAATGTGTGTATAAAAGTGTCAGAGACCAAATCAACATATCCTGCACCCCAAGTTGCATCAACAAGTTGCCACTTATGATTGATTCTTACAGCATTCCATGCATGCCTCTCACCGCGTGAATTTCCAATTTGATAATCTTTGGTTTTAGCTATTCCACTAATTATAACGCATTCAATATTATTTAAATCACAGAGTTTTTTAAATAATCTGGAATATCCATCACAAATTGCCTTTCTTTTCTGAAAAACTTCCTGTATGGTCTTGTTATTATATTTTTCTTCTCGCTTTATTTTTTGTTTATGTGTACGATAGCTATAAGTCTTAGATTTCTTTTTTGATTTATATGTTTTTATGTCATATGCAATATTATTCGCAATCCATAAATATATTGCACAAACTCTGTCTTGTGGAGAATCAAAATCATGACTAATTTTTTCTGCTAAGTCAAAGTAGTTAGAAAATGTTTCAGGATATTCGTTCACTGTCAATATTATTTCATCTCTAATTTGTCCTTTTAAAACAAATCCATAAACTAAAATCAATAATATTGTTAGAATGCTGATTTTCATAATATGTGAGCTAACATCTGCATACCCAAATAATGCAGCTATTTCCTTATTAATCGCAACTGTTTATTATTTGTTTTAACTTGATTTCTCTGCGAAGTGGGTTATTGGGTTGGGAAGTTTTGTTCATGTAGTTTGGTTTAAAAATGATTATGTAAGCCAAATGTAAAAATTATTTTAATAAACCCATATATTGTTTTGTACAAATGCTTTATAAAGCCGGGGTTGGGTTTGTGGTTTTTGTTTTTGTAAAGGAAGAGTAAGGGTTTAGTACTGCGTTGGTGGTGGGTATATGCTGCCCGTTTGTTCAGGCGGGTTTAGTGCTGCCGGAGGCGGGAGTGGGTCGTGGAGAGTGGTCAGAGTCCTATTTGTTGTAAGCCGTTATTTCTTAATCAATTGTGGTATTTCTTGTCCTGTAATACTGTTAATGTTAATTGCATTCTTCCCAAATTTAAATGCTTCTTCAATATTTCTTCCAGCTCCAACTGCATCATAAAAACCTACTGCAAATTGTATAGCAGTGTTGTCTGGAATTGAGTTATTCATTCCTATTACAAAAGGTATATTTATACTAATGGCTTTTGCCTGTTCTTCAGAATAACAAGAGTTAAGTAGGACGCATTCAGTCTTGCCTTCAAAAAGTGAAAATAATTCAGCTAAAGCTTGCGTATTTACTAATTGAACCTCACCTATTTCATTTTCTAAAACTATTCCATCTTTGTGACCATGACCTGAGAAATGAACAAATGTAGGCTCATATCTCAACATTTCTCTTCTTAAATCGTTAGGTCGAGTTGCTGTAGTAATTTTTAGCTCAAAATTATCACGACCATTTGAGAGACGAAGTCCATTCTCTATTTCTCTATATTCTTCATCTAATCTCAATCTTGTAGATTCTAGGGGATTCGCTAATACAAATAAAATCTTTTTAGCTTTTGAAGAAATTTCCCCAAGTTTTATTTTTTGAGAATTAAAGCGATGTCCTGAGTTAATTAGTTCAATAAGATTTTCTAGTTTGTCGTATTGAAATCCTTTCATTAAATGACTGTCTTTTACAAACTCTCTATTTGAGATAGGACTCTTATCTTTCCAAGATTGTTCAGTATCTTCAACTTGTTTATTTTCAAAAAGATTTTTATTTATTTCATAATGCACAGTCAGTTTTAAATCTTGAGGTCGTTTATTGAATTGGTCATCACTACCTTTGCACGCTATATAAATGATATATCTTTCCTTGTCTTTTACAAATTTTATCAATCTATCATCCCATTGATTTTTTATTGATAATTCGAAATCAACATTTATAGGGTATGAAAATTTTGGCAGGTACAATGAGTAATAATATAGTTCATAACTGGCTTGAACTGGAATATTATCCCAATTTGTACAAAATTCGAATTGACGATATCCTATTTCTTTTAACCTTTTACTTCCAACTTTCCGCATATTTTTATCTTTATATACAGTTGAAATAGTTTTTCATAAGAATCATCAAGAAAATGAAATGGACCGCTTCTTGGATTATCATATTCGTCAGGAAAAGCTATCCACAAATCACCGATTCTATAATCGTTGTTTAGAACAAAGGACTTTAATTCTCCTTGTTCATTTAATTCTTCTACTATTAGTCCGTTAACTTGCATATGTGTTTATTTATAATGGTTTACAATATCTGTATACCCGCATATTGCGGCTATTTCGTTATTACTCGCAACAGTTTATTATTTGTTTTAACTTGATTTTACTGAGAATTGGGTTATTGGGCCTGGAAGTTTTGTTCATGCAGTTTGGTTTAAAAATGATTAAGTAAGCCAAATGTAAAAATTATTTTAATCAACCCATAAATTGTTTTGTACAAATGCTTTATAAAGTCGGAGTTGGATTTGTGGTTTTGTTTTTGTAGAGGAAGAGACGGGGTATGGTGCTGGGTTGGTGGTGGGTGGAGTTCAATACAGAATAATCGCTGGGTCGTGCTGGCCGCTCAGATTCCTGGTTATTAGCAGTAGCAGGGCACTTCTCCTCTCTTCATTCGTAGCCGAGTCCTTCGTCATATTGCTTGCTCAAAGGGGCCGAAGAACATATTCAATGTCATATTTTGTTGGATTTAAGATTGTAAAATTGTAATCCATTATAGCTGATGTTGATTTGGCCATGGTCTGCCCTTGCCAGTCTCACACAATAATTTCAAGCTTCTGAGAAATTGTGCCCAGGTGTAACTGCACTCAGCGAACATCGGAGTATAATCTTTCCAATTATCGTGTTGAAAAATCAACATAGTTGTTTCCTCATTACTTTGTTGCTCAATTTGACCTAATATTTCAGGATTTGTGTCCAATAGATTTTTTTTGTCGCTGGACTTTAATATAAAAGAAATGTTAGTCCCCACCCACTCCACGTCACCTTTAATACAACTCCATTTAACCAGTTCAAAAGGGTTTAGTTCTGTAATTTTCATTTCTTTGTAGTAGCCATTTCCAAAAGGAAAACGCGCCACACTATTGACTTCTACCTTTGCTTTTGTGTTGGGTGTCCACCATGCTGATAATCCTTCTTCGCTGGTGATAGCTTTGTGAATTTTTCCAGCCGAGGCTCCAATAAGTAAATTATGACGAATGTTTGGCATGATTAAACAATTTTAATTTAAGATAAAGTATATTTTCATTGTCCATATTATTTGTGCTTTTATTCTGTCGGAGAACAATCTTTTTAAGAATACGTAGGGTCGGTCATTACTTTTCTCAATTGTCCACCTTTATTTATTTTTTCAAAGTCCAAGTTGTCCCGAAGCCGTTCACTTCTCCACGCGGGAAAATCTTGTTAGCAGAGTGTCGCCCGTTAGATGACTAAATTGTCCGGGTCCTATTACTGCCAACAATTGTACACCCGCAACATGCGGCTATTTCTCTATAACGCGCAACAGTTTTTTTTGTTTTAACCTGATTTTTCTGAGAAGTGGGTTTTTGGGATGGGAAGTTTTGTTCATGCAGTTTGGTTCTGGGTCTTGCGGACCGCTCATATTTCTATTTATTGACAACTGGTTTTTTTGGTTCAATCTTTAATATTCAGATGTGAATCTCACTTTTCACAATATTTTTGTAACTATTCAAGATAAATTCCCAACCCTTTTCTCCGTTCATCATTTTTTGATATTCTTCTGCACCGTCTCCGTGATTTTCAAAATTGTAATGTTCAAATTCCAATGATGTAGTAAATTTCCCATTCGCCGTGAATTTTATACTAATATCACTCGCATTTTCGGGATTCGGGATTGGTTCACGTTTTGGGCTTATTTGCCATTTTAGTTCGATTTGTTCATTTTCAGTTAATTCCATTACTCGTCCCCAATCACAGCGAAATTCGTGATGTCCAATTTCAGTACAAAGTCCATCTTTTTTTCCATCAATACTTATTTTTCTAATTTGTCCTGAGACCAAGTGTATTCTTTTTGGCCACCATTCGTTAAGTTCATTCAAAAATTTTCGGAACGCATTGTCTTTCGCAATTCCAACTTTCAATTTCTTTTCTATTTTTTCCATTGCTAAAGATTTTAAATTTGTTTACTGCAGTGTTTTCAGCTTGTTGCCAACAATTGTAAAACCGCAACATGCGGCTATTTCTCTATAACGCGCAACAGTTTTTTTGTTTTAACCTGATTTTTGCTGAGAAGTGGGTTATTGGGATGGGAAGTTTTGTTCATGCAGTTTGGTTTAATATTGAATCTATTTTCAAATGTAAAAATTATTTTATTAAACCCATAAATTGTTTTGTACAAATGCTTTATAAAGCCGGGGTTGGGTTTGTGGTTTTTGTTTTTGGTTTTGGCTGTATAATTAATGTAGGTTTATTTAAACCCCCTCCCGGCTAAAGCCGTACTCCCCCTGAGAGGTGGAGAAAGTGTTCTGTACGTGAATGGGTTTTCAAATCAAATGCTGAAGCTGAAGAAAAGATTAAAATAATATTGATTTCAAATGTCGATGCAATCGACTGATAGGCTACCTCTAGTCGGTCAGACAAGGGGCAGGTTGGGGTCGGTTTTCGGTCACTTGAAACATTTTACTTATATGTGTTGTACTTCATTAAACGGTAAATCGTGTTCTATTGCTTCATTATCTTTCGTGTAACACAAGTGTTTCCTAAATATATTTTAAGGACATAAACTCCAGGGTTAAACCCACTCATATTTACTTTTGTGGTATTGCCGGTAAGCCGAGACGTAATCATTTCCACGCCGCTTAAATTGTAAAGGACAAAACGGGTATTAACGGGTTGGTTGGGATACGAAATAACCAATTCGTCTTTTACCGGCACGGGTGAATGGTAATATTTGTACTTATTGCATTGTCAATACCTGTTGTACTTTCGGCATCCTGATAAATATAAAGTGCACTGCCAGTTGCGTTTATCATTGGAAAGCCAAATCTTATACTATTTGTATTGTTAGGCGCTACGGTGACGGTAATTGTAGCGTCGCCCGTACCTGTATTCGGAATAAAAGTTAACCAATCATTGTAGTTTTGAATGAACCAAGAATTATTATTATTGGTAAAAAGTTTAAATGTAGTTGTATCGCCTGCAGCCGGCACCCAACTGGGGAAATTTGATACGTATAAATATTTAATATCCGACTTTAAAACCCAAAGGCTTGAACCTCCGGCAAAAATAATATTCCGGTACATAGCAATGTATTTACACTTCCGTCAATACCTGTATTTAAGGCGCCCCAATAATAACCAGCAGCAGGATAATAATGACAATAAACGTTTCCGGGATCTTTTCCCGTACTTACCAATACAGTATTATATAAAGGAATATACTCTTGATTGTACATATTCAAAGCGGAAATTATCGAGTTCACGATGGTATCAGGGCCCAAACCATTATTTGCCTGAACCCAATTCCCTGTACTTTTTTCAATATATACACCATGATCTGTCCCTAATATAGCACCTCCGTTCCAATTCAAACCAGTAAACCCGTAATTTCCAGAGTAAATGGATTTCACCATGGTTTTGTTTGTGATACCTGTATCTGCGGCTGCCCAGATTTTACGGTAATCTTCATAATATTTTAACCCGCCAGCCGTCATTCCTGCATAAAACTTAACGCCGTCTGAATACATTGTACTCACCCCCTCATTTGGGAAAGCATACAACGCCCAACTTAGCCCATTGTATTTCGAAAGGTAAATTCCCTTTTCGGTGCCTGCATAAAAAGTGGTATCGTAGCTATTAAAGGTTAAACTTTTTACCAAAACGCCCTTTAAACCTGCCTGCTGCCAATTGGTTCCATTATTTACCGATGTATAAACACCGTCGTCGGTAGCCAGAAAAATGTTCTTGTTCCGGATGAGTATATTCCAGACATTCAGATTTGCGGGCAAACCGGTATTTGCCGTACTCCAGTTATCGCCTGTGTCAACCGATAAATAAACGCCGTTACCGGCGCTTCCGGCATATACATAACTTGTTGAATAGTCAACCGCCAACGATAAAATGGCATTGCTGGCGGGTAGTTTGGCTTTCTGCCACTGGCCAAAACTCTGGCCAAACAGGAAAAGACTAAGCAGAACGGAGAGTAGCGATTTTTTCATAAGTGTATTGTTAATGTGTTATTTTCCATGTTTTATATATGAAAGCGTTTTCTATTGCTTGATTATCTTTCGCGTAATACAAGTGTTTCCCGAATATATTTTCAGAACATAAACTCCCGGGTTAAACCCACTCATGTTTTACTTTTGTGGTATTGCCTGTTGGCGGCGAGGCAAGCAATTCCATACCGCTTAAATTGTAAATGGCAAAACGGGTATTATTGGATTGGCTGGGAAACGAAATAACCAAATCGTCTTTTACCGGCACCGGGTAGATGGTAATATTTGTACTTGATGAATTGTAGATGCCGGTTGTATATGCGGGAGACTGATAAAAATATACAACACTTTCCATTTCTCCATTGATACTCATTATGCCAAGTCTCATATTATTTGTGTTGTTTGGGGTTGCTGTGACAGTAATTGTAGCATCTCCTTTACCCTCGCTCGGACTAAAAGTTATCCAATCATTATAGCATAGAATAAACCAGGAATCATTGGTGATAATTTTAAATGTGGCTGTGTCGCCGGCAGCAGACATAACACCAATAGAATCTAACACATCCAGATATTTAAGATTCGAATTCAAAACCCAAAGGCTTGAGCCTCCGGCAAAAACAATATTTTTTTTTATTGCCAATGCATTAACTCCTCCATCAATACCAGTACTTAAAGCAGTCCAATTGTAATAGCCTGGAACACCGCTAATACTATACACATTTCCTTTATCTGTACTTGTACCTGTACCTGCCAGCGCTATATTATAAATGGAAAAATATCCGTAAAAACGACTCCTTAACATATCCGGGGTTGAAATTATCGTATTCACAATAGTGTCGGAAGACAAACCACCCTTTATTGGAACCCAATTCCCTTTGCTATCTATATAATATGCACCATGGTTAGTTGCGGCAGTGAGGAAGTGTTGCTAGCATTACCTCCA
The DNA here is from genome assembly GCA_016705335.1 of Draconibacterium sp. Taxonomy (GTDB): domain Bacteria; phylum Bacteroidota; class Bacteroidia; order Bacteroidales; family Prolixibacteraceae; genus Draconibacterium. The sequence goes on along the minus strand of JADIYN010000021.1, from coordinate 76,406 downwards.
AGCATATTTATGTTTAAAGATTTTATAATAATATTGCTGTTGATACCGGTATCGGTTGCCCAATTTTATGATAATCAGCATAATAGTCTAACCCACCTGTTTCCTTTCCAGCATAAAAATTTGCAGAGCCAGTCGAAAGTACAGCACTTATTCCGGTATCAGGAAAAGCAAATAATGACCAACTCAATCCATTATTTTTCGACAGGTATATTCCTTCTTCGGTACCGGCATATAAAAAAGTGGTATCACTGCTATTGTACCAGGTTAAACTTTTTACCAAAACGCCCTTTAAACCTGCCTGTTGCCAACTGGTTCCATAGTTTGCCGATGAATAAATACCGTCGTTGGTGGCCAAAAAAATGTTCTTGTTCCGGATGAGTATATTCCAGACATTCAGATTTGCCGGTAAGCCGGTATTTGCTGTGCTCCAGTTATCGCCTGTGTTGGTCGACAAATAAACGCCGTTACCGGCGCTTCCGGCATATACATAACTTGTTGAATAGTCAACCGCCAACGATAAAATGGCATTGCTGGCTGGTAAATTGGCTTTCTGCCACTGGCCAAAAGTTTGGCCAAACATGAAGAGACTAAGAAGAAAGGAGAGTAGCGATTTTTTCATGATTAAAAATTTTAAGCAGTTTGACATCCTTTAGTCGTATTTTCCACCCAAAACATATGAAGGGTAATGTCGTTTAGGAGCAAATGAAAAAAATAGATGCTCCATTATTTATTCTAATTACTTGTATATTTTTTCCTTTTTGTAAATCACTAATTTACGTTATCTGACAACAAATCCCGAGTCAAATTACAAATTTATCTCCACAAGATTCTCCGCTGACTTATCCACAAAATTTTAAAACTCTGTCTGCGATTATGCTTCTAGTTGAAGTCTGAGTCAAGCTGATAATGAACGTTTTAGTTAAAATTATCTCTCAATGAAAGCGAAAATCTGTCAAACCGAACCAACCTAAAAACCAATTTTAAAAATCTCTTCTACATACGGAACTGTCAATTTTATAAATCTGTCAAAAACCAATACCGTTTCAAGAAGCGACTAAACTGCCCCATAACATCTGCATACCCTCATATTGCGGGTATTTCGTTTAAACGCGCAACAGTTTATTATTTGTTTTAACTTGTTTTCTTTGAGAAGTGGGTTATTGGGCCGGGAAGTTTTGTTCATGCAGTTTGGTTTAATATTGAATCTGTTTTCAAAAGTAAAAATTATTTTATTAAACCCATATATTGTTTTGCACAAATGCTTTATAAGCCGGGGTTGGGTTTGTGGTTTTTGTTTTAGTGGAGGAAGAGATGGGGCAAAATTTCGATGCAATGGGCTGACAGGTTAGTTCGCGGTAGTGAGGTGAGGGGAAGGTTGGGGAAAAACGTTTTCTTGTCCCGCTATATTAAAATTTCCAAAAATCGTTAAGAACTCCAAATGTGTCATCAGCCCAAATACAACAAAAACACCGTTGGCGATAGTTATTTTTGTTTTGTAATGTTTCCGTTTAAATCAATATTTATCCTTGTCCCCTTTTTATATGAAATCCCTTTAACTTTTTGATCTTCTGACAATGTGCATTCTTTTAACAACCCATTATCATAAAAGATGATATTATTAATAACGCCTCCTTTGCAATTAATTTCGCCAATTTTAACATTCTCTTTCGTGAAGAAAGACTCTAAATTACCATTAGGATAAAAGGACGTTTGTACTCCTTTGGGGCCACCACTTCCTCTACATAGATATCCCTGAATAACAGTATCATTAGGAAACGCACAAATTAATTTGTCATTGTTTTGTCGTATCCACGAGTTTTTCGGGAATCCAAAATTGTTAATTATTGTTTTATCATCTAACCTAAACAATGTCAATTTCCAGTCTTTGTTAAATTGAACCCAATCTGCACCACAAGGATACCCTTGAATAACTGTTTTATTTTTTAAAAATCCTATTATCACTGAAGTATCAGTGTTATTAATCCCATATCGTATTTTAGCAAAATCAATATTATTAACCTTTTTGTTATACTCCCACGATGTATATTGACCATAAGAACATGATATTACCATAATAAGTAAAAATACAACTCCATGTATAAAAGATTGTTTTTTCATATCAAAGAATTTTAAATGTTATTAGATTTTATCATAATAGTTGAAACTCACTTCATAACTACCGCCAACGGTTTTCAGCTAAACGCAGGCAGGGCTTTTTAGCACTAAATTTCCTGCGAAACACAAAACTTTTAATTTAGCACTTTACCCTCCTGCGAAGCATTAAACTCCTGCTTGCATGTATGTACTGTTATTGCCAGTGCTTATTCCTGTCGTCATTTTTTGGTTGTGTTAATGATTTTACTATAAAGTATATCAGGGGTATAAAGATAAGGCCTAATGTCAATGGTAAAAACCAAATACCAGGTCCCTCTGCTTTTCCATTAGCGTTTTCTATTGTACTGAAAGTAATTATTCCGAAAATAACAACGATGATAAATTTAAGGTATCTAATCAGTCTTGTCGCATTGGTATATTGTCCGAAAGCCTTGTCATGTGTTATATTGGTCGGGTAATTAAATATGTGAGGAAACTTATTTAATACTGTCAGTCCAACAAATAAAATTGTAGCTATTAATGGCAAAGTCAAAATGTTCGCCTTTCCGCCAAATCCGTCAGCTTGTCCTGCACTGTTGTAATGAACCGGAATAGTATCAGGCAAATGTGTATAGTTTATAATTGTCAAAACCCAAATTGTAAGAATTGAAGTCCAACCAAGTATTTCAAATATCCTGTCAGTTATGGTCAGTTCTATTTTAATTCTCGGTCTTTCTTTCATTATCAATTTATATTTTTTGTTGTCTTTTAGCAATGGTTATAACGGTTGATAATATTGTGCGTTCGTTATTTTTTTAATTTATTTTTACCACTACATTTCCTTTTTTATGTCCATTTTCGATATATCTATGAGCGTCAGGTAACTGTTCCATTAAAAAAACTTTATCAATTACCGATTTCATTTTTCTGTCTTCTATGATTTCTTTGAGGAAATTTAAATCTTCAGTTCCTGACTTTGGCGTTCCATTATCAACCGATATAAATTGCCCGTTCCGGGTAAGTGCTTTCTTACACCGTAATTCCAGGCTTTTTCTATTACCTTTTTTAAATGGAGTAGCATCAAAGATAAAATCATATTGCTCTCCTCTTTTCGGATATTCCTCTTTTGTGTAATCGATAACGTTATCTGCACCCAAAGCCTTCACCATATCAATATTCGTTGTACTGCATACGCCTGTTACTTCTGCCCCAAAATATTTGGCTATCTGAATTGCATATGTACCTGTTCCTCCAGATGCTCCTATAATAAGTACTTTTTGTCCGTTTCGGATATTCCCTTTTTTTAGAAAATGTAATGCTAAAATTCCCCGACTTGGAACAGCGGCAGCTTCTTCATATGTCATGTTAGATGGTTTTAACGACATAATACAATCTTTCGGAAAATACTGCCCATCCTCTGGTAAACAATTGTACTCGGCATAAGCACCAAAATTTTTTCCAGCAAATGCAAAAATCTGGTCCCCCTTCTTAAATCTTTTCACCTCTTTACCTAAGTCCTGTATTTCTCCGGCGAAATCAAATCCCAAAATAGGATTCCTTGGTCGAAAAACCCAACATATATGCGCATGGGAATCCACAGCCAAAAACTAACCTTGCCGCTCCGAACATAACAATCTGATGGTTGGTGCAGTCGCATAAACCTTAACCAGGACTTCGTTGTCTTTGGGAATAGGTTTTCCAACTTCTTTAAGTTGAAGAACTTCGGGTTCTCCATATTTAGTACAAATAACTGCTTTCATTTTTCCCTATATTAATTCCAAGTTTGTTTGCTGTTCTGTTTTATAAAGACGGACAACGTTTTGCAACTAAACGCAGGGGCAGATTGTCTCGCCTTTGGCGAGATCAAGCCGAAAGACAACCCAAATGGAAAGATGCCCACCGAAAACCACCGCTGCCGGACTTGCGGGTAACTGATTTTAGATGTACGTTGTTTTTTATTTCTTTTCATTTTCAGATTTTAGGTTTCTTGTCGATAGAACAAGATCTATTATGTCAGCCGATAAAAGTTTATTTTGCAATTCTCTTTCATTGTCAATTGATATTCCTGCAAGTTTTTCTGCTTTTAAAGCATAGTCCGCTGCTCTTATTGAATGGTCAGACATGTGTGCAGTAGCAACGGCATGTCCTACAGAACGAGCGACTGCAATTTTAATTGGGTCAGTCAGTTCGTTTGCAACTGCTATTGCGTCTAATGAGGCATTTCTTGCGTCACCTACCGAAGCAATATCTTTTGTCCAATCCTTTGCAACTTTAATAGCATTCGTCAGTCGTTTGTCAATGGGTTTTGTAAACAGAGGTAAAATATTTTCAACGCACTTACAAGCCCATAATATTAATTGTCTATGCTGTTCTTTTGTTAAAAGTCCGCCACGATGTTCAGCTATGAATCGTTTGTCTCTCAATTTATTCTCTGTCAATTATTCTAGTTGGTCGTGTCGTCTTACAATGACCGCTAACAATTGTATACCCTCATATTGCAGCTATTTCGTTAATACTCACAACAGTTTATTATTTGTTTTAACTTGATTTTTATGAGCAGTGGGTTATTGGGATGGGAAGTTTTTTTCATGCAGTTTGGTTTAAAAATTAATCTATTTTCAAATGTAAAAATTATTTTATTAACCCAATTAATTGTTTTGTACAAATGCTTTATAAGCCGGGGTTGGGTTTGTGGTTTTTGTTTTTGTAAAGGAAGAGATGGGTTTTAGTACTGCGTTAGTGTTGGGTTTAGGCTGCCCGTTTTTTCAGGCGGGTTAAATTGCGGCTTTGGCGGGCAAATAAAATAATATTGTATTCAAATGTAGGTGAAATGGTGGCAATATGGCTTGTGGAGAACATCATTATCAAGATACAATGAAACATGATGCGGGTGATGAGCTTAGAATACACTGAAACCCTTTTTGGCTATATTGCATGTTAAGTGCTGCCTATTTTTCTGTTTTCATTCCTTCTTTCAATTTTCTCTCGGAAGTGCTAATCACTAAAATATCATTAAACGCCTTCAAATTCGTAACTGCAAACTTTGCCGGCAAACCTTTGCTTGATAATTCCCATATAGTGTTGCCATTGATTTTTCTATATATTCCGTCCCATTGTCCCGCGAAAATCAAATTATTGTGATTTAGTACATTGAAAGTATATAGCTCTTTTGGTAAACCGCTTTGTTGGGATTGCCAGGTTTTGCCATCTGTTGAAGATAATAATAACTCATTGTATGTCATTGCATATAATTGGTTTTGGTCTGAACTAATGTTGTGCATGCTAAATTGTGGTGATGAATTTATCCAGGATTTGTCCGTTTGTTGTGAAAATATGCCTTTGTTGGTTGCTAAATAAAAACTTCCATTGTAAAAAGTTGCTCCATTGGTTTGCAATGAATTTTGTCCAAATTCTAACTTCCAATTGTCTAAATTTTTGTTTAGAGAATAAAAGCCGTCATTCGTACATACATAAAGAATTTTATTAAACTCACAAAAACGTCTAATTGTCAAGTTGGTAAGTCCTGTATTTAGGTTTTTCCAATTTCTTCCTTTGTCTGTCGTATAAAAAACACCTTTAAATTGTGTTCCTACAAATATGACACTATCAATAATTGCCAAAGTACCTATGTTCGCTTCTATGATTTGGATGTCAGTTGGAACATTATCCCAAGTCTTAGAATTGATATTGTAAAGGTAAACACCATTGTCTTTTGTCGCAACTCCAAGCATTAGATTAGAAGTCACAATTCCGCCCAACCCAATTCTTACTTTTTCTGGCAACCCGTTGCTTGAATTTACCCAATTCACTCCGTTGTCAAAGGAAAAATAAACAATTCCACTCTGAGTTTCCTTTTGTGAAGTATTTTGCAGTGAATTTATATCTTCTGCTTTTGAATTTCCAATTGTTTTTGAATTGCAAAAATTCAAAATAAGTGTCGTGAAAATTAATAGAAATACTTTAATCATACGTTGTCTGTCTTATGGTCATTATGTTGCACATAACAGTTGGCGGTATGAAAAGTTGCCGATTGCGGGCGATTTCCTTTCCAGTTACACAATCCCGACAACTATCGGGAGAAGCAGACTACAACCCTTGAATAACCTACTGTCCCGGCAATTTTTTATACCGCGTGTCAGCAAATCGTTGCTTTTTAATAATCAGCCAAATATGCTGTCTGTAATCAATTTTTTTAAAATTATTTCCTGTTTTTTGTAATAAATTCTGTCCAAAAGGTACTTTATAAGAAACACATCAAATATGAAATCTACTAAAGAAGAATTTCTCGAAATACTCTCTAATTATCAAGGGAATATTGCACAAAGTCAGTTTAGTTTGCTTTAGAAACAAAACTGATAGAGAAGATAATCTTCAGGAAATCATATATCAGCTTTGGAAATCATTTCCGGGTATCAAAAACCACAACAGTATTGGCTCATGGATTTATGCCGTATCGATAAACACTTCAATTTCCAGGGTTAAAAAGTCATCACGAATCGAATACAGAGAAACAATACCCGAATTGCCTGAAAAATCAAATTTTATTGATGAAATGTCAATGAACGAATCATTACAATTATTATTAAATGCAATCTATAAGCTTGATGAAGTCGATAAATCAATAATGCTACTTTATTTAGAAGAAAAGAGTTATGATGAAATAGCACAAATCATTGGCGTATCAAAGTCAAATGTTGGTGTGAGAATCAATAGAGCTAAAGAAATATTAAGACAAAACTTCAAAAAATCAAATCATGAAAAATAATGAACTTCAAAAAATCTGGAAGACTATTGATACTGAAATCAATCAGAAATCCAAAGATGAATTGAATCTGTTGCTGACGTCAAAAGCTAAGCGAACCATTAATAAGTTCCTGGTCGTCATGAGTATTTCAATCCTTATTTGTACCGGGCTATTAATCTATTTGACAATCACTTCATTAAACCGACAAAATGATTTGATTTATTTAATAAACAATGCAACTCTTGGAATAGTAACAATAATTTCACTGATTTCCGGATTGTTGTCATGGTATAAAATACAAAACAACAGATACAATCAGTCTTTAAAAAACTGGTTAGAAACGAGAATAAATCTATTATCTAAATGGCTTACGGGCAAATTCAGTAAACTGTATTTATTCTTCATCCCTTTTCTTTATGTTTTAACCGTCTTATCAATTCATGTTTATTTTGAAAATAAATCATTCATTGAAGTCCTTAATACACAAGAATCAATAATCGGCCTTATTGTAGGAGCACCTATTGGTCTTTTTGTTTCATATTTTGGAGCAAGAAAAATTCGAAAATATCAGTTACATAATCTCGAATTTCTTAAAGACTTGCACGGTCGTCTTTGCAATTTGCGCTAACGGCAGTCTGTCTAAAAACTATTTTAAGCCTTGAAAATTGAATATTTGTAAATTTTCAAAGAATCCTATCGGAATATTTTATAGTATCATCCTGCTTATAAGACAGTCTGACTTTGGCAATTTGGCAAGTAGCGGTTCGTGGAGTTTGTTTCTATCCGCCGAAACAAAAGCTCGATTCGGGCTACAATGCTTGAATTTACTGCTTTCACCGCCATTTGCTATATTGCGTGTTATTGCCCGTTTTTCTTTATCCAATTAGTAATATCATTAAAAATCTCATCATTTACACACAGTTTTTTAAACTCATTATTTTTGGGGATAGCAATCTTAAATAAATCATATAACATAAGCCATTGAATCATACCGTATTTATCGATATCCTTAGAATCCTCATATGAGATATAGGAACTCATACATTCACTAAATCCGATATAATATGTAAATGCATTTTTATCACCATTGAAAAAATCCAAATGCACAACACAATGAGTGTCATCGATGCATTCTGTCCGAAAATTATTATTTAATCTACCAACTTGATTAAATCCAGTAAAATCAAAACAAAAATTATTACTACTTGAAATCCATTTCGGATATGCTAAATTATGATTGATATTCTCAATTATTTGATTCATTGAATTATATGCGAATTTATTAATCCAAATATTATTGAATTCTTTATCATAATCTCTTGTTATACCATTTATTTTATAATAATACTTTCTGGTTTTATAAATACCATCAGATAATTTATAGCTAACATTAAAACTATCAGAACCTTGTCCCCAACCATAATGTCTTTCAATCCTTATATCTAGTCGATCAATAATATTTGTATCCGTTGTAATAAAATCTATTAATTCACACCAATTGTCATTGAAGTTAAAATATTTATAATCATCGCAATCTATTGTTTGAGAATTACATATCGCAGTTGATAATGTCAGTGTTAATATTATTGTACAAAGGTTTTTCATAAATGGGCTATAACCAGTTTATATGTCTGAAAACTATCATCCTTTCTATTTTTAAAACTATAAATTTTCAAATTATATATCATCAAAAGGAGATTTAATTTTTAGAATTGCTTATTCAGTTACATGTGTATATCCCGATAGCCATCGGTACAGTTGTTTTTGAACTTTTATGTCCTGATAATTCATGTAATCTTAAATCAGATTCATACAGGGAATTTGTGTTTTTCCCTATTGGGCAGGTAGTTTTTGTTTTTGTAAAGGAAGACATGGGTTTTAGTAATGCGTTAGCGTTGGGTGCAGGCTGCCCGTTTGTTCAGGCGGGCTAAATTGCGGCTTTGGCAGGGGAATAAAATAATATTGTATTCAAATGCCGGTGCAATCGACTGACAGGTTAGTCACCGGTAGTGAGATGAGGAGAAAGTTGAGGATAAAATATATTGTCTAAAATGTCGATGTAATCGACTTACAGCTTAGTTTTTGGTAGTGAGATGAGGGGAAGGTTGTTTTTCTTTAAGCATCCAGATTTTTGAACCACTTTTTAGCTGATTCTCTCCTATGCGGACAACCAGGCCAGCAACACGGACGCTTTTTACCTATCAATATATCTTCACTTAGTCGTTGAATATGTTCCTTGCGTGTTTCCTCCTGCTTAACGATTGTTGTCCAGCAAATCCATTCATTACGTGCAAGTGGCGTTAGCTTATTCCATTTTTCCAACAACTCAGGTTTAGAAATTAAAACTGCTTTTTATATCATCGGGTACAATGTAGCGCTTCGCCTTCCTCAATTATTAAATTTTCCATTGTCTTTAAAGCTTTAAACAGGTATATCAAAATTGATTTTTCTATCAGCTGGTCTGAAATACCACGACAATATAGTTGCGATCATTAAAATTAAAGACGGAACAGTTTCTACAAATGCTTGTCCAACTACTATATGCGAAATAAAAGCTCCCGACATTGCAAAGAAAAACCCTGCATAAGCCCATTCTTTTAATAGCGGAAATTTCGGAATGAGTATATGAATGAGACTCCTAAGATTTTCCATACTCCAAGGATACTTAAAGATATAATGGATAACCAAGACTGGCAGCTATTTCGTTATACCCGCCTGTTTGAAGCTTTGTTGTGTTCCGCCAGTCAACATTCCGATTGAAAGGAATACTGCTATCAATAAATAATTTTGTTTCTCTTCTCCATGTTTCGTTATTTAATTTTGTTCATGATTTCCTGCAATCTTTCGTGTGCCATATTTAGCCCATAAGCGAAAGGTAGCTTAAGTTGTTCTGCCCGATGCTTCTCTGATTTATAAATTATTTGAATTGTCAGTTTACTGGTGTCGTCATTAAGTTTTTCAAACTCCAAAAATTCAAGTTGAACACCAATTGGTGCATTTTCCATTTCAAATGTTCTTATGATTTTCTGATTTAATCCACTTCGTGATTGGTGTCCCATTGGCTTTAAATACTACATTGCCATTGTATGAAGTTTCAAACTGGTAACTACCGTGATTTTATTCTCAAATTTTATCACTTTTGTTCCCATCCATTGTTCAACAAGTTCAGGTTCTGAATAAGCTTTAAAAAGCAATTCTACAGGTAAATCAAATTCTCTTGTTATTACTAATTCTTGTCTGCCTTCTTCTGCATTGATTTTTAGTTCTTAGTTCCATTTTGTTTGTTTTTATATTTTTTCATTACTTCCTCCAGTTTGTTAAACTTAGCGTCCCACATTTGTCGGAAAGGTTCTATAAAATCGTCTATTTCTTTCATTTTTCAGGATTGAAATGATAGTATATCTCACGTCCTTGTTGTTCCTGTTTCAACAATTCCATTTTGCAAGAATTTGTAAATGTTTTGAAACTGTGGGCCTTGATGTATCAAATTTTGAAGCGATAGCTCCAGCTGTCATTGATTGCGACACTAACAACAGAAGAATAGCCCTTCCTTCTTGTTGGGTCTGCAATTGCCTGAAAAAGTCTCTTCTTAAAATTCATTATGTAGTTGTTTGACTACAAATATAAATGTAGTTATTTACACAAAATTTTTTTTTTTTTTTTTTTCGACAAGGGGTGTAAGTCTAGAAAAATTGTCGTGATGATTTATTGTGGTTTTGTGGTTTCGAGTAGCCTTGCCCATAATGTTCGGAACTATTTACAGTTGGGATCATAATTAAACCCGTCTTTTCTGATGCATTTTACATGTTTGCTGTTAGTGGTTCGTTGTTTTTTTCGCATCTTCTTTGTATTCCAGAATATCACCCGGCTGACATTCGAGTGCATTACAAATAGATTCCAGGGTGGTAAACCTGATTGCTTTTGCTTTTCCGGTTTTTAAAATTGAAAGATTTGACAAAGTTAATTCAACTTTTTCTGACAGCTCATTCAATGACATCTTTCGCTTTGCCATCATTACATCTAAATTTACAATGATTGGCATGGCTTATACTGTTAAATCGTTTTCGTTTTGGATTTCAACTCCTCTTGAAAAAATAGTCGCAATTACATAGATTACAGCTCCCATTAGAATAAATGCCTGACTGTCTGCCCAAAATTGGTTCAAGTTGTCGGTAACAAAACCGTAATGCATTAAATTTTTAACTAACTGACTGGCAATGTAACTTAACAATCCAATTGAAAGGGTGTAATAACTAATTTGTGAAAATTGTCTCGCAACAAAAGTGCTGAACGGTTTTGATAAATCCATTTTGTGCATTAGTCTGATAACTATATAAAACAGGCAAGCTTTTAAAATTGAAATGGTTAGAATAAAGCTATAGATGCCGAAAAAAGCTAATCTACTGTCTTTATACATTTCAGTTAAGTCCAACTTTTGATAAAGATTTTGGACAAATTCAGGTTTATACAGACTGAAAAAGAAATTTACTATTAAGCCTCCTGCTTCAATGGACAAGCCGACAAAAATGAGCCAAGCAACAATATATAAGCCCCAAAATACGAAGTTGTTTGTTTTTGACATGATTGTTTAAAATTAAAATTATATCGCAAAGAAAACAAATATTTATTGAATAACAATAAATATACATTTTTATTCAAAAAATATTTGTCACACAATATAACTGAGTAAAAAGGCTTTTTTCAATGATTTGAATGAGATAATTTCATATTACCAGTTTAATTTGGAAGTTGAGGGGTCGCACTTTTCGATTTGTGTCATACATACATTGACCGCTTACGGTTTGCAGCTTTGCGTTGTGGGGAATTTTTTGCACTATTGTTGATGCGATACAAAAATGTTAGTTTTACCACAAATGTTTATACGAAGTACGTCAGTCCCCATAACGCAAAACCGCTGTTAGCTGCTGCTATATCTTTCGTTCGGTGGTATGTGGCTTTGGATTTAATTGTAATTTTGAGAAAATGTCGTAAAAGTTTTACCGTCATACCGACTTAAACCAAAAAACTTTGTTCCAAACCACAAATTGCCATTTTTGTCTTTCAGAACATTCATAACTGCATTATTTACAAGTCCATTATTTTCCTTAAAGTTTTTAAATGTTTTGCCATCATAATACCAAACTCCGCTGTCAAAGGTCGTAACCCAAAAATTATTCTTGTCATCTTGCAGGATTGCTGATGCCCCCCGACTGTCAAAACCCTCATTTCTTCCGAAGGTTGTAAACGTTTTACCATTGTAACAGCAAATGCCGTGGTCTCTTGTCGCAAACCAAATATTCCCTAAATTGTCTTCCGTCATTGAAAAAATCATATCGTCTGTGATATTGTCCTGCGATGGAGAATACGAGGTGCCTGGACTAATTTCGAAAGTACGCTGTGGATTGTTGAAGTTCCTTTTGTCCTGGTTTGCTTTATAATAGTCCTCGGATGGGAGAAAGTTTTTAAAATCTTTTCCATCATATCTCCACACACCACCACCATTCCACGAGCTAAACCATATATTTCCATTTTTATCCTGCAAAATGTCAAGAATAAACTGATAATTTTCTCCAAGATTGTATTCTTGTTTATTGCTATTCAGAAAATTATCCAATGTTTTTCCATTATAGCGATAAATTCCGTTTACACCAGTCCCAAACCATAAATTACCTTCTCTATCTTCTAACATACAGGTAATACTCAATGTGTCAGGTACAGGATATTTTTTGAATGTTTTACCGTCATACACACAAATTCCACGGTTTGTGCCGAGCAAAATATTACCTGATTTGTCTTGAATAATTGCAACTACATTATTATTGCATAATCCATCTTTAATGGTAAAATTGGTAAATGATATTCCGTCATAACGATAAACACCTTCTCCCCTGATACTAAACCACAGGTTACCGTCTTTGTCAAGCAGCTGGCACACTACATTCCCGCTCTGTGTTCCCTGAGTCCGAACAATTTTTGGATGTTGTTCAGTTTTACTGGTTGAATTTGTATTGTTTTTCGTCTGGTTTGTTGAAGTCTGTCCGTTACAAGATGTTAAAAAAATTGACACTAACAGAAAAGAAATGATTGGGTTTTTGAGTTTATACGTTGTCATTTGTCTAAATATTTTTGTTAGCGTTTTAAATTGTTTCTGGTTTGCAGGTGGTCGCTGATGGATGCAGCGTTTTTAGCTGTTTTGCTTATTAGAAAATTGTTAAGCAAGTTGTTTTGTTTTTGGTATTAGCGGTTTAAAAATAAACAAATATTCAATATGAAGGAGGAAGGGAGAAAAAAGTTACAGGTTGCAGGATTCGGTAAAAAAGGATTCTATGTTTTTGGAAAGATGAAATCCTTCGGAGGTTATTATCGCTTTCGTTTGTAATGCAGTTGTGTTAGTCCTGTGTCAAATGTTTTTGAATTTACAAGTTCAAGTAGTTGTTCGGGTCTGCCGTCTTTGAAAAGTCTTGTTCCATTGCCAACCAATACAGGTACAATTGAAATAATAAATTCTTCAATCAGGTCGCTTTTCAAAAGTTCGTTTACTATTTCTGCACCACCATCGCAATAGATATTCTTTCCGGTTTCGCTTTTTAGTTGTTGTACAAGGTCAGTTATATTTCCGGTGTAGAATGTTGTTTTGCCCACATTTTGTCTTTCTGTTCGTGTAATAACATACACGTTTCTTTCCCCGTTGTCGTAATGTGAAGTGCCAATTTCCCTTTGTACCCAATCGTAGGTTTTTCTGCCAATAATTATTGTGTCAATGTTTGCTTTAAATTCGGCATAACCATAATCTTCCCCCTCTTTTTCAACTAATTTCAAAAAACCAAGGTCATCATTTGGTTTTGCAATGTAACCGTCAAGGCTTGTCGCTATAAAAACTGATAATTTACGCATTGTTCATCGTTTGTTTTTTTTTGTTTAAAAAAGCAATAACCCGCAACCTCCTACCCTTTGCCTGCAACAGGAAATTTGCACTACTTTTTTAAATGTTACCTTTACAAAAATGAAAAAATTACTCAAAAGAAAAGTTGAAACTAAGTTATTATGTCAGCATTTAAAAAGTATATACGAAAGCAAATAGCGGAACTGCGGCCTTATCAGGAAGGTGAACAATTATCAGAAAGAGTGTCAGTATCACAAGCCGACAAAGAAGCCGGAAGTCCAAAGATAGGCGATATGATTGCCAGAAACCCTAAAAACCATGAAGACCAATGGCTAATATCCAAACAATATTTCGAGGATAATTTTGAACCTGCGGAATGATTTTTAATTGTTAACAGGAAGCCTTATTTCGGGGTATCGGGAGTTACCGGATATTTACTCAATTTCTATCTGAGCCTGACAATTTCAGGTTTCCCGATTTCAAAATCACTGAAACCAAAATCGGTGGTTTTAAAGGAGTTTGTTTTCAGAATATTGTTTCCGTTGCCCGGAATTGAAGGATAAAAAGCAGCGACACCTGAAATGTATTCATTACAAGGTGGAGGTTTTTTATCAAAACACCAAAACCAATTTGCGTGTAAACTTTACTGTGTTTAAATCCATTAGCTTCGTTGCCCAACATGCCCATTGTAATGTTAAAAAGAGGGCCAAAACGAAATCCTATAAAATTCCAGGGTGCATATGACTGTGTTTGCAAAGTTAGCAACAGGCGGCGGGTTCCTGAAAGTCCGACACTGTAAAACCCAGGGATTCCGTCGTTGTCGTTAATGGTTAAACTGTCGGTTACAAGAGGATTTATACCCAATGTAAACTCCGGTTTTACAAATTGTCTGAATTTCCATTTCCCGACTTCAATAAGTCCCGTAAAATAGTTCACTCCCGCCTTAAAAACTGCCTGTTCGAAATGTGATTCATTAAAAAAGTTCCGTATTCGACGTTTGAACTGAAATATCCCCATTGGAAGTAATTGCCAAAAGATACACGCCCACCAGCATAAAACCTGCCTGTATTGTTTTTGTGCTGATAACCACCGGTAAGGTTGAAAGCCTTGCCAACAGGAACATCTTCAGTAATTCCGAAATTAAAAATGTATTTATCCTGAACGTATTTTCGGGATGAGATTCCAAAACTCACCATGTAAAAGTTTTCACTGGCATAATAATGCGCTGTATCATATACTTCATCGGGTTTTTCGACAAAATTGACACGTAAAAACCTTGCAGCGGAAATAAAATTTGTTGTTCGGTTTTGCTCTGTGTTTCCTTTGAATAGCTGAATGGCGCTGCCTGCCCAGTAATCCTGAACATTGAATTTTATTTTCTGAAACGATTGAAAAAAGTCACCTGTGTAAACTGAATCTCTTTGAAACTGTGCAAAACTTACACCTGCAGCCCACTTTGCAAAGGGTGAAAAAAACGGGCGGTCGATGGCAAAACTACGGGCTGAATTTCCAAATTCGTCGATATTAAAATTAAGTGTTGAGTTAATAAAAGTATTGCGGATATTAGGAATGTAATAATTTGTATTGTAGGCAAAAACTCCTTTTTCGTGGTTCCATGTGAATGTATTTTTAAACTCGTGACCCAGGCCAATAAAATTGTTTTCCCTGATTTTTAAATTTAAACGCGAATTGGAAAAAGAACCTCCGGGAATGATGCTCCATTTATCGAGTTCACGGATAAATATATCCACCGAATCGAAGTTTGCTGAAACAGATTTGACGAAAAATGACACGTCGTTTACATAATTCATACTGCGCACAAGTCGTTCCGATTCTTTTACAAGCAGTGAATCGAACTGTTGATTTCTGCGAATGAGTAAAAGATTTCGGATGGTGAAGTTGCGGGATTGAAGGTGTATTTTGTTTCCTGAATTTGTTAAAAAATTTTGTTGTGAATGAATAGAATCACCAATAGAATTTCCAAAAGGATCGAGTGTAACAATGTTGATATTTCGGATGGTTTTACCTTCGAACGAGGGAATAGGGTTTTTGTATGAGTTTTTTATAGGTTCTCTTTTTGGCTTCTTTTTTTGTGGCAGGAGAAGCCGGTTTAAAAAAAAGTCCGTACATGAATTTGGTGAATTTTCTTTTTACTGAAAATGATTCAATGCTTTCATAAATCTGTGTTGAATCTATTTTTGCAGGTTTTTGCTGTGCAAATGAATTTCCACTTGTTAAACCTGTAATTATAATTAGTATATAGAGCCATTTGAAATCCATTTGTTGCTGCCATTATTGATTAATCCATTTGCGGGGTGCAAGTTGCAGGTTTCGGGTTTCGGGTTTCGGGTTTCAAGTTGAGGTTTCGGGATGCATCTTTCAACCTGTATGTATCCTGTATATGGCAACTTGTATCTTGCACCCTTCCTGCAACCTGTAACCAGTATCCTGTAATACAGATTTACTTCCTTTCATCCCCACTTTCTATTTCATGTGTGTTTTGTTGTTCCTTTTCAATGTGCAATTCTTCGGCTTCCTTTTTTGCCTTCCTTTTAAAATATCCTCTGAAAAGGAAATTATGTTTCAGGGCCTCCATGTTTTCATTCAGTCCTTCACTGCTTTCTTTCAGATTAACAACAGTTATATCAAGGTTGGTGGCAAGGGTAGTATCCTGAATTAATATGCCCAAATTACCTTCTCCGTTGTTTATTTTTGTCATTATTTCGCCCAGTTGATTTGAAGCAACTTCGGTTTTTGCCACAGTTTTTTGCAGGCTCTTCATAAAAGCAAACGCATTTTCTTTTGTAGCTCCAATTGTTTCATCCAATCCTTCAGAACTCTTTTTAAAATTTGCAATTATCTGATTGATGTTTTCTGCAATGGCTGAATCCTGTATTAACCTACCCATTGTACCCTGTCCGTTGTTGATATTGGTCATAATTTCGGCAAGCTGAAGTGTAATAACTTCGGCATTAAGCGAAGTTGCCTGCAAACTCACAATAATGTCGTCTGTTTCAACAGGTTCTTTCGAAAAAACATGTTGTCCGTTTTTTGCCATAGCTCCATCGTAACTTCCTTGCGTAATAATTACAACCCTGTCGCCAATAATTCCATCAGAACCGATACTTGCTTCGCTGTCGGCCTTGATAAATTGCTGAACCGATTTTTTTATCATCAGGTCAACCTGAACCGTTGAATCGTTGATTATTGTAATATTGTCAACTGTGCCTACAGTAATTCCCGAGAACCGGACATTGTTACCCACCTGCAAACCACTTACGTTTAAAAAAGTGGTTGAGATCTTAAAAACAGGATCGAACAGGTTCTGTTGCTTGCCAATAATGAAAATTGCAATCACAAAAACTGCAATTCCACCGGCAATAAACATTCCTAAGCGCGCTTTAAATTTTGGTGTATGATTATCCATTTTGTTGTATTTTATTTTCTTTCATTTTTCTTTTGCTTTTTGAAAAAGGACCTGATGAGCGGATCGGCCGATTTTTCAAAATCATCAATATCGCCTTCGAGATAAACCTCTCCGTCCTTTAGCATGATAACCCTGTCTGCAGTGGCGCGGGCACATTCTATGTCGTGTGTGATAATGATGGATGAAGTTTTATACTTTTCCTGCACATCATTGATCAGCCAGCTTATTTCGTCTGATGTTACCGGATCGAGCCCGGTAGTTGGTTCGTCGTATAACATTATCATCGGATCGACAACTATTGTGCGCGCCAGGCTCGCCCGTTTGCGCATTCCACCCGAAAGTTCCGATGGCATTTTGTTTAATGTGTCGGCAAGTCCTACGTTTTCCAATACCTCGTTTATCTTTTCATCCATTTCTTTCCTTGTAAGATTTTTCCGGATTCTTTTTAAGGGGAATTCGAGATTTTCCTTGATTGTCATTGAATCATAAAGCGCACCGCTCTGAAAAAGAAAACCCACTTTTTCCCTTAAGGTTGCCAGTTCCTTTCTGCGCATCTCACTTATGTTTTCTCCCAGAACAGTAATTGTTCCCATGTCGGGATTTAACAGGCGGACAATGCATTTAATGAGCACAGATTTACCAGATCCCGATTTTCCGAGCACCACAAGGTTTTCGCCCTCGAAAAGCTGTAACGAGAGATAAAGCATATCTGTAATTTGCACAGCAATTAAATCGACAATTATTACAAGCAGCGATGAAAGTACCACCGCCGAGTTGGCTGCTTTACCCACGCTCTCGGTGCCGCGCCCGGCAGTGTAACCCATGTAACATCCAACAAAACCGATAACTGCGCCAAAAAAGAAGGTTTTAATAATGGCAGGAATAAGATCCATAAAATCGACAACCCTGAATGCCTGGGAAAAGAACAGTGTGAAAGTTACACTTCCCTTGATATTTGCACCGCCCCAGCTTCCCAGGATTCCAAGTGCATCCGCATATAAAACAAGAAGGGGAATCATAAGTGTTGCTGCCAAAACACGGGTAACAACAAGAAAACGAATGGGATTGGTGGAAGAAACTTCCATGGCATCAATTTGTTCTGTAACTTTCATCGAACCCAGTTCGGCGCCCATTCCCGAACCAATTTTACCGGCACAGATTAACGCAGTAATTACCGGCCCCATTTCACGGATTACTGACAAAGCCACCATTCCGGGAAGCATTGAAACTGCGCCAAAATCAACTAAAACAGGACGCGATTGGATGGTAAGTACCAAACCCATAATTAGCCCGGTTAATGAAATCAGCGGCAAGGTTTATTTCCAATTTGATAACACTGACGGAGGAATTCCTAAATTCGAACTGGCGCGAAAAAGTTTCTCTTGTTGTAATAAATACAAATAAAAAAAAGTCACCTGCCGCCAAAAAGAATTTATTTGCTTTTTGGGTTTTTTCGATAGTCTTCTCACTAAGCTTTATAACATGCTTTTTTAAATCGGGCAGTTTTACTCTTTTTCCAATAACTGTGCTTTTGATATTCGCCATATTTTGAATGATTTGTCCATGTCCTTTCGTTAACGATGTCAAGTCTTAAAGATGTTGACAGATTGAATGCAATGCTGATTTGTTAACGTGCTCCCCCAGATAGCTATCGGGGTTATCGGGGTAGCAATGTTAAACAGATGTGACTTACAAAATTTACTTAACTAAACGACATTAATGCTATGTTATAATCTTTCTATTCTTTTATTGTTCCGTCAAGTTTTATTTGGCGCTTTCCGAGCATTTCTTCTTTTTTTCCTTCAGCAAACAACGGGTCATTTTCAGTTAAAGTCGCAAATTTTTGTTTGAGTTTGCCTTTTTGTATATGCAACTTTCCTTCTATTTCATTCTTGTTCATACTTATAATTTTAAGAGTGACTGCATTATCGCAATGTAAAGGTCAAGGTTATTAAAAGATGAATTGTTACATATTTTCAGAAATGATTTACATCATTCACACGTTTTTAAAGGGAAACAGAAGAAAACAGGGAACAAATGGCAGATGACAAATGAGAAATTCAGTTTATTTCAGGTTTAGCTTTTTTAGAATTGGCGGAATTTTAATCAATGGAGGCATTGTATCGCCTAAAAGAAATCCCCAGGGTTTTAACGACTCATTATTATCGAAAATGAGTTTCACAATGGCAAGAAGCGGAATGGAAAGAAACATACCGGGTATGCCCCACAAAGCATTTCCGGCAATTACCGCAATAATTGAAAAAAGCGCATTTATTTTCACTTTTGAGGCAACTATTTTTGGGATAATGTAATTATTGTCAACAAATTGAATTACTGAATATGCACCCAAAACATAGATCATGTAATCCGGTGATTTTGTAACCAGGGCAACAACCATGTAAATTGCAACGCTGATTATGCCTCCAATGTAGGGTATGATATTGAGCAGGGCACCAATAATACCAAGCAGTATAGCGTATGGAATTCCAAGTATCAGCAGTGCTGTACTATTTAAGGTTGCCACAATTATAAACTCAAAAACCAGTCCTACAAGGTATCGTTGAATTACAATTTTTGTCTGCGTAACCATTTTACTCACCCTGCCTTGATTACTTTCGCTGAAAAGCTTGAAAATAAAATCGTGTAAAAGGGGTTGATAAAACAACAACATAAAAACATATACAGGAATTAAAAACAAAATAACAAGTCCGTTTCCCAGCACAACGAGGCTTTGACCAATCCTTCGCTGCCGGCTAATAAGTTCAGCTTTTGCAGTAGCAATCCAATCATGTATTTTTTGCGGGTCAATATCATAACGAACAGACGCATCGGCTATGTTTTGGGTAAATATCGAATTAAATTTTTCGGATAATACGGGCCATGATTCACTTACCCGCTGTACCTGCCGTACTATTATAGTGCCAAAACCCCAAAGTATAATGGAAGCGATGAGAAAAACAATGGTAATGGCAACGATCCTGTTAATTTTCAACCTGGTTAACCAGTTTACCGCGGGGTGAAGAACAATAGCAATAATTGTAGCAAAAACGAGTGGAATTAAAATAGAACGGGTGATATACAGTATGATGAAAAATACAAATAAACCGATAAGAATGAGCGTGAATCTGGCAAAAAGGGGAACCTGTACTTCTTTGTTTATCATGATTTATTCAGATTCGATTCCTTTTTTAGGGAAAATACGTTGAAAAATAAACTTACCAAATGATTTAACCGATTCAGGATTCTGAGCAACAAGATTTGTAACACCAAATTGCAAAACAATGCCAAAAAGTTTTCTGAGCATACCATCTGATTCTTTTACAACTGCCTTTCTCGAAATGTAACCGGCAGTTAAACCAATTGCTGAATCAATAATATTATTTGTAAGAAAAGGGGAAGTCGTTATTTCATCGAGAATATTTCCAATCAGATTAATTGGTTTTAAGTTTTCGTATGCTTTACGAAAATTTGATTTCATTGTCATCAAACTGACGGTCTGTTTTGCTTCCAATAATTGGATAGCATCCTGAAGTTCTGAAGCGGAAGATATATTTTCCATTGCATTTTATTTTAGCGCCTGTTTTATGATATAATCCATAATCTTCTTTTTAATACTATCGTGCATAAAGAAATGCACTACAATTCCAACAATCCCATAAAATGCAGCAACTACAAAAAACCCATAAAACATATTCCCGAAGATTTCGCCCAACCAAAAAGCCACACCTAAATTGAGAAAAAGCAGGAATGACATTAAAATTATAAAAACTATAGCGTGTGGTATTAAAGAAGAAACCACATCAGTAGTTTTATAAACTGTCTGCAGTTTTACAAGGTCATAGCTTGTTTTTCCATAATCAGAAACACTTTCCAGCAAAGTTTCTATCGAATCCACAATTTCCTCCATATCTTCAGCCATGATATTAGTGTTTTTATAAAATGATAACTCAAATTCATGCGGGTTACCCTGTTTATTGTTGTTAACGAAAACAAGGGTTTTCCTTTTGTTGCCAGTTGGCTATTAATATTTTTTTAAATGTGAAAGAAACAGCTCTTCATCAGAACTTACTGATTCATTTCGAATTTTAAGTTTCAACTTCTCCTTTCATTCAGGTTCGTTTATATTATACCTTTCAGAAAATTTCGGCATTCGAAAAGGAACAACGATTTGATCGTTGACCTTTTCTTTTTGCCGCAGGAAATTGTTTCCAAGGTTTCTGTTTACCTAATTCTCTATTGTTCCTGTTTTATATTATAGCATTGAACTGAAAATTCTTTCACTTCAGTTTTTTGCACTTTTTACAGCTTCTTCTGTTTTAGCCATTTTCTTTTCTGCGAAATCAGTAACTTCAGTTTTTACTTTTTCAGCATAGTCGGAAACGTCTTCTTTTACTTTTTCCACTTTTTTGGTAACGACTTCGAGCAAATCATCAAATTTGTCCTTTAAGTCGTCAACTAAATCTTCACCCTTCCGTAAAATTCTTTTTCTTGTTTTCGAACCTTTTGCCGGGGCAAACAATATGCCTGCCAACGCACCGGCGGCAACGCCAGCCAGTAATCCCAACACTACTTTTCCTGAACTCATAATTTCTATTTTTTTAATTGTTTCTGATTGTTTTAACTGATATAAAGGTCAGCTTTCCATTGTAGAAATGTGTTACACAATTTCTTGTTTGTTTTACATCTTTCACACATTATCGTATTTATTTGCCAATTCTGTCAGGCAAACTTTTTTACTTTTTATTTTGAAGCATTATAATATTTCATGGCTTCGGGCATAAATTGTTTTAGCTTTCTTATTCTTGTTTCATCTGAAGGGTGAGTGCTAAGAAATTCGGGAGGTTTGGCCCCACCTGCTGAAGCCATTCTTTGCCAGAAAGGTATTGCTTCCTGCGGGTTGTATCCGGCCATGGCAGCAAATATTAATCCATACTGGTCGGCCTCTGTTTCCTGCTGCCGTGACCAGGGTAACATTGCCCCAACCTGGCTTCCGATGGAATATGATTGTAAAAAAATGTCCTGTGTTTGCTGTGGTTTTTGTGATAATGCCACCTGTAATGCCACGCCCCCCAACTGTTGCATCATTGACTCGCTCATTCGTTCACTTCCATGTTTAGCAATTGCATGGGCTATTTCGTGTCCAACAACTATTGCCAGAGCGGTTTCGTTTTGAGTTATTGGCAATAAACCCGAATAAACAACCACTTTTCCGCCGGGCATACACCATGCATTTGCTTCTTTGCTGTCAACTGTGTTAAATTCCCATTTATATCCCTCAGTAACAGATTCCTTATTCTGACTTTTGTAGTATTTTGTAATTGCGTTTGAAATTCGCGCACCAACCCTGTCAACCATTGCAGCATCTTTACTGCTGCCGGGGTTTAATACCTTATTTTCTGACAGGAATGTGTTGTACTGGCTAACTGCCATCAGTTGCAATTCCGATTCCTGAACCAGGCTCAATTGCTTGCGCCCGGTAACTTTATTTAAAATGCAACCTGTTAATACAGATGCAATAAAAAGTAATATAAAGATGTGTTTCATGACCTTAATTTTAAAGTTTCAAAACCCAAATCACAGGGATTGGAAAAGAGAAAATGTGGGCAGAACGCCCACATTTTTTAAAACAAACCCAACATCGAATAAAATGGACGCTTTATTCGGAAATCTAAAAATCTATCAAAAACAAAACCTATTAATTTTGAATATTATCTTATAAAACCCTTCTTCCCTGAATAAGTCTTAAGATTACCGCTATAACCGCAATTACTAGCAATATGTGAATAATCCCTCCGGCGCTGTAACCAATAAATCCTACTGCCCAGGCAATAATCAGAATAACTGCAATTAGATAAAGTAAATTTCCCATGATTTTTTATTTTAAATTGTTACTAATTCTTCATTTTGTTTCAGAATATTTATCATTTCTCTCACAACCGAATTATCGTCTGATTTTTCAATTAAGCACCTTTCGAATAACCCAAACTAATTTATTTCCAGCTGCAACTTTTTCACTTTGAACGTTTACGTAGGGTAATCCTATTTTAATCATCCAAAGTTTTGTTGAAACCTTCACATTTTGGAATTTGAGTATTTTATGGTGAATCAAATATTTTGCTTCCATAACTGTTTTATATTTAATTTCATAATTCAAAGGTATCCCTGTTTATTCCCGAAACTGTTACACAACTTTTTGAATAATTTACATCATTCACACATTTTCAGATGAAAGATTCGAATATACCTAGCTGTGCTTTTAGTTTGGTATTTTCATCCTGCAGTTCATTTATTCGTTTTAATAAATGTGTTATGGTTTCAATACCTTCAATGTTAATATCCAGTTCGCTGTGGAGGCGTATAATTCTCTCAAGTTCTGACAACTCGTTTTTATGAATATAGCTTGTATCTTCGATGGTTGTAACCTGAATTAACCCATTTTCGTGTAGCGAACTAATAAATGAAATCGCGATATTATGGTGAACACAGAATTCATTTGCCGGTATCAGATTTTTTATATTCATGGGTTTGTATTTTGAGATTTTGCCAATTCTGAAAATAACTCTCTTTGTTTTTCAGTTAAGTTCGTTGGAATTTTAACCCGAAAAGTAATGTAGAAATCGCCAAATTTTCCATTGGATTTATAAACCGGAAATCCTTTGCCTGTCAGCTTAATTTTGCTTCCGTTTTGCGTTTCAGGTTTTACTTTCAGTTTTACTTTTCCGCTAAGTGTATCAATTATAATTTCGCCGCCTAAAATGGCTGTGTATAAATCGATTTCGACTGTTGTGTATAAATCATTGTCCAGCCGGATTATAGTTGGGTGACTTTTAATGATGAAAGTAATGTATAAATCGCCTTTCGGGCCGCCGTTAACACCCGGTCCTCCATGACCGGATATTTTAATGGTTTGTCCGTTTTCTATTCCGGCAGGTATTGTAATCCTGATGCTTTTGCCATTTACACTTAATGTTTGTTTGTGTGTTTCAAAAGCTTCAACCAAATTGAGATGAATTTCTGCCCTGTAATCCTCGCCACGGTATTTAACCTGAGATCCTCTTGCTGAACCACCAAATCCGCCAAACATTGATTCAAAAAAATCGGAAAATTCGCTTGAGTTTTGTGAGCCCGAAAATCCTTGTCCACCTGCATTTGCAGATTGCCGGCGATACTGACCAGCTTCCTCAAATTTGTCAGCGTGTTGCCAGTCTTTTCCATACTTATCGTATTTTTTACGTTTTTCGGGATCGCTTAAAACTTCATTAGCTTCGTTTATTTGCTGAAATTTCTTTTTAGAATTTTCATCATTCGGATTTAAATCGGGATGATATTTTCTTGCCAATTTCCTGTATGCATTTTTAATGTCTTTTGGGGTAGCGGTTTTACTTATTTCTAATATTTTGTAATAATCAATAAAATTCATATTTCCTGATATTAGATGTTCAATAACTAATTTCAAAAAACAGATAAATCTCAAATTATACATATCCAAGTATCAAACAGTTTCGAATATTGAGCTTTAAATTTTTTAATTTATCTGAATTTTAATTTTGGAGTATTCTTTTAGTTACAAATTCGATCCTATATTTCCTTGACTTATGATGTTGTCTAATTCAACAGAAGTTTGATAAATATTTATGTATCCATCGTAATCAAGCCAATTTGTATAAGTAATATCCGAATTGTTGTTCAATTTTCTGATGGTAGTGTAGCTTTTGCCGGTAGTACCGTTGATATTACTCAGCGTTTTTGTTACCGGTCCGCCACCAATGGTAGATATTGAACTCAGATTAATTGTTGCCGGATAAACTTCGCCTGCAATAGTTCCATCGAGAGATAAGGTTACAAGCGTATTACCGTTTTCGCGTTTTTCAAAAAGTGCATTTCCCCACACGCCAAAAGGTTGAATTGTATCAAGTGCATAAGTCATATTTGTATCGGTTATAACGTTTCCGCCAATATCACCTGATGCAAGAATTACAAGCGGTTCAAGGGGGCTTTTCATGACTTTTATAAATCCGTCGAATGCAATTAACTGATTGTAAGTCATTGAAGTTACGTTTGTTGAACTTTTCCCGCTTTCGTCAACCGGATTGAGTGTTAATACAACAGTACCACCTTCGGCAACTGTGTTCATACAAAGTTCAGCAGGATGTTCCCCTGACGGTGCGTTTAACAAAACTATATTGATGGTTACAGAATTGCCGGTTTCGATAAAAGTTGCTGTTCCGGTAACTCCAAGTATATTCTGCACTTTCAGCTCATAACTTGTTTCACTGCCTGTTTCATCATCTTTATCACATCCAACTACTGACATTAGCGCAACCAAAGCGATAACCATAGTTAATACATTAATAAATTTTCCTGTTTTAAACATTATTTGAATTTTTCTTTGCCGCGACTGGCGGTACAGTTGTAAATAATTTTACAATACAAAGTTGAATATTTAATACCCTTTACGTATTACACAATTTCAACAATAAGTTACATCATTCACACATAAACACTTTCATTTATGCGTAAAAAGAGGTAAGATTCCAGTGAAAGTTTTTAAGGGCAGTGGGTTTAAAGGGATTTGTATAAACAAAAATTAACCAGCAAATGTTTTTAAAAATAACTGTTCACCAATTTTCTTAATGCTATCCGGCAAATTGGTTTTGATATATCCGGCCAAAATTGAATTCTCCCTGTCGCCGTCAAATGCAAAAGCAGTTTGTGCAATTATAATAACATCATTATTGAATTCGCGAATTTTCCGGGTTGCCTGATAACCATTCATTTTGGGCATGTTTATATCCATGAGAATTAAATCAATGTCAGGATTATTTTTACATGTTTCAATTGCTTCAATTCCGTTTGATACGTATAAAAATTCTTTGGCGTCTTTTTCAAATATCATTCTTAAAAGCAACTCCGAAGTTTGATCGTCATCTGCTATTAATATTTTTAATTTTCTGTTTTGTACATTAATATCATTGTCATTTGTAGTATTATGAAATAGTTTTTCTGATTTTACCGAAGAATTAGCTGGTAGAGTAAAATAAAATATGGTACCGGTATCTGACCGATTGCCATTCTCAGAAATCAAATCTGTGTTGTTTGTCACCCAGATTTTGCCACCAAGCATTTCCACATAAGCTTTCGAAATGGATAATCCCAGGCCGGCCCCGTCGTAGTTGCGGGATAATGATTCGCTGCCTTGTCTGAATCTCTCAAAGATCATTTGTTTCTGTTCATTAGGAATACCAGGCCCGCTATCTTTTACAAAAAATTCAAGAAATTCACCCTTAACATTATAGCCAAATTCAATGGAACCTGTTTGGGTAAACTTGATCGCATTTTTTACAATGTTGGTTAGTACTGCATACAATTTTTCCATATCGGTTATAATAAATGCGTTATTGTATGATAATGCGTTTTTAAATGTAAATAGTAATTTTTTTTGTTCTGCTTCATGCTTAAAGAATTGGTATATGAATTCAACCTGTTCGTTAACATTTGTATCCGTAACTGAAACTTCAATTTGATATGATTCTATTTTCGAGAGGCTAATAATATTGTTTATAATGTTGAGCAAACGGGTACCGCTTTTCTCGATAATTTCGATGAATTTTTGTTGATCTTCACTTTGTAGATTATGATCTTTAAGCAATTCGGCAAAACCAAGAATACCATTCATAGGAGTTCGTATTTCGTGGCTCATGTTGGCCAGAAAAGCTGATTTTAACCTTTCACTTTCTTCAGCCTTTTCCCTGGCTTTTATCAATTCATTCTCTGCTTGTTTTCGCTTTATAATATCAATCATTGACACCATACATTCATCGGAATTATTACTGACAATGCCATTGGCAAATACATATTTCATTGAATCGTCACCTGTTACCAGCTCAAACTCACAGGTTTCTTTTTCATTGGATTCGAATATTTTTTGCAGAAAACGATTATATACAGTTCTTGTCTCAACAGAAACAAAAAAACCAAAATTACTATCAATCAATTGTGAACGTTCTTTCCCCAACAGTTGTTCGGCATTGTAATTCATTTGAGAAATTTCACCTGACTTTGTAAGTGTCAGGTAAACCGAAGGTGCAAAATCATATAATTCTGTATATTTCTTTTCAGCACTTTCTGCTTTTTCCTTAGCCAGTTTTAGTTCTTCATTTTGCATTTCCAACTCAATCTGGTGTACTTCAAGCTCATGAATAAGTCGCGGATTATCTGTTTCAGGAAGATATTTTTCTGATCTGTTAACTTTTTTATTCAGCGCAATTTCTGCTTTTTGACGCAGTTTGTCAGTTTTGTTTTCTGTTTTTAATTGAATCATATTGGGTAATCCATTGTATTTTGTAATTCATTGCCCATTGAACAAAATATGTATTCATTTCGGCAATTGCTTTATATTCATTTTTCAATAAAAACCAATTGATTGGCCGGAGATATTGTTTTATACAAAAAGCCTGAAAAGTTGTCGGCAAATTAAATAGTCACACTTTTCAAACTATCAAGTACTCCAAATACGTTAAGTAACCAAATAACAAGAATTATTACAACAACTGCATTTAGAATATTTTTTATGGTTCGTTGCATAGGAATATAGCTGTTTACCAGCCAGAGTATTACCCCGGTTACAACAATAACGATAAGAATAGTTAATACTGGCATAATTATATGTATTAATTTGTACAAAATCGTACAGGGTAAAGGTCTATCTTATGTTGAATGAAAATATTACATATTTCCAGTTAAGAATTACATAATTCACACATTGACAACTGTATTTCAACAGCAAACGGATTTTATTACCATTGATGCACAAATGAAAACTTTTACATCATTGGAGAAAGTATTGCTTACAAACATGCAAATCATATAATCTTTTCATGGAATCGTGTAACACCAAAAAATTTGAGGTGCCGATATTTGTGATTGTATAAACTTTAAAATTAAATATTATGGGATACTTACTTTATGTTATTGCAGTCATACTTGTTATAGCATGGCTCATCGGATTTATCGGTTACAGTGCCGGTGGTATCATTCATATTTTACTCGTTTTTGCTGTAATAGCAGTGCTGATAAGAATAATTCAGGGAAGAAGACCACTGTAAAAGTTGGCTACACTTTCCGGAAACTTATAAAAAGTTCTGAAAATTCAGAATCTATGTTTGAATTGTAGATAATTATTAATCATTTAAAATTTCACAAAATGGAAAAGTTAAAATTAAAAGGCAATTGGAATGAGTTGAAAGGAAAACTCAAAAAAAGCTATGCAGAATTAACTGATAATGACCTGTTGTATGAAGAAGGTCGTGAAGACGAACTGTATGGAAGACTTCAGCAGAAGCTGGGAAAATCAAAAGAAGAAGTTAAAAGATTGATTAATGATCTGAACTGATCATTGTTTTTCTTAAAAGCCGTTTAACAAATGTGTTAAACGGCTTTTTTTAAAAGTAGAATAATAACCCAAAAATTCAAAAAAATGAAAAGTGTAAATTATTTATTCGTACTGACTATTTTTTTAACTGTGGGAATTTACATTACAAGTTGTAACTCGCCTGCAAAAAAAACGGATAATGAAAATATTCAAGAAAACAGCAAAGAAGTAAGTGAATCTGAGTCAGAATTTCATGTAAAGAAAAGTGCAACTTCCCAGGAATGGGATGATTTTAAAAAAGAGCAGGAACTAAAACTGAATGAAGTTGAACAACAGATTGCCGAATTGAGGAATAAAATGGCAAAAAAAGAAACAGGGCAAAATTGATTCGACCTTTCAGGAGAAAATGGTTAAACTGGAGCAAAAAAATAACATTCTAAGGGCAAAGATTGAATCGTATGAGTCAAATCAAACCGACTGGGAATCTTTCAAACGAGAATTCAACCATGACATGGAAGAACTGGGTATGGCGTTTAAGGATTTAACTTCAGATAATGAAATAACGAAAATAAGCAGATTAATTAACAATATTAATTACATTCCTCCTGACTGAAAAGTTAAATGATAATTTCAATCAAATACTTAAAGGGCATTCATTCATTTTTTACTGGATGACATGCCTTTATATCTCGAAAGTTGCCCGGCATTTTGGAAACAATCCTATTGTCAATATTGTTAAAGGTTCTTCCTCGAAGATGTTTTGTTGAAAATTATTTTTGTTCGAATATTGTTTATTAGTTTGATTATTAATCCCTCCTCAATTTGATTTGTTTGACAAAATTTTGAAAGAGTCCCCTGAAAAGTATTTTAAGATTAAAAAGTTTCAAAACCAAATAATTTAAATTAGACGTTTCAAAAGAATCAAAGAATTTTATTTTGTACTGTTAAATGAGAAAAGCCACACAAAACATTTTTAGAATTTACCTGAATTTGAAAGTCTGATTTATAGAAATTGTTCTAAAGTATAAAATTGGACAAAATTAGATAAGCTTAACCAATAATAATTTATAACTTAGATATGAAAATACACATCAGTTTTGATATGAATACAGTGGGTAAGATAATTCTGCAGGAACAAATGGACAAATTACAGCTGGAATATTCATTTACAAACACTGGCGAATTTGAGTTACAAGAACCTGTGCCAGATGATAAATTGAAAGAACTTACTTTAGGTTTGAGTAAATATGGCATCGAAATTCTGGAGAATAAAAAGAATATCCTGGTTCAGAAAATTAAAGATTTGATAATAGAAATGGTTTATATGGATGATAATATTCCGACAACGTCAAGTATTTCATCCTATTTAACCGACAAACTAAATTATGCATATGGTCATATTGCACATCTTTTTTCCAGTACAACCTTTACCTCAATTGAAAACTTTATCAAACTGCAAAAAACAGAGCGTGCGAAACATCTGATAATAAATTCCGATTTAACCTGTTCTGAAATTGCATGGAAACTAAATTATAGCAGTGTTGCTCATTTTAGTTCGCAATTTAAAAATGTTACAGGACTTACACCTACAGCATTTCAGAGAATTATAAATAAACGCCGTGAGTTTTTAATGGAAGAAATTCAATATGAGATAAATAATAATATCAAAACTTAAATAAATTCAACATGCATAACCAACCGATTTCAATCTTACTTGCCGATGACGATGAAGATGACCGCCTGATATTTAAAGAAGCATTTGATGCTGTAAAAATGAAAACTGTTGTGAATACGGTAAATGACGGGATGGAATTAATGGAATATCTGACTGACGACCGAAACACATTGCCACACATACTTTTTCTTGATTTGAATATGCCTCGCAAAACCGGAATGGAATGTTTGATTGAAATAAAACGTAATGATAATTTAAAGGAAATTGCTATTGCAATTTATTCAACATCTGCGTCAGAACAGGACATTGAGGAAACATTTGTTAAAGGTGCAAATGTGTATATCAAAAAACCCAGCGACTTTACTACACTTAAAAATTTACTGGAAGAAATAATAAAGATGAACTGGCAATACCAGACTTCAGGATTAAACAAGGATAATTTCTTACTGATTCGTTAATATCAAAATTTAAGGTATGATAAGGTCTGTCCTATCGGTTTCTTTTCTACTTAAAATTATTTTTGGGCTTGCTTTGTTTACACTGCTTTTTATGTCGGGTATTACGTACCGAAACTCTGTTTCATTATCAAAATCAACAGAACTACTTGTACATTCCTATAAAGTTCAGCTCGAATTAAACAAATTTTAAGTTATGTTAAAGACTCTGAAATTGGGAAACGCGCCTTTATAATTACCAAAGATTCTGTTTTTCTCAAACCTTATCTTATTGGTCCTGAAAAAGTTAATCAATCCTTTACTATTTTAAAGATTTAACTGCAGGCCAGCCACAACAGCAGGCTATTATTGATGAACTAAGCATTTAATAGATATGAGATTTGTGTACATGTCAAATTCATTGTTGGTAATGTCGGTTCCATTTGGAAATAAGTTGTTGGATGATAATATGATTAAAGGTGATGAGATAATGGATTCCATCCAGGCAAATATTACTAAGATGGTCGATTTGGAAATGTCGAATTTTAACAAATACCAGGCAAAGTACTACCTTGAAACATCAATAACGCCTTTTATATCATTTTCTTTATTGCTGTTTTCAGTGTTGATATTTGTGCTGGCTTATCTCAGAATCAATAATGATTTGTACAAGTTAAAACGTTCAAACGAGAAATTATTAATAACCACAGAATCTATTAAACATGCTGAATACATTGGAGAGTTTTTTACTTCAATTTGGAATATCAAAACAAATAGAATTATATATTCTGATAACCTGTTCAATTTACTGGGCTGTGCACCCAATTCTTTTGAACCGACTATTGAAAACTATTTAAAGTTTGTTCATCCGGATGACAAACATATTGTTACCCTTGGAAACGAGAATATATTAAACAACCACAAAACTTATCCCCGATATTACAGAATCATTCGCCAGGATGGACAGGAGCGCTATTTTAAAGCTATCGGAAAGTTTATTAAGGATGATTCAGGAAATATTACACATATTGGTGTTGTGAGCGATGTTACCCAACAACATTTGAGTAAACTGATTTTAAAGGAACGAAACCGCGAATTGCAACAAAGTAATAAGGAACTCGCTTATTTTAATCAGGTTGCCAGTCACGATTTGCAGGAACCACTTCGTAAAGTGCAAACTTTAATATCGATTATTCTTGAAAGGGGAGTATTCCGCCTTGTCTGATTCTGGTAAGGATTATTTTAGCAGAATACAAACTTCGGTGAGCCGGATGAGAACTCTAATTGATGATTTACTTTTATTTTCGCGAACCAACAAGATTGACAAAACTTTTGAGCAAACAGATTTAAACCAGATACTTAAAAATACGCTATCTGAACTTTCACAATCAATTGAAGAGAAAAATGCAAATATTCAATCAGATCGTCTACCAGAGTTAAAAGTGATTTCATTTCAGATTCAACAACTATTTCAAAATCTGATCAGTAACTCATTAAAATATAATAACCCTGGTGTTGATCCATTCATAAAATTTGAATGTGAACAAATTAAGTCATCTGATTATCCGGCGTTAAATATCACCCGAAATAAGATATTCTATAAAATAACCGTGACGGACAATGGGATAGGTTTTGAACAACAATATGCTGAAAAAATATTCACAATTTTTACGCGTTTACATACATCTGCCGACTATCCGGGTACCGGAATTGGGCTTTCCATATGCAAGAAAATTGTTGAAAATCACTCAGGCTATATTTTCGCCGAAGGAAAACCTGGAATTGGATCTGTATTCAATATTTTTCTTCCTTCGAGATAGAGTTGTTAAATGTTGTCGATGACATTTTATAATGAGCTGTTTTTTGTTTTCTGTTCAAATGTCATTACAAATTACTGCCAGTTTACCATAGTAACATACATAGTTGGCAGATAAAACAATTTTTACATACTGAATGAATAGATGGATAAGATAAGACAAATCCGGTTTTGAATGGACCGCTGACTGTTTCAAGTTTTTGGAAACCACCTAAGGGTTATAAATCTCGAAAGATCCAGTTGGCCTTTTTGTTTTTTGATTTCCAATTCAAAGTTAACACTGTCAGGGTCTATGGTCGCTGACAGGTTAGGACTATCAGACTTGTCAGCGATCCACAGATAGCTCGGGGCCGACAACGCCACAGAAAATATCAGACTGAACTAATCCGAAAAGAAACGAGACCTAAAAGGCCTCTTTGTAAAATCACTTATAAAATTTATGCAAAACTTACTTCGCCGGGATAATATCAATGATAACGGTGCGGTTGTAGAAACGTTCTTCCGGAAATTTGTTGTCGAACGGAGCCAGATTTATATCTTCACCAAATCCGTGAACTTCAAATTTCACATCAGTTCTGTTGGCTTTGGCCAACGCTTTTTCCATAATACCCATTACATCATTTGCACGTGCCAATGAAAGTTTCAGGTTAACGTCTAAACCTCCGTAATATCGGTGTGGCCATGAATAATTACTGAACCGTTTACAGGAATTTTTGGCGTTACAACTTCGGTGAGATATTTATCATACATTGCAATGGCTTCAGAGTTATTGAATTCGTAAATAACGCTGAATCTCATCATCTCTTCTGTAACCGGCGGAGTCCAGAGTACAAGGTGAGCAGTAGTTTCTTTCTTAATTTCCTTTCCGCTTTTGGTTTGTCCAATCATTGTGATTTTGTAGTCACCTTCGGGACTTGAACCTAAAATAGTTTTGCCTGGAATGCTTACTGAT
Organism: Draconibacterium sp.; assembly: GCA_016705335.1. Lineage (GTDB taxonomy): Bacteria > Bacteroidota > Bacteroidia > Bacteroidales > Prolixibacteraceae > Draconibacterium. Next base: position 43,010 of record JADIYN010000021.1, on the reverse strand, counting down.
TCCTGTGTATATGGTCCAAATTTCTGAACCATTCCCCTGTTTGTCAACCAATTCCATCGACCATGACGAGAATGCGGTATCGGCACCTGTAACTTTGAAATGTAGTATAACTGTCAATTGGCGCTTCCTGAACTACGTTGATTTCAACCGGTTTGAGCGGTACATCATTACCACTTTGGAATTCCATCAGCAATTCAGGAGAACCGCTTGTGATTGAAACCCCTGCGGTCTCCTTCACGAAGTAAAGCCAATTCGAGTTGACCACCTGGTTGTTCCGAAGGGAATTACAGGTTTTACACGACCTTCGGTTTTGATCCTTTCCGGAGCAATTGCAAATATAACTACAAGGTATTTTTTGGTCGATTCAGCCATTGTTTTTCCATCCGCACCTTCTCTCGAAGATCCGGTCATAGTTACCGAAGTGGCAGGATATTTCACCATACGGTCGCCAAGAATATTCAATACATTATAATAGACAGTCATCTGTCGTTTTGCACGGCCAGTCAATTCTTTGGGTGTGAATACTTCCAGTTGGTCTTCACTGAAATCTTTTACCTGATCTTTCTGAAGTAATACATAACGACCCGGAATTTCGGTTGATCCTTCGTTAAAGAAAACGTAGTTACGAAGCGGGAAAGTTTCTCTTACCCTGCGTTCTACCGGAACGTTTTTAGGTGCATTAACTGCAAATGTAACATCGGGTTCAACCACAACTATAATCAAAGGTGGTACGAAAGCCTCTTCCTTTACTGCTATTTTTTTGCCGTGGCCAAACTTAAGCGCAACGCCTGCTCTTACAGTGGTTATGTTCCATGATTCGATAGAACGTGGATCCTGACCAAAATAAGGATGAAAAGCAACAAAAGGAGAAAGTACAGCCTGATTTTGTTTACTATCCGCTGAAAGTGAAATATCGTATCCGGCACCGATTTGCATCGAAATAACGGTTTTGTTTATATCTCTAAAATCACCGTTTACATCCGGTCTGGCAGGAACATTTGGGTAATCAAGACTAACACCTTCCCGGTAGTTGAAACTTTTATCAAGATTGAAAGCAAGACGTGGTCCACCGTAGATGTAGAAATTTGATTTAAACGGGGCGAAACGTATGCTTGGTTCAACTGTGATATATGAAAGACCTGTTTCTAAATCTGCCGGACAGTTACATGGTGTTTGTACCTGTTCCCATGAACCATTGCGGCTGTCGTATCCTGCCTGCAACATGAATCCCAGCATTTTTCCTGGACGATGAAACTCAATGAGCGGAGCGGCAAAAAGCCCAATTCCCTTGCCATCGCCAAAAGCTGTTCCCACCATAAAGTCATTGGATAAATGCTGAGTGGTACCCTCGTAGAAATTAAAATTTGCACCACCTGCTGCACCAAACCACCACGATGGTGTTGTAAAAGTTGCTTTTAGAGTTTCCTGTGCCTGAAGAGGTGACTGAAGTGCAGCAACAATAAAAGTACTGGCAAAAAATGCTTTTAACAATCAGATTATAAGGAAACCGCGCTATGCGCGATCCCTTTTGATATTTATTTTTGATATTGTATTTTCCATGATTTTATTTGTTTTGTTAAGGTTTAACTACTGTGCTTGTATTCAGAGTAACTGCAGTCTGTGCCAATAATCTGCCGGTAACCTTCGCTCCTGTGTTGAGTGAGATTAAGGTTTTACTCATGATGGTTCCTTGTAATTCGGTATTTGTTCCAAGTACTGCCTGACCAGCCACTACCCAGGTTATATTTTTGGCTTGTGCAGCACCAATCAAATTAACTTTTGCACCCGACATTAAAGTAAGATCCTGTGCGATTTGGAAAACCCATGTATCATTTGCACCACCAGATAAAGTAACACTGCCATCCGGGTCAATTAAAACTTCTGTACTCCATTTATATAATCCGGGAGCCAATGTCAGGCTGGTGATATTTCCGGCGCCCTGTTCCAAAACCGGTGCAGGAGTTATTAAATTGTTAGCGGTTGTGTATGCAGTTTCCATATCAGAAACAGCAACTGTCAGTTTACCTGGAGTTGGAGGTGCATAATCTGAAGCATAAACTTTTCCGGTAACATGAGTTGCAATCGTCGTGTGTGACGACTCGCCATTGGTATCCATTATTAAACCAAATCCGGTTATTGCTGATGCTGCTGCCGGACTTACACCAATATCGCCCTGAACTGAAGTAATACCTGTTGATGAAATTCCTGATTTTGTTAAGATGGAAAAATCACCTGCTGTTCCCAATACTACTATTGGACCAATTGGATTTTGAGAAGTGAAATTCGCTGTAATATTTTTATTATCGTTCATTGTAACTGACAAAGGATTCTGTGAACCATTTGCATCGCCGCTCCATCCTGTAAATGTAAATCCTGAATTTGGCGTCGCAGTAAGCAGAACGATATCACCATTATTGTAAGCCATTAAATCAGGATCCTTTAAAACGCTACCGTTATTTGCTACCACATTTAATGTGAAAGTGTTAGGTAAATTCTCCGTAAAGTTTGCGGTTATATTTTTATTCGCATTCATTGTAACTGACAAAGGGTTCTGTGAACCTGTTGCGTCACCAGTCCAGCCGGTAAATGTATAGCCTGTTGCAGCAGTTGGAGTGAGAACTACAATTTCACCACTAATGTAAGCTGGCTTAACCGGAACTTTCGCAACTGTTCCATTTGCAGCGGTTACATTTAATGTAAAGGTTTCTCCAGATATTGTGGTAAAATTCGCAGTTATATTTTTATTCTCATTCATTGTAACTGGCAATGGATTCTGTGAACCTGTTGCGTCACCAGTCCAGCCGGTAAATGTATAGCCTGTTGCAGCAGTTGGAGTAAGAACTACAATTTCACCACTGTTGTAGGCAGTCTTAAAAGGAACTTTCAAAACAGTTCCATTAACAGCTGTTACATTTAATGTATAGGTATCAGCAGCCATTGCTGTAAAATTGGCAACTAAGTTTCTTCCTGCATCCAACTGAAATGCATAAGTTGAATCGGTAGATACTGTGTTCAGACCTTCAGTCCAGTTTGTAAATGTATAACCGGAATTAGGAGTTGCAGTTACAGTAACATTGGCACCTGCAATATATGAACCGGCACCGGTTATGATTCCGCCAAAAGCAGGATTCGATGATAAGCCAACTATAAGTTGTAATGAGAAGTTTGCTACCAATACTTTGTTCCCGTTCATTGTTAACTGATAAACCGGAGTCGTTGAAACCGGAGTTCCATCCAGGGTCCAGTTGATAAATGAATAACCTGTGTTTGCAGTAGCGACTATATTAATTACCGAGTCTTTTTTAAATGTACCTGCTCCGCTGGTTGTTCCACCAATAATTGGATTTGAAGATAAGGTTACCTCAGCAATAGTTGTAAACGACCATTTGTAATCTTCCATTAACGACTGTCCGATTAAATCTTTAGCCAGTGTTTTAATAGTTCCTGAATAAAGTACATTAGGAATTAGTGGACTTGCGGGAGTGAAAGTTGCTGTTAATCCACTGTATGCAACTGTACCATCGACAGACGTACTACCCTGTTGAATAATAAAAGATGACTGATTAATTGTTTCAGCATCCATTTTAACATTAAAAGTTGCTGAAATTACCTGATTTAGCGGTACATCAATAGCTTTGTCAACGGGGATGGTTGATACCACCAGCGGACATAAAAATACCGTAGCTTCATAATCGTCTTTTTTACAACCATTAAAAAATACAATCAAAGCAATGGTAAGAACGGTCAAAATTTTTGGTTTTTTCATTTTCTTAGAATTTTATATAAAAATGTGATTAAGAGTGCAAAGGTGTAATCTTCTTAACTGCCTACTGTTACAAAATTCAGTTGATAGTTGCATAATTCACGCATCTGTATATTATTAGAAATTTTTAGAAAAAAGAGGCTGATCTTTTGAGACAACCTCAATTTTTATATTTACTTCCTTTATTATTACCACCATAAAAAAAGCGATTTCCGTCATTCGACGAAAATCGCTTTTTCAAAAAGTATAAGCTTAAAGTTAAATGTTATTGAATATTGCGCGGAGATTACATTCGTTCCATATACCAATTTAACTGTTTTTCCATTTTATTAAAACGCATTACGGTTGTAATAATTTTCTGCAGGCGCAAGAATGCGGTTTCACTTTTTACAACATAATCAGTGGCCTTGTGATGCATACAGTTTATCGCCACTTCAATTTTATCCTGAGCTGATAACATAACTACCGGAATTTGAGGATTAAAAGCTTTTATTTTATCAAGCGTTTCAATACCATTCATCGCATTTTTATCGATACTGTCAAGAAGATAAAAATCGGCATGTTGCAGAAAATCAATTTCCAATGATTTTAAAAACAACATGTCGTCATCAACAAGAAAAAGTTTTATTTTATTTTTTTCGTTCATCATTTTGAGTTTGTAATTGTTTTAGCTCTTCCTGCAATTCATCACATGACTGCATAAAAACATTTTCGAGTTGCTGAATCATTTCGGTCATTCCATCGAATTGTTGCTGTCTGTTGGCATATTCTTTAACTTTTTGTGCCATTTTTTCGAAATCGGCACTAATTCCCATAATTGAAAATGAAGGAATCATTTTATGGACGGCGGTATGCAAAGTATTCCAATCTCTTTCAATGAACCCTTTTTTCATTGACATAACCAAAAGTGGTGTTTGCACTAAATAAAGCGAAATCATTTCCATCATCAAAGCCGGATTTGATTTTGTCCGCGTATTTAAGTAATCGAGGTTGGTAACTCTGTCTTTTATGTCCTCAGGTTGAACATCCAAACTGGCTTCAGTAACCTTTAAAGTTTTTTTAACTATTCCAATTATTTTACTGTACAATAATTTTTCATTAACAGGCTTTGCAATGTAATCATTCATGCCAACTGTTTTGCATTTAGCCAGGTCAACAGTAGTAACGGCAGCAGTTAAAGCAATAATCGGGATATCTGATTTCAATTTATTCCGAATGAAATCAGTAGCCTCAAAACCGTTCATTTCGGGCATTTGAAGGTCCATCAATATAACATCGTATTCTTGTGTTTGTATTTTCTCAACAGCTATTTTTCCATTATCGGCAATATCACATTCGAAACCGAAATCTTCCAACAGCGTTCTCATTAGTAATTGATTGAGAGCAATATCCTCAGCCACCAGAACTTTTATACCCGTTAAATCCATATGAGGTTCAATTGATTCTGATTCATATTCAGTTTCAGCGTTTGTTTTCTGAAATTTTAAAACAAAGCTAAAAGTTGAGCCTTCATTCTCTATACTTGAAACCTGAATGTTTCCGTTTTGAGCTTCCACCAATTGTTTAACAATTGCAAGGCCCAATCCGGTTCCCCCATACAATCGCGATGTGCCACTTGAAGCCTGCTGAAAATTTTCAAAAATCTTTTCAATTTTAGATTCCGGTATTCCAATTCCTGAATCATTTACAGCAAATTCAATGCTTGCTTCTTTTTCATCTTCTTCCAATAATTTTACACTTACTATAATCTTTCCGTTTGAAGTAAACTTAACCGCATTACTTACCAGGTTTAAAATAATCTGGTGCAATCGAACCGGGTCGCCAAGCAAAACTTCTGGAATTCTATCATCGTATTCTTTCTCCAATTTCAAATTCTTTTCCTGAATTTTGGTTTGGAACAGATGAAGCATAGCTGATATGGAAAGGGCCATTTTAAATGGTACCTGCTCGAATTTCAATTTACCAGCATCAACCTTTGCCAGATCCAGAATATCATTGATGAGCACGATTAATGCGTCGCCACTTAATTTTATGGCTTGCAAATATTCTTTTTGTTTTGCCGACAAATTTGTTTTTAACAACACTTTGGTAAATCCAATTATCGCATTCATAGGAGTGCGAATTTCGTGGCTCATGTTCGATAAAAACTGCTGTTTTGCTTTCACTGCATCATTTGCAATTATTGTAGCACTTTCTGCCTTTAACTTCGCTTCCTCCGCAATTAAAGTTGCCATCTCAGCAAAAACGATTGCTTCTGTCAGTTCTGTTGCAATTCTTTTTTGCTGGGTAACATCGCGCGCAACAATTACTACTCCCTGCACGGTTCCACGATCATCTTTATAAGTCGATCCATTAAATAAAACATCCGTCAGTTTGCCATCAATATGTCGCAGTGTAAGCGGAGAGTCAGCAACAGAACCATTTGCAAACACATCCTTGTAAACTTCACGGGCGTTTTGTGGTTCGGTGAAATAATCAAAGAAATCAGTACCGGTGAGAAATTCGCGCGTTACACCGGTAATATTTACTGTTGCTTCATTCATGTCAGTTATTTTTCCTTCGGCGCTTATGGTAACCAACGGATCTAAACTGGCTTCAATTAAACTTCTGGCATACTGCGAATCTTCAGTTTTTTTCGTTTCAAGCATTGAAATCGTTGACATTTCAAGCAGAGGAACAGTAATATGTTCATCGGGTTGCTTTCCAATTTCTTCAATTGGGCTGCGCCTTTTATCTTTTAATTGTTTAAAATGAGAAGGAGAGAAACCTGTAACTTTTTTAAACTGATTGGATAAATGTGAAACACTTGAATAATTCAACTTCCAGGCAATTTCAGAAATAGATAATTCATCATAAATCATCAATTCCTTTATCAGTTCAACTTTATGCGATATCATAAATTGCGCAATTGTTGTTCCCTGAACTTCTGAAAATAAATTTGATATATAGGTATAATCGTAATCGAGTTTTTCGCTTAGATAATCGGAAAGGTTTGTTTTTATTCTACCTTCAGAATGGTGAACCATCTCAACAATTATAGTTTTAATTTTCTCAATTAAAACTGCTTTATTGTCGTCAATTAGTTCAAGACCAGAGGCTTGTAAAGCCATTCTTAGTTGCTCCCGTTGATCATATGAAATATTTTCCATGATATCAACTTCTCCCAAATCGACAACAATAAAGTGCAGGCCAAGTTTTTTCAACTCTTCTTTCACCGTAATTTTACAACGGTTACTTACCATATATTTAATGAATATTTTCAAATTTGTTTTTTTAAGATCCCGGCAAAGTTGGTCATTTAAAATTCATAAAACATTATGCAGTTTAATTAATAGTTGGATAATTCACACATATTCAGATAAATCAATGCAGAACTTGTATAGATTATAAAAACGTTACACTGAATCTGGTTTAAGTTCATTTGATACCGGAGTAATTTTAATCAAAGTTTGTATGATTACCGGGAACTTTCATTTTATAAAACAAAAAAGTTGTCAAACTTGGGTTTAACAACTTTCCGGATGATACAGGAGTTTAAAGCGAATCAAAAATTCTGTGTAATTCTTCTCTTGTTTTGCCAAGCTTTATTTGAAGTTTACCAAACATTTCCTCCTTTTTTCCTTCTTCATACATCAAATCATTGTCTGTTAAGACTGCAAATTTTTGTTTGAGCTTACCTTTCTGCTCATTCCAGTTTCCTTTTACTTCTGTCTTATTCATATTCTTTAATTTTATTCCCTCAACTGGAGGATCAGGTGTGAAACAATTTTCACGATTCAAATTTCATCAGATAAATGCTGCAGTTTGTTACACAATTATTTTTAAATATTACATAATTCATACATTAGGCAGCAACATTCGACTTTAATGCACTTGTTACAAAAGAGACTTTTTCCTGTCAAAAGCAATTATAACAATTCCACCAACAATTAAAATCAGACCAGCAATTGGTGGCCAGCTTACGTTGTGATTTTGTTCCTTATTTATTTCAATCGGCCAATATCAACTACTTTTTTTGTGGTTACATAATTGAAACCTGTATAAATTAACATTATTATTCCGATTGCAATTAGGGCCATTCCCAATGGTTTTTTCATTTTGATTATTTTTTAATGAATATATTTTATGGAAACAAAGGTCGGAACTGTTGCGGAGTAAAGTGTTACATAATTCAACTGAAGAATTACATCATTCACACATTTATAGTTGGGTTTCTGTAAATAAAATGAATACAGAATATTATTTCAGAAATTAGAATTTGTTTGCAGATTATTTGGAGTTCTTCAGTTCATTTAAAAGCTCTCTTAAATTAACTGTTGCATAAGTTGAAGAATAATCGGACATGGCATACGGAATGATCAGATCATCATTATGAATCATTGAACCGCATGAATAAACAACATTAGGCACATATCCTTCTCTTTCCAGTATATTTGGCATTATCAGGGGCGAATTCAAGCGCCCAATTTCTACCTCAGGATTTTGAAGGTCGAATAAAGATGCTCCAATAACATATTCACGCATGGGTCCAACTCCATGGGTAATAACCAACCAACCTTCAGGTGTTTCGATGGGTGAACCACAATTCCCGATTTGTACAAATTCCCAGGGAAATCTGGGTTGTTGTAATAATTTAGCTTCGCGCCAAATGGAGATATTATCCGAAAAAGAGATGTAATTATTAAATCCATCCATTCTGCAAAGCATGGCATACTTTCCATTCACTTTACGCGGAAACAGAGCCATACCTTTGTTTTGCGCAATTTCATGAAGCGGCAAAACCCGGAAGTGATAAAAGTCACGGGTATCCAACAACTTTGGCAATATTGCAACACCGTCATAAGCCGTATATGTTGCGTAGTAATTCAATTCATTATTATCGTCGGTAAATTTTACAAAGCGGGCATCTTTAATCCCATTTTTTCATTTACTGAAACCGGGAAAATTACCCGCTCTGAAATATTTGTATCCAACGAAAACTGAAGTTCGTAATGCGATGAGGCAAGCCATATAATTTGATTGTAAAGAACTTCTTTATCATCTGTAAGATGAATTGATTTTCTGGCTTCTTTAATACAATCCCGAAGTTCGCCATATGTAAAATTTTCGTTTAACTTATCGAGAATTAAACCGGATGGAATAATGGCATGAATATCTTTCATTTCCTCCAGTTTGATTTTAAATGACTTTTTATCGTAAATGTGTCTGCGGATATGCTGAGCCTCATCCAGTAATTTCCCTATTGGTTCAACGGTAAGATTATTGTTTTTATCAAGTATTCCGGTTCTGAAAACAATTGAAGAAATATGTCCTTCACCTGTAGCCCTAAAACTTAAAATTACCCTTGTTTCGCCTGATCCTGTCTCCGACTGGTCGGGATGCTCAACCATTGAGGGATTAAAAAAAGCAGCCGATTCAATAGAATACTCCATCGTGAAATAGGAGCCGATTAGTATTTTCTGAGAAATACCAAGTGATTCAGGGTCAATATTTAAAAGTTTTAAAAGATGGGTAATTTTATTAAAATGCTTTCAAAAATACTTGAGATATTTCTATGTCGAAGTGAATAATCCCTCAGAACAGGATTTAATGCACGTGATGCCATCGTTTCAGACATTTCAAGTACAGAACGAATTACATTAATTGCCCTTTCATCGCCGGTGTAAAGAAACCGCGCTATAACCCTTGATGAATCGGGACTAAATTTCAAATTCTTTCTGTTTACAGCAACTTGCATAATTTTTATGTATTAGAAATCTTCTAAAGGTAACCGTTAATGTGGATTAAATACTAACATGTCCGATTAGTTCAAAATAGTACATGAATTACCAAATTTAAGACTTAAACCCAATTATCAGATTTATATTATAATTTTTGACGATTTGTAGGTGCCAAAAAAAATGCAATAATTTATTCGAAACATTGGAAAGTCAGGTTTTTAAGAACATCTGAAATTTCAAAATTTCGGGTTTTAAAGTTTGAATTAAGAGGTTTGTCCAAACATTATCTGTAAAAAATACTTAACGATAAATTACTCAGCTTGAATATTATAAATCCCTTTTATCAACAATTTTTTTGAATCGGGTACTTCTGTTAATTCAAAAAAACCATTGTTTAAGCGACCGGTTTTAACTGTGGATTTTTTCAGAAAAATTACATCATCTGTCTCCTTTGCAAATGCGAGAATATAAGTTTCATTATCGGCGGTTACAACTGCAGATTGCGGCAAAGATAAAACAGTGTCGGAAGCCACAACAATTTCTCCCTCAATAAACTGACCGCTTACCAAACCAGCTTTTTCAATGCTTTCGATTTTGGCAAAACAGTCGATCGACATCGTGTTTTCATTGATTGATTTGCCAACTGAAATTAGTTTAGCAGCAAATTTCCCTGACACGTTTCCAACTGTGCGAAACTCAACTTCCTGTCCGGTTTTAATTTTGTAAATGTCTTTCTCAAAAACCGAAAGTTTTAACTGTAACAACTCAGTATCAATAATTTCGGCAATGGTTTGTTGTGGCTCTGCATACTGACCAATTGTTGCATTTATGCTGTTTATATAACCTTTCACGGGAGCTTTTAATGTGTATGATGCATAAAAAGTTCCACCTTCAATTTTAGATATATCAAGGCCAATATTTTGAAGTTTTACAACAAGGGCATTCAATTTAGCATTTTCAGCATTGTAAGCGCTTTCAGCAAAAATTAAATCTTTTTTGCGCCAATGTTTTCAATGCTTAATTCTTTTATTCTTTCGAAATCGGTTTTCAGTTGTTTTAAAAGTGCTGCCGATTCGGCAAAATCTTTTGCATATCAACAAAATCATTCCTGAAATGTCAAACAACAATCCTCCTTTATTTACCAATTGTCCGGGATTGCAATGAATTTTGGTTATAAATCCCTGCACAGGCAAACTTATTAGCGCCTGCCCGTTAACCGACGGAATAATATTCCGGTAAAATGTACTAAATCAGAAAAAGTCGAAATATTTGGTTCGCCAAATTCCATATCTTCAGATTGAAATTGTGCTTTTGTGATTTCAATAAGCCCCGATTCAGGCTCAGTAATTTCAACAGTTTTGTTTTTGCAGGAAAACAGCATCACACTAAATATGAGCAATATAAATGCAGAATTTTGTTTCATAATTATTTTTTTATTTTGAGAAATACATTATTTCGGAAGTGGCAACATTATAACCATACAGGTTTTCGTGATATTCAATTTGAATTTGAACTGCGGTTTCGTAGCTGTTTACAAACTGGTAGAAATTGATTTCACCCAATTGATAGGATTTTATTGCAGTCCGCATAATTTCGTCGTATACTAATTTGCCCGATGTATTGTAATTGCTGAGCAAAACTTTGTATTTCAACTGTTGATTAATCAATTCATTCAGCCTGTTTTTTATCAGATTCAATTCATTTTGCGAAAGCAGGTTTTGTGCCTCGCCCGAGATTTTTGCAGCCTGGGTTCTTCCTTTGTCGCTGCCATAAAACAGCGGCACAGCTACCCCAACCTGAAACCCGTGATAATATTTTGAATTTTCATATCGGTTTGAACCTAAAAAATAATTTAACGAAAAATCGGGAAGCGTTTTATTTTTCGAAACCTGAATGAGTGAATTGTAATAATCGTTTTCCAATTTCAGCAACTGGTAAACCGGCAACGAGTCGGGGATTGCAGAAATCTCAGGCAACATTTCAACATATTCCGAAATCTCAAAATCTGAATCTGAATTCATAATTACCTTCAACTTTTTAAGTGCATTTTCAATATCCGCATTCAAAGCATTCAGAACAATTGAAAGTTGATTTTTTTTGGCTTTTATATTTAAAACCTCTAAATGGCTGATATCGCCTTTCCCTTCCCTTTTTTCAGAAACAACTAACAATTGTGTAAATAAACTGTCGAGCATTTTTGATACTTCGCGCTTATTTACAAGCATTTGAACATTAAAAAGCATTGGCAACATTTTTTGCACATTCGTTTTCTGAATGTTCAGGCGCGATTCTGACATTGATATTTCAATTTGTTTCGATTTACTTTCAGCAGCATATAATGTCGGGAAACTAAGATTTTGTTCAATTCCAAAAACATTTAAAGGGTGGCCGTTTTCGGCAATATTATTCTGATCTGTACCGTAAGTCAGGTTTGTTTTTCCCGGCGCAAATGCTGTCTTTTTAAGCATTTTGCTCTCATCAACTTTTAATGCAAAAGCTGCTACTTCGGGGTTGTTTTGCAAGGCTATTTCAATTACCTCGTTTAGTTGTAATTTTTTATCCTGACCATTTACAGTCATAACAGGAATCAAAATAAATGAGAGTAGAATTATGATTTTTGAACGAATCACTCTAAATGGAAAAAGACGGATGCTTTTAACATTGTAAAACACTTCGAACAACAACGGTAAAGCAATCATAGTGAGCAATGTAGAAGTAAATAATCCGCCAATAACTACTGTTGCAAGCGGTCGTTGAACTTCGGCGCCTGCACCTGTTGAAATTGCCATCGGCAAAAATCCCATTGCCGCAGCGCCAGCAGTTAACATTACAGGTCGTAACCTGTTTTTAGTGCCGGTCATAATCAGTTCGCGCATATTTGTCATTCCTTCGTGTTGCAACTCTTTTAAATGTTCAATCAGTACAATTCCATTTAAAACTGCAATACCAAAAAGTGCTATAAAACCCACTCCGGCCGACACACTGAACGGCATTCCGCGAACCCACAAAAGAAATACTCCGCCAACCGTTGCCAAAGGAATTGCAGTGAAAATCATAATTGCATCTTTGAGCGAACCGAAAGCAAAATGAAGGAAAATGAATATTAAAAGCAAGGCAACAGGCACCGCAAAAATTAAACGTTTTGTTGCGTTTTGCAGATTTTCGAACTGACCACCATATTCGATATAATTGCCTGGTGAGAGTTTTATGTTTTTGTCTATTTTTTGCTGAATATCTTCAATTACCGATTGCAAATCGCGGTTGCGCACATTTACACTCACAACTACCCTGCGTTGCGTATTATCCCGCGATATTTTTGCCGGCCCTTCAGTGTATTCAATATCAGCCAATTCAGTAAAAGGGATACTCGCACCGGTAGAAACAGGTACCTGAAGTTGACGGATATTGTCGATATCAGTACGGTTTTCATTGTCAAAACGCATCACCATATCAAAACGTTTTTCACCTTCGAAAACTACGCCTGTAATTTTTCCGCCAAAAGCTGTTGACAAATATGTGTTAAGCGTATTAATGTCAACACCATAATATGCCGTTTTACTTCGATTGTAATTCACCCGGATTTGCGGCAAACCCTGTGTCTTTTCCAAAATAATGTCGCTGGCACCGGGAACGTCGGCAATCAGGTTTTTATTTCGAGTGCTTTTTATTGATATATTCAAGATTTTCTCCGAATATTTTGATTGCGATATCCGACCGCACACCTGTAATCAATTCATTAAAACGCATTTCGATGGGCTGGGTAAATTCATATTCTATACCCGGAATAACCGAAAGCGCTTTCTTAAAATTATCGGCAAGTTCCTCTTTAGTTTCAGCTGAAGTCCATTCATCTTTTGGTTTCAGTTTAATTATCATATCAATTTCCTCCATCGACATTGGGTCGGTTGGAACTTCTGCCGCCCCGATGCGGGAAACAATCTGCTCAACTTCATTCGGAAATTCCTTGATAAGGATATTTTCCATTTTAGTTGTCATTTCAACTGTTTTGGAAAGTGAAGTCCCTGTTTTAAGAACCGGTTGAATAACAAAATCGCCTTCATCAAGCGTTGGTACAAACTCTCCGCCCATTTTTGAAAATAACACACCCGTAAAAATCAACGAAACCAAAGCAGCACCGAATACTATACTTTTATGATTGCATGACCATTTAATTGATGGCAAATAGGATTTGTAGGCAATATCCATTATCCAATCGGAAATGTTTCGCTTTTTTGTTTTTCCAGGTTTTAAAAACAAGGCTGAAGCTACCGGCAACCATGTTAAACCCAATATCATGGCTCCAATAATTGCAAAAGAAAAAGATAACGCCATCGGGCGGAACATTTTCCTTCAACCCCACTAAGTGAAAGAATTGGAATAAAAACAATCAGTATAATTATTTGTCCGAAAATGGCGGAATTCATCATTTTTGAAGCACCTTTAAATGATATTTTATCCATTATGGTTTGTCGCTCTTCCCCTTTACTTCCCAGAATTTTATCTTTCTGAAGTGTCATTTTTATAGCAATAAATTCAACGATTATTACCGCGCCATCAATAATAATCCCAAAATCGAGTGCACCGAGGCTCATTAAATTGGCATCGATACCAAAAATATACATCATGGAAATCGTGAAAAGCAAAGCAAGCGGAATCATTGAAGCAATTACAAGCGCTGACCGAAAATTTCCCAATAAAAGAATAACAGTAAGCATTACGATAATTGCTCCAAGAATAAGGTTTTCGGCCACAGTAAATGATGTTTTGGATATCAGTTCGCTCCGTTCCAAAATAGGATTAATAAATACTCCTTCAGGTAAGCCTTTCTGGATTTCAGCAACCCGCTGTTTTACTTCTGAAATAATAGCTTTTGAATTACCGTGTTTCAGCATCATAATCTGACCCAGAACAGTTTCGCCTTTCCCATTGGCTGTGATTGCCCCAAAACGATTGGCAAAGCCAAAATGAACGTTTGCTAAATCTTTTATCAAAATTGGCCTTCCCGCATTGTTTTTAACAACAATGTTTTCAATATCCTGTAATGATTTAACCTGTCCGTCGCCCCTTATAAAATAACTTTGATTTGTTTTCTCGATATACGAACCACCTGAAATACTGTTATTTCTCTCCAATGCATCATACACTTCCATTAAAGTTACATCAAGGCTTTTTAACATCGCCGGATCAATGGCAGCTTCGTATTGTTTCAAATATCCACCCCAGCTGTTTATTTCAACAACCCCGTTTATTCCTGACAAACGGCGTTTTACAATCCAATCCTGAATTGTGCGTAAATCCATGGCTGAATATTTCCCTTCGTACCCGGGTTTGACATCAATTATGTACTGGTAAATTTCGCCCAACCCTGTTGTAATTGGCCCCATATCGGGCGAGCCATAAATTTCGGGAATATTTGCAGAAGCAATTTTAATTTTTTCAGCAATCAATTGCCGTGGCAGATAGGTTCCCAATTTATCGTCGAGAACAACAGTAACAACAGAAATACCAAATTTCGAAATGGAACGGATTTCCTGTACACCCGGCAAATTGGCCATTTCCATCTCCACCGGGGTTGTAATGAATTGCTCAATTTCCTGGGTCGATAAATTGCCCGAAGTTGTGATTACCTGAACCTGGTTATTTGTTATGTCGGGTACTGCACCTACAGGGATTTTGAAAACCGCATACATTCCAAACGCAGCAATGCTTAGTGTAAATAGTATCACAATGAGTTTGTTCCTTACACTAAAATCTATTATTTTCTCTAACATATTAGTATGATTTTTGGTCGGTAAAACAAGTAATATCCGGCTTTAACAGGTTTAGTTTCAAATCCGGAATGCTTCATTATTTCTGAATTTTAAATATACCCATCTATTTTGAATTTTAGTGTACTTTTTTTGGAAAAACCCCGCAAAAAAGGGAAACTATGTATTGTTTCCCTTTTTTGCTGAGCTTTAATAGTTATTTGAATAAGTAATTTTGAATTCAACTTTTGTAAAATATTCTCACAATATTTATTTAGTTTGAATTGGATTTTTTAGTTATACTTTTTGCTTTTAACTATCTCAAAATCAATTCTTCGGTTTTAGCATTTGTTTTTGTATATCAATTTTTATGATACAAGTGTTTATTGAACTAATTAACATGCATCATTATGGTTTCAAACAGCAAAATTACTTTTTATAGTGTTCTTTTGCCTTGTTAAAAGCTTCTGACATTGATTTAAATGATGCCTGAAAACCTTCTTTAATATCTTCCCAGGCATTTTCAGAAGCATCATCAATTTCTTCCCATTTTTTCTTTGCCTGTTCATACTTTAATTCAAGTTCTTCAATGTACGGATCAATTTTGTCCTGAGCTTCTTTTGCTCCCAGATGCAATTGAAGTTTTGCTTCATCAATTTTTGTTTGCCACTTGCTAATTTCTTCTTTTAGCTGTTCTTTTACTTTGTTTTTCTCTGTTGAATTTTCCATGATACAAGGTTTAAAAAGTTATTAAAAACCACGTTATTATTTAAAAAAGAAAAATATCACATTTCTATTATTTCTGCCGGTTTGATAAAATAATAATTCACTTATATTTTAAACCGATTAATCCTCACTTTCAATTTCAGGATTTGATTTTAACCAGCCAATTGCCAACTGGTAACCAAGTGTGAGAATGATTGCCCCGGTAAACAGACCAATAAAACCATTCAAAATAAACCCACCAATTGTGCCCACAAACACAATAATCATGGGTGCAGGAGCTCTCATTCCCATCATCAGCGGTTTAAGAATATTATCAATAATTCCTATAAAAAGCATCCAAATGGTAAGTAAAACAGCAGTTGTAGTATCGCCTACACTCCAAATATAAATAATTACTCCAATCGAAACCGGCATCATTCCAATCTGCACAATACATAAAACCATTCCGATTAAAGCCCACAAACCAGCCAGCGGCACATTGGCAATCACCAATCCAGATTCCGGCCATGATACCTTGTATAAATGCCACACCAATAACACCTTTCGCAACATTACGGACAGTAATAGCTACTGACTCTTTCATTTCATTACCCTGTTTCCCTGCCAGCCTGGCAAAAAACATTTTTGCCAGTTCTTTGCCTTCTTCTCCGTAAACCATCATGAAACCGGCAACAAGAAACGAAGCCATCAATAATAGTATGCCCATGCCTGCATTCGATAAAAGTGAAATTGCCTTTAAAATAACAGGTTTAATAATGGAGGCGTTTTTTGTGATTAAACCGGATATGTTAACTGATGCTTCATTCCAGAGTTCATAAATTTTGTTGCCAATTACAGGCCAGTTCTTCACATTTTCATTTGGCGGAGGTATTTGCAAAGCTCCCTCGCTGTAAGCAGCACTTAATATTTTAAATTCATCAACAGTGGCAAGCATTAACATAGTTGCCGGTCCAATAACCAGTAAATACATAACAATTGTAATTATAACCGCAGAAATCCATTTTCGGCCTTTTAATAAACCCGTTAACTTTTTATGCAACGGATACAATGAAATTGCGAGCACCGAACCCCAGATAAAAAGTGTTATAAATGGCTTTATTATTTCGAAACAAAAATAAATCAGTATTGAAAGTGCAAGTAACTGAAGTGAATAATGGATGACTTTATTTTCGAATATACCCGTTTCCGCCTGACGATTGTATGATTTCATTATGTTGGTTAAAATTGTTTTGAAAATCAAATCTAACTGTTTTTTTTAATGAATAAATTTCACAAATTCAGAAAATAATTATAAGACATCATTATTAAATATTCAAATATTGATTATATTGTGAATAAAATACTTGCAAATGTTCCCTAAACAGTTTTATGCTAAAAGCTGATTGCAAAATTATGTTAATGAATTTGAAATGAAAAGGGAGAAAGGGAAGTTTGAGGGAAAGATTGAAAAACACAGTAAAATTTATTTTGCCAGAGTCTGAATCGTTGGAATATAATGCTAATGAAAATGAGAATTTCCAAATCACCCCTCAGGAATAAGAAATTATCGGTTTTGATGGTTTTGTAAACTGATTTCAGGAATTGATGGCTACGTTTGGGCAACATGGGATTCTCAGCAAGCTGAAATTATTAGTAATGCGCTCAGGGTTCAGAATGTTGAATTGAAAATTGTAAAAATCGAACATGAAAATAAAGTAATGTATTTGATAAAAGTAACAAAAGAAGAAGATATTGAGGAAGTTATGGATTTTATCCGGAATGAAAAAAGCGGTTTAAATTTAAAGCCCGACTGGACATACCCTGAAGGAGAACGAAATGCAAGTTTTGATCAATGGATAAATCACTAATTACCAAATTCCGGCACCAATCGCTAACAGTCGGTCGGCTAGCAAAAGGCTGATGCGAGCATTCCAAAAACCTTAATTTTAATAAAATCAGAAGGGCTGCAACCAAACTGTTTTTTAAATGCACGCGAAAAATACGCCGGATCATTAAAATCGAGTTGGTAGCAAATTTCGGAAACAGTTCCTGCTTTTTGCTTTAACAGGTCGGCGGCACGTTGTAAACGTAAAGATCTCATCAATTGTCCGGCCGGCTGATTAATAAGTGCATTCAGTTTGCGGTTCAACTGTGAAATACTCATATTTACTACTTCAGCAAGTGATTCAGGTGTAAAATCCTGGTTTTCGAAATTAGCTTCAATCGTTTTGATAATCTTGTCGAGAAAAACCTGATCGATAGATAAAACGCTTACTTCAGAAGGTTTTATAATTGTCGAAGTCTTGAAACGGGCACGAAGCAACCTTCGTTGATTAATCAGGTTTTTAACCCTTACCATCAGCTCTTTTGAGCTAAAAGGTTTTGTTATATAATCGTCAACTCCTGTTTCAAGTCCTTCTATTTTATTATCAAATCCCACTTTTGCAGTAAGCATAATTATGGGTATGTGGCTTGTTCGTTCATCGCCCCGAACAGCTTTACAAAATTGAAATCCGTTCATTTTTGGCATTATCAAATCAGTAACAATTAAATCAGGAACTGTCTCCTGTGCTATAATCATAGCCTGTTCTCCGTTTTCAGCTTCCTTTACTTTGTACTGAACTCCCAGCTGCTCACAAATAAATGTCCTCACATCTTTGTTATCTTCCACTACAAGTACAATTTCGCGGTTATCTTCAGGTTGTAACATCTTTTTTCGGCAACCAGTTGTTCAGTTACTTTTTCCCGTTTTTCAGAGTATATCAGCATCAAAATCAAATTTCAAAACTGGAATTTCTTCGGGTTGCTCTCCTTTATTTATATCGCCTATAGGAAGTTTTATTGTAAAATGCGACCCCACACCTTCCTTACTTTTTTACATTTACCATTCCATTATGCAATTCAACAAGTTCCTTAACAAGTGCAAGCCCAATTCCTGTACCTTCATAATTTCGGGTGCTTGAAACTTCGACCTGAAAAAACCTGTCGAAAATATGTGGAATATATTTGTCCGGAATTCCGGTTCCATTGTCAATCACATAAATTTCGACAAAAACAGTATCTGCAATTTTTACTTGTACTTCAACTTTCCCCAATTCATTTGTATATTTTATGGCATTATAAATCAGGTTATAAAAACTTTTTCCATTTTATCCAGATCAAAAACTACGGGAATATTGTCAGATTCCGATTCAAAAGTAAATCTATTTCTTTAGAAGCAGCCATTGATTCAAATGAATAAAGAAGGCCTTTCAGAAACGATACAATATTGTATTGCGAGGAATTCAGTTCCATATTTCCAGCTTCAAGTTTCGAAAGATCAAGTAACTGGTTGATTAACTTTAGCAATCGTCGGGCGTTTCTGTTGGCAACCTGCAATTTCGATTTTTCCGTAGTATTAATTTCTGATGACATTACATCATCAACCTGCCCTAAAATCAGCGTTAAAGGTGTTCTGAATTCATGCGATATATTTGCAAAAAACTGTGATTTCATCTGATCGATCTGCCGCAATGAATCAGTTGAAATCTTTTCATATTTCAATTGGTTTTTGAGGTTGATTCTGGCCATTTCGTATCGGCGCAACAGTATAACAATCAAAGCAAAACCCAATCCGAAAATAATTAAAGCCAGCCAGGTTCCATACCATGGTGGTTTAATAATCAATTCAAGTGCAAGGCCTTCTGAATTCCACACTCCATCATTGTTTGAAGCTTTCACCCTAAAAATATAATCACCCGGCGGTAAATGTGTATATGTTACTGAGCGGAGTCCACCAGTATTTATCCATTTATTGTTGAAGTTTTCGAGCATGTATGCATACTGGTTTTTTTCGGGGGCCGAATATTCGAGCGCTGCAAATTCGAACGTAACAATATCTTCTTTGTGCGAAAGGGTAATAGTTTTGGTTTCTTCAACCGATTTTTCAAGTAACTCCGGATTTTTTCTAAAAGTCAAATTTTCTTCGGCCAGCTTAATTTTAGTTAAGACTACAGGCGGAATATTTTTATTCTCTCCTATCTGGTCAGGAAAGAAATAATTCAAACCATTTATACCACCAAAAAAGTTCCCCTTTTTTACTTTTGAAAAAAGCACCTGTATTGAATTCATTACTTTGTAAACCATCGTTTACGTCAAAATTTCGAAATTCTCCCGACTGAAGGTTAAACCGCGATAAACCTTTGTTTGTACTCAGCCAAAGATTATTTTGTGAATCGGATAAAATGCCATAAACAACATTGTTTGGCAAACCATTTTCTTCAGTATAATAAAAAAACGAATTTGTTTCCCTGTCATACCTGTTTAACCCGCCATTCGTACCAATCCATAAATACCTGTTGGGATAAATGGGATCGGCGCAAATTGATTTAATCAGGTTATTATTAAGGCTGTTGGGCTGATCAGGGTGATTTTCGTATAATTTAAAAGTTTCAGTTTCGGGGTTAAACTGTAACAGCCCATATTTTGTTCCCAACCATATCTCCCGATTTGAATCCTGAAAAATTACCGGTCTCACCTGTTCGTAAAATGTTGATTCTGAATGATAACTTATGGAATGAAATGTTCCTTTTTCGGCATCTGTAAGTTTGCTGAGAAATTTTTCGGTTGCAATCCAAATGTTGTTATCCAAATCCTGAAAAACAGTATAAACTTCTCTTTGGGGAATTCCGTTTTTTTGGTTTTCGTCAAAATTATAAAGTTTCTGCTCCCCGGTTTTTGGGTTATAACGGAAAAGACCTTCAGTAGTAGCAACCCAAATATTTCCGTCATTGCATTCTATCATCGAAAACACAATTGTATTTCCAAAAGCCATCGGTTCATTTGAACTTTTTTCAAAGCTTATTATTTTTCCGGTTTTACGTTCCCATTTATACAAAACCTCGGCTCCAATCAAACATTGCCTGAGCTGTCTTCAAGTACCGATCGTACGCTAAAACTTGCTGTTCGCGTTGGTTCTTGCGGAATTATATTTAATACATTAAAACGATTTGATTTCGGGTCATAATAATCAATTCCCATTCCGGTTGTGCCTACCCACAACATATCGGTATTGTCAACATAAACGCTTGAAATAGAATTAAAACTAATTGATTTGGAGTCGAAAGGATTATGAATGAACGATCTATAAGTTTCTTTTTGGGTATCAAACTTCATTAATTCGCCGGGTGTGGCAATCCAAAGATTTCCAGTGCTGTCTTCTGCAATTCCTGTAATATTTCCCCATCCATATCGAAATAAATCATATTTATGAGGAAAATACCGATAACTACAATCATTTCGGTTAAATTTTACCAAACCGCCCAAAGTACCTACCCAAAATATACCGTTTACTGATTCATGAATTGCATTAATTGAATTGGTGGAAGAAACTTCTTTAGCAGCCGGATTTTTTGTTTGAATTAAATAATGGATAAAAGTATTCGTTTTTAAATCCATCCTGTTTAAGCCATTGTTTGTACCCAACCATAATAATCCTTTCTTATCAAAACAAACCGAATAAATCTGATTACTGTTAATGCCGGTTTTGTTTTCAGGATCGTTGAAATACCTTTTTGCCGTGAAACTCAGCTGATTATTAATTTCATCAACCTTAATACTGAATAAACCATCACCACCTGTTCCTACCCAGATATTTCCATCCGAATCTTCAGTTATTGCTCTTATTTCGTACACATTTCTAAGCAAAACGTTGTCCTTCCGCAGGTCAATTCTGTAGAAACTTTCAAATTCACGGTCATAAACATTTACTCCGCCATTGTACGTTCCAACCCAAATTAAGCCGCGTTTATCCTCATACAAACTTGTAATATAGTTAGCTGACAATGTGGTTGAATCGAACGGATTATGCTGATAAATAACAAAATTGTATCCATCGTATTTATTCAGGCCATCCTTGGTTCCAAACCACATATAACCTTTGGAATCTTTAATGATTGTAAAAACGGCATTTTGTGAAAGACCGTTGTTAATGTTAATATGTTTAAATTTTATATCCTGGGAATTGCCAGAAAAAGCAAACTGAAATAATACAAAAAACAGAATAAAAATATTTGCTATATATTTCCTGATTACCTGATTGGCTATTGATTTAAACCTCATTTACTAAAATTGAAAACTAATTTTTATTTAATAAAACATTGTTTGAAATCAGATTTTTAAGGTCAATCTTTGTATTAGGTATAATTATAACGAATCTGCACAAATAAAGTTTAATTTGTATTTTATTATTGTTATTTGGCATTAGTTTGTAATTTTGAGAGATGAAAGATTACAGATTGATAAAGTAACAAAACTATTTTGTAAAATCCTAAATTTTATTTTTAAGGTTGTACCACATAAATGCAGTTTATAAAGTTGTATTAATTTATAAGTAGAAATGACCATGTGTAAATACAAAATTTCACTTTATACGGTATTATAAGTTAAATTGCATAAAAGTAACTTTTGTTATTTTTCAGAATGATAAATAAGTTATAAATCAGAATATGGCAATAATTGTAGCAATAAAACACGATACTTCATATAAATATGACAGGCTGATAAATATGGGTCCACATGTTATCAGGTTAAAACCTGCACCGCACAGCCGTACAAAAATCCATTCATATTCGTTGAATATTGAGCCAAAAGAGCATTTTATAAATTGGCAGCAGGACCCTTTTGGAAATTACCTGGCACGTGTAGTAATGCACGAAAAAGTGAAGGAATTTAAGGTTGAAGTTGAAGTTTTGGCTGAAATGACTGTAATAAACCCCTTCGATTTTTTTGTTGAAGAATATGCTGAGAAATTCCCGTTTCAATATGAAGTGCAAGACACTAAAGAGTTGGCACCCTATTTTGAGATTGACGAAAACGGTCCTCTTTTAACTGAGTGGATTAAAAAGTTGGAACACTATAAAAACATAAATATCGTTGACTTTTTGGTGGCCATAAACCGCGAGGTAAATAAAGAACTGGATTACACAGTTCGTCTTGAACCAGGTGTATTTACCTGCGAAGAATCATTACAAAAGGGGTTTGGCTCCTGCCGTGACTCGGCCTGGCTGCTTGTACAAACCATGCGGCATTTGGGTTTGGCCGCCCGTTTTGTTTCGGGTTATCTGGTTCAGCTAAAAGCCGACCAAAAAGCTATTGACGGACCATCGGGAACAGAACATGATTTTACAGATTTACACGCCTGGTGCGAAGTTTATGTGCCTGGTGCAGGTTGGATTGGGCTCGACCCAACTTCAGGATTACTTGCCGGCGAAGGTCATATTCCGCTGTGCTGCACTCCTGCCCCATCAAGTGCAGCGCCAATTTCAGGCGCAATTGATCATTGTGAAGTTGAGTTTTTTCATTCAAACGAAGTAATCCGTATTCACGAAGACCCGCGCGTAACAAAACCTTACAGCGATCAGCAATGGGCAGAAATAATGGCACTTGGCGATAAAGTTGATTCAAAATTTGATGCCGTCGATGTTCGCTTGACAATGGGAGGCGAACCAACTTTTGTTTCTATTGATGACATGGAATCGGAACAATGGAACACCGCAGCCGACGGATTAGAGAAACAGAAATTGTCGAACAAGCTCCTGCATAAACTAAGTGAAAAATTTGGCGCCGGAGGTTTATTTCATTACGGTCAGGGGAAATGGTATCCGGGAGAACCCACTCCCCGCTGGCAAATGGCGCTCTACTGGCGCAAAGACAGGAAACCCGTCTGGAAAAATAAAAAGTGGCTTGCTGATTTTAGCAAAGATTATGGATACACATATAAAGATGCAGCGATTTTTATGGAGCTTCTCACAAAAAAACTTGGAGTTGCTGAAAATAATGTCATTCCCGGCTTTGAAGATACATTTTACTATCTGTGGACTGAACGCAAATTGCCGGTTAATATCGACCCGACAAAAATAGATTTAAAAGATTCGCTTGAGCGAAAAACACTGATGCAGCAACTCGACCGCGGACTTGAAAACCCTGCCGGATTTGTTTTGCCTTTACAGTGGGCTTACGAAAAAGAAGGCTGGATTAGCTGTCCATGGGATTTTAGAGGTGGTAAAATGATGCTCATTCCGGGCAATTCGCAAATGGGTTACCGTTTACCACTCGATTCACTTCCTCATATTCCTGAATCAAAACGACCAAAACCAGCAGAACGAAGCCTTTTTGATGATGTTCAACCTCTTGGTGATTTTCATCAGCAAGTTTCGGAAAGATCAAATGCTGTTGCCGATTATTCAATTCCGGAGAATTTGCTTTCGCCAAAAGAATTTATTGTTGAAGAAAAGGACGACGATAAAAAAAGCAAAACAAAACATTTACCTTTTCATGAAAGTAAGGAGAAGAAAAAGGAATTTAAACCTGAATTTGAGGTTTTTACCATAAAAACTGCACTGGTTTCAGAAATTCGTGACGGAAAAATCCACTTGTTTTTACCACCTGTGGAAATGATTGAACATTACCTCGATTTGCTTGCAGCTATTGAACTCACAGCCGAAGAGTTGCAAATTCCGGTAGTTGTTGAAGGTTATGCCCCACCTAAGGACAAACGTATTGAAAAACTGATGGTTACTCCCGATCCAGGCGTTATTGAAGTGAATATTCACCCGGCAAAATCATGGCAGGAAGTAGTAAGTAATTACAATATCCTTTTTGAGGCAGCTTTGGAAAGCCGTTTGGGTTCAGAGAAATTTATGCTCGACGGAAAACATACAGGAACAGGAGGTGGAAACCACATTACACTTGGCGGGGTAACTCCGGCAGATTCGCCTTTGCTGCGCCGCCCCGATTTATTGCGTAGCATGCTGGCTTTCTGGCAACACCATCCCGGTTTGTCGTATTTGTTTTCAACTGCGTTTATTGGGCCAACCAGTCAGGCACCGCGTGTTGACGAAGGACGACAGGAAATGTTGTATGAATTGGAAATTGCATTTGCCCAGATTCCAAATCCCGGCGAAGGCGAAGTTCCGTTTTGGCTGGTTGACAGGTTGTTTAGGAATTTACTCATCGATCTCACAGGAAATACGCACCGGGCAGAGTTTTGTATCGACAAATTGTATTCTCCTGATTCTTTAACCGGACGGTTGGGAATCCTTGAATTAAGAGGTTTCGATATGCCGCCAAACAAACAAATGTGTTTGGTACAGTTGCTTTTAATCCGAACACTTGTTTCATGGTTTTGGGAAAAACCTTACAATGGAAAATTAGTTCGGTGGGGTACCGAGTTGCATGACAAATTTATGACTCACCATTTCGTTCGTGAAGATTTAAAAGATGTGGTAAGTCAATTAAACAATGCTGGATACGCTTTCGATATCAACTGGCTGGAACCGTTTTTTGAATTCCGTTTTCCGCATATTGGCCGTGTTGAATTTAAAGATGTTGAATTGAGTTTGCGCACTGCCATTGAGCCCTGGAATGTTTTGGGCGAAGAAATGTCGAGTTCGGGAACTGCCCGTTTTGTTGACTCTTCGGTAGAAAGAATTGAAGTAAAGGCAACAGGTTTAACGAGCGAGAGATATATTATTTTATGCAACGGAATGCGAATTCCGATGGCAAACACCGGTACAAAAGGCGAATATGTTGCTTCGGTGCGATACCGTGCGTGGCAGCCACCATCGGCACTTCATCCAAATCTGGGAGTTGACACACCGCTTGTTTTCGATATTTTTGATTTATGGGTAGGCAAATCTGTTGCGGGTTGTACCTACCATGTTTTCATCCGGGAGGGCGGGCTTACGATACTTTCCCTGTCAACAGTTTTGAAGCTGAAGGAAGACGGGTTTCACGTTTTTACAACGAAAATCACACACAGGGAGTTTACACACCCAAAGAAGAAATCAGCACCGAAATCAGAAGATATATTCTTGAAAAAGAACAGGATACAAATGAACGGGTTGTGATTACTCCAAAAATAATTGAACCCGATCCTGAATATCCGCATACTTTTGATTTGAGGAAATATA
Organism: Draconibacterium sp.; assembly: GCA_016705335.1. Taxonomy (GTDB): domain Bacteria; phylum Bacteroidota; class Bacteroidia; order Bacteroidales; family Prolixibacteraceae; genus Draconibacterium. Next base: position 17,125 of record JADIYN010000021.1, on the reverse strand, counting down.
AATTACAGAAGTGATATCTAAAATCACTTTTTTGAACACTGATGACACTTATATAAATGATTTACACAGTGATTACTCAGATAAATCTGCGTTATCAGTGTTCAAATATCAATCTTCAAAATGCACAAAATTAGGTAGATTGTCAGCAGCTTCAATTAACATTTGGTTCCATTTTAAAGCTGTACCTTTTAATTCTTCTTCCGATTTTCGTAATTCCTGTATTTCGAAAGTTCCATTTTTATAAAGCGCAAAATCTACTGGAAAATCAACATCGCTGGCATTTTTAAATGTTGCATCAAACGACAGGTAAGCGGCTTTTATGGCCAAATCGAAGGAAATATTTTCATGTAATAACCGGCGAAGTATGGATTTCCCAAAACCTGTATTTCCGATAATTGTATATGGAGATTCATTTGAAGCTTCAACCCAGTTTCCTTCGGGAAAAACTAAAAAAATGGTGGACTGTTTGTCTCTTGAACATTGACCGCCTACAATAAAATGCGCATCAAAAAAGAATTTGCTTTGCATCAGGGGTTCCAAATCTTCAGCACGCGACTGTTTTACTGCCTTACCTATCATACTTGCAACCTTGTAAAGTTTATCACATGGAGAAGTTTCCAGTTCTTCTTCAAACAAATGAATAACCTTGTCGCGGATTGACCGGAGACCTGATGACATAATGAAAAATGAACTTCCACTATCCTGGTATGTTTTAATCTTTTTTGAAGTTGAAACTCCCAATCCACTGCTAATGCGGGTATCAGAAAGGGCAACAACGCCCGTTTTACTTTTTATTGCAACACAAAATGTCATAAATTATTGATTTGTTACTGTAACTGAATGTGTACTTTTTTGCGAGCCTGTTGTTTCCAAAACACCGATTATCGGGCTGCAATCGCGATAATCTGTACCATGTGCAATTTTAATATAATGGTGGTCGGCAAGCAAGTTGTTTGTTGCATCAAAACCTACCCAACCCAAATCGGGTATCAGTGCCTCAACCCAAGCGTGAAGCTGACTTGATCCAACAAAACCTGCACCCTGATTTAAATAACCACTAACATACCGGGCGGGTATTTTGTTTTGCCGGCATACTGAAATAAACAGGTGGGCAAAATCCTGGCAAACACCTTTTTTTATTTGCAAAACTTCTGAAATTGGTGTATTCACATCAGTGCTTTCAGGAGAATAATCGAGAAGCTGAAAGATGAAATTATTTAGTTTCAGCAAGTAATCAAAAACCTGGATTTCGCCTGAATATACAGGAAATGAAACATTTACCGACCTCGGCATTTGAGAAAGTTCGGTTGACGAAAGAAAAGGTGATTATCGATTTGAAAATCAATCGAATTAATAAGTTCAAATTCATTATTGGGTAAAAGAGGACTTACATAAAATGGATTAAAAACCTGTTTCTGAATTTTTACTGAAAGTTTAAACCAAAATTCAGTAAAAGGTTTTGTGACATAATAAGAAATAATATCGAATCCAAATATATTCTTTGAGATATAGATTTCCTTATTTTCAGAACAGGAAAACTGATAATCAAGCACTTTCTGACCAGAATTATTCTCCGGAATTAATAATAACTGATAATTTGCCTTCCTGACTTCCGAATCATATTTATTTTCTATATAGTATTCAATACTAAACTCTTCCATTAGAACGAAAGGTATTTTTTTTCAAACTCAGAACCAATTTCCATTAATTTGTTTTGTGTTGAATTCAACAGCTTGTAAATATCGTCTTTAAATTCATCGTAGGAAAGGTATTTATATTGTTCTGCAAGTTTTCTGATTTTAAAACTTGTTGTGTTTCCATCCTGATTTTCGTTCCTGCTTATCTTTTCTTCGTAGCGTCTCACACCATTCAAAGCATAAGCGATTGATCGCGGACAGGCTGCATTTAACACTAAAAACTCAAGTACCTGCTCCCGGTTGGGAATTGAGCGGTAGAATTTCCTGTTCATATCGAACGATTCGAGACAACGTAAAAGATTCGACCACTCGAAACTTAGTTCAGTTTCTGTGTTTCCAGCAACTTCAATTTTATAAATGTCATTTAGTTTTGAGTTGATTATTCTGATTATTTGTAACCCGCGTTCAATGTACATTCCAATTAAAATCATTGCCCACTCCTCATCATGTAACAGTGTTGCATAAATTTTACTTCCTACAATAGAAGTTTGATCCGAAATCATTTGCGAAAAATCGAAAAGTCCGGTGGTTAAATATATTTCCTGCGGATAATTCATTACCAAATGATAATATTTATTTATGGCTTCCCAAAGGTCGGTCGATATTGTATTTCTTGCGCCACGGGCATTTTCACGGGCACTTGTAATATTACTGATAATCGAATTCGGGTTTTGTGTATCGAGCCCGATTTTAAACAAAACATCCCTTTCGTTTATGTTTTCCATGTCAAAAATACCTGCCATGTACAACATCGATTCCAATACAAATTTCCTGTCGTAAGTTTTTAGAATTGGTGCATCGAGCGATGAAAAATAATTTGCTTTACTATATCTCGCCAAATGATCGGCACGCTCAATATGGCGCCCCATCCAATATAAGTTGTTTGCTACTCTTGATAACATAATTTTTATTTTTTTAACAATTCAAAACCACTAATCCAACACCCAGGTATCTTTTGAACCGCCGCCCTGCGATGAATTCACTATCAAATTACCCCTTTTCAATGCCACTCTTGTAAGCCCGCCTTTCAGAATATATTCAGTGTTTTTACCCATTAAACTGAAAGTGCGCAAATCAATATGGCGTGGTTCAAATTCTTTTGTATCATCAATAAATGTTGGGTGCACAGAAAGACTCATTATGGGTTGGGCAATGTATTTTCGGGGAGTATCTTTTATCCTGACTTTTACTTCTTCAATTTGTTCCCGGGTTAATGTTGTGCCAATTGTAATGCCATAACCACCCGATTCGTCAACTGGCTTAACAACCAGTTTATCAATGTTTTCGAGCACATATTTCATGTCATCTTCCCGCTCACAACGATAGGTTCTGACATTATTTAAAATTGGTTCCTCGTTGAGATAATATTTGATAATGTCAGGTACGTAGTTGTAAACTGCCTTGTCGTCTGCCACACCGGTGCCCGGCGCATTTGCCAGGGTTACATTTCCAGCTCTGTAAGCATTCATAAGGCCAGGTACACCAAGCATTGAATCTTTCCTGAAACAAAGTGGATCAATAAATTCATCGTCAACCCGTCTGTAAATTACATCCACTCTTTGTGGCCCGCGAATTGTTTTCATGAAAACGAAATCCTTCTCTACATACAAATCTCTACCCTCAACCAACGAAACTCCCATTTTTTGCGCTAAAAACGAATGTTCAAAATATGCAGAATTGTACATTCCGGGTGTAACCACAACAACATTCGGAGCTTCGGTATTTGCCGGTTTCACTGTTTTTAAAATCTCAAGCAAATGCTCGGGATATTGATATATAGTTTTGGCCTTCAATTTATTAAACAGTTCAAACAACGACTTTTTTAATGCCATCCGGTTTGACAAAACATAACTTACACCCGAAGGGCAACGCAAATTGTCTTCCAAAATGTAATATTCCCCATCTGTGTGTTTTATCAAATCTGTTCCTGAAATATGCGTATAAATTCCTCCTTCAGGAGTAAAATCAACCATTTCCTTCAGGTAGTTTTTAGAGGAGAAAATCAAATCGGCGGGTACTACCTTATTCTTTTAATATTTGTTTTTATGGTAGATGTCGTGCAAAAACAGATTAATAGCCTTGTTTCGCTGAATAACTCCTTTTTCGAGTTTCATCCATTCATCGCTTGGAATAATTCTTGGAAAAAGGTCGAACGGAAAAATCCGCTCGTTGGCTTTATTATCTTCAGAATAGACTGCAAAAGTAATTCCCTGGTTAAAAAATGCTGTTTTCACATCATTGTTTATACGCTGGAAATCTGAAATACTAAGTTGGTTAAAACGCTCTACAATAGTTTTATAATGATCCTTTGGAACATTTAAACTCGTGTAAACTTCATCGAAATGCAGGTTTTCAAATTTTTGCGAATCAAGGATTCCGTTCATTATCTGTTCCATATCCCAATGTGTTATAAATTTCTAACTATTCTGACAATGATACAATAATAAATAATATTGCTTTTCATTATGACACAATAATAGTTAATTTTCAATCAATTTGATATTAAACAAGGCAGTTTAACTAATTAATAATACAATTAATTAAAAATATGAAGTGAATGTTAAGCGATTTAGCTTTGTACCATAAATTTTATGATCATTACAGTGGAAACATTGTCTATTACCCTTTTCAAAATCAGTTTTTAACATTAATTGTTAAACGCTAAAATCTTCAATTCGATAATCCTTTGTATTTTGCCGCATCCGTTTGCTATTTTATTAAGTCAGGATGGAAAATTAAATACAAATGAAAATTAATATTTATAAAATGAAAAAAATTAGAACACTGCTTTTACTGATTTTGGTTTTAAACAGCTTAATTACTTTTTCGCAACCTAAAATTATTTTTGATACTGATATTGGCGGCGATGCCGATGACTTGGGAGCAATTGCAATGCTGCACAATTATGTTTCGCGCGGCGATTGTGAATTATTGGCAGTTATGTGCTGGAGCGATGATAAATATGCTGTTCCGGCAATTGATGCAATAAACAGGTTTTATTTACATCCGAATATTCCAATCGGAACAAGAAAAGACGGGACTTCAACTAGTGTAACAAATTACAATCAGGCAATTGCCAATAATTTTGAATATAAATTAACTTACGACGACGTTCCTGAAACTGTTGATCTATACCGTAAAATACTTGGTGCTGCAACTGACACAAGTATTACCATAATCACGGTTGGACCCTTAAAAAATATCGAAAGGCTATTACAGTCAAAAGCTGATAAACACTCAAAATTAAATGGCTCTGAACTGATTTCGAAAAAAGTAAAAGAGTTTGTAATAATGGGTGGCAAATTTCCAAAAGGCGATGACGAGTGGAACTTTAACGGAAACATGCCCGGCGTTACAAAGTATGTATTAAACAACCTTAAAGTACCTGTTGTTTTTTCAGGATTTGAACTTGGTGTTCAGATTAAAACAGGTGAAATTTTCAACGATATCGATGAAGAAACCCCGTTATACAAGGGATTTATGTATTTTAGCCAGCATGCTCCATGGATAAAAGATCAATATAAAGGAAAAATACTCGACAATTCAACTTTTGACCAAACTGCTGTTTTATACGCGGTAAATGGCGGTGTTGATGTGCTTTGGGAGAAAATTACCGGAGGATTTTGCGAAGCTGACAACAAAGGAGGAAACAAATGGGTGAAACGTGAAAACTCAAACCACTCGTACCTGAAACTGATTGAAAAACCCGAGTTTATGGCTATTCTGATTGAAGCAATCATGCTCAACCGTTTCGATGATATTATTCCTCCGGAAGATAACTGATTATCAATTCATCACCGGTAATTGAGAGACAAATTAATTTTTTAAATCCGTCTTATAAATATTGTTTTCGAGGATTATTGCTTTATCATAAAAAAACTTCAGTTTAAGCATTTGCGATACAGTTTTTATCTCCTCAATCAATAATTTGGCTTCTTTATACTTTTTGTCGTGTATTAAGAATTCTGCACTGACCAGGTTGAACCTGATTTTTACATAATTTTTATAGTTTACAGGTATCACGTTTAACTCAACTTTTTTAAATAAATCAAATGCCTGTTCAGGCTTTCCTGTATTTAAAAGGGCACGCGCATAAATAATTCTCGAAAGCTGGTTGTGCCATGTAACTGAAGACCTAACTACTGCAAAACGTCTGAGTATAAAATCCATGAGTTTGCAAATCTCCTCAAATCTATCACCGTAATTCAATGAATATATAATTATATGCTCAAAAATCGGGTTTACATTTTTTTGCTGAACACCGGTTTCATAGAAAATCTCCGACTTCCTGAAAATCTTTTCTATTATGTCAGGTTCTATTTTATCGAAAAAAACAGACTGATATATTAACTGTGCACCAAAATAGTATCCGGCAATTCCCGGTTTAATATTATCATCAAATACTGTCGATTGAAACAATTCATATTCAATTTGGCAATTTTTAATATTCCCCGACAAAAAATATTGCATAAATTTCAAAAAATGCCCGTAAATAAATGCATCGGCAGTTTGTTTATTTTCCAAATAGTATTTGATATTGTCACCCGAGTGTAAAACAAGGCTGTCCATATCAAAGAAACTTTCGAAATAAAAATGCTGTCCTGCTTTTGTCTTCGCGTAAAATGGAATTAAAATATCACGCATTATTTTGTTCTTCCTGATTTCAATGCCAATCACATTAATGATTTCAGGATTTACCTGTTTCAATTCAGCATCAAAATGAATTTCTTTTTCATCAGTAAAAACGGTGAAAATATTTTTTAAAATTTCGGCATTACCTTCCTTAAAAGCATATTTTATCATGTATTTAAAAATATCAACCTGCAGTTTGCTGTTTTTTTCGTAGAATTTATAAATGCGCCTGATTAATTTAAGGTTGAAATTATTCTCTTCTATCCATTTGTTTGTCAGAAAAAACCCAAGTAAAATATCGTTTGTAAATTTCACAAAAGTTTTTACCGACAGATAATTTCCCTGAACCGTGTATTCATACATTACATTATTTGAAATTAACTCTTTGTATGCCAGATTAAAATAGGTCATTTCCGGGAGATCCTTTTTCTCAACTGATGAGCTTGATTTTGCGTAATTTGAAAGTTTGAAAAAGGCATTTATGATCTTTGATTTTTCTTCGAGATAGGGTTCAATCAGCACTTTTGATTGTACGAACTTTGTCAGCAATTCAATATCAGAATGAATATTTTCCGGATTTTGACTCCTGCCAAAAAGGTGCAGAAAATATGGATTGTTAACTATATCAATAATTTCAGGATGGTTAAAATTCAGATATTCAAAAGTCAAAGCAGAATTATTCCTTTTGAAATAATGTCTGATTTCGTTTGAGTTTAACGGTGGTACATTTACTGTATTTGCCAGCTTGGTTTCGAAATTAACATCATACCAAAGCGATTTTAACTGGGGATTATTTTGAATGATATTTGTAAATATCTTCCAGTCTTCAGGCCGGCAGGTTACAATAATTTTAAACCATGGAAAATCTTTAAAAGAAGAAATTATATCCATCAGATTTTCAACAAAATATATAAGTTTTTCTTCTTTATTATAAATTTCATATAAACTCTCAATTATCAAAACAAACCGGCCTTTTACCTGTTCCGGATTTTTCCTGAAATAAACGCTGAAACTGTTTTCAGGGTCGAAATCCACAACATTTTTCATTCGCATCATTTCCAGATTAAGGTCAATCAAATTGACCAAAATACTGCCGTCAATAAGGCAAACAATATCTTTTGGATACTTTGCATTTTCTCCTGTAAAGAACATTTCGGTGAGTTGGGCAATTACAGAAGTTTTACCATAACCGCCCGGAGCAATAAATGCAGTAGCAGTTTTTTTTGAATTGAGAAAATTCCTGATTTTTTTAACGGCAAAAACACGGATAGGAAAATTATCATATTGTGCCCCTATTTTTGCCTTTATTGAATTTAAACTTTCGTTTGTAACTACCTGAATTCTGTTATTCAATCTATCCCAGTAATCAGGTTCAACCAAACTTATTCTGTTCTCATTCAATTCTAATATTAATTCCTTCCAATCCTTGAAATTCAGATAAATAGCAATTGTATCGCGTGTATAATTTGATGGTTTGAATGGTGTATTTACAATTCCGAAAAAACGTTTTAACGTAGAATGGCTTAATTGTCTGTTGGTTTTGTTCAGAATTGATGATGATAAATTTTCACAATCTTTTGCATATAAAACCTCAAGTCCATATTTTTTAAGGATCTCCTTTTTAACGATCGATCGGATATTGTTTATTTCATCAATCATTTTTGTTTTTTAGCGCAAAACCGTTTTATTAAACTCACTTTAACTAATTGTAAAATACAAAAATAATCTAACTTTTTCCTTACTTAAAAAATAATTATTTTACGTTCTGTTTCTGTCACACAATACCCTTAATCGCACTTTATTAGTCTGAATATATGCAACTTACACAAAACACAATTTCGTTAAAATAAATTTCATATTAATATTTATATTAAACATAGGAATAAATATTCACGAAAAAGTTCAAAATTCAAATACCCTTTAAATTGCATTTGATAGTTTTTGAACAAAATGAACAAATAATGAACAAATAAACTGAACACATATAAAATTAATCCGTATAGGTTTGTAAATCATTAAATCCATTAAAAAATAACGCCATGAAACACAGAACAACTACTAATCAGGAAATTACTCACATCATGAGTCATAACTTTTCGGGTGAGAACTTTTTATCGGATTATTCAGTTTCAAATAATAAGAATACAATTGTCAAATTAAGTTGCGGAAAAGTACCTTTTGTGGTTGAATGGCAAATGGAGAATAACAAAAATGATATTTCAATAAAGTAAAAGTGATTTAAAACCTACAAATTACAATTTATGTGGAGAAAAAAACTACCAAACAATTCTTTTATTGATAACTGTTTACAATCAATACTGACCATCAATCGAATTCTGAAAGATGGTAATTATTTTGCTTCCGCAAATAATGATTCACAAAACATAAAGGTATCTATTGAAACAGAAACAAATACTATCTTGCTTGAAGTTAAACTTCAGGAACAAGTTGGTTCAACATTTATATCGAGCCTGAAAAATAACAGTTTAACAAAGCACTTACCAGTTTTAATGGTTACAAAATCAAAAACTCAATTCTATTGGGACAAATTAAACTTAACAGGTAATTGTTTTACAAATTTAAAACCGGGAAAAAATCCGTGGTTAATGGTTAAAATAAATACTGTTGCTTAATTATCTGGTTCGAGCGTAAAATTAAATTAAAATATCCAATAAAACGGTTACCCAAACCATTGCAAACTGCAACTCTTTCAATTAATTCAGAATTACAGTTAAACTGATTTATTAGCAAGAGAATTTTCTATTGTATATTTTGAAGCACGTCAACCAAATGTTTCCAGAACTTTCCGGTTGTCTCAATATCCAAACGTTCATCGGGCGAGTGTGCACCGCGAATTGTCGGGCCAAAAGAAACCATATCCAAACGGGGATATTTTTCAAGGAATAATCCACATTCAAGTCCTGCATGTATTGATCGTACAATTGGTTCAACACCAAAAAGTTTTTTATAGGAACCGACAGTAATTTTGAGGACAGCAGAATCAGGATTTGGCGCCCAGCCCGGGTAACCATCTGAATGTTCAACTTCTGCTCCGGCGAGTTTAAACACCGATTCAACCATTTCGGCAGCCATAATTTTACGGCTTTCAATTTCACTGCGTTGACTAGTTGTTACCCTGATTTTATTATCCTCAAGAAACTTTACCGATGCAAGGTTTGTTGAAGTTTCAACCATATTTTCCATGCGGCTGCTCATCTCCAAAACACCGTGCGGACAAGCGAAAAGCGAATACAGTAAGTCTTTTCCGGTTTTAGCATCAATTACAAATTCAGGCGTTTCAATTGTTTCAATTTTCAGTTGTAATCCAGGTTCATTTTTTTCAAATTCAATTTTTAAATCTGCCGAAAATTCATTAAAATCAGAAACAACATTCTCTTTGAGATTTGCAGAAACGGTAACAATCGCAAAAGCTTCCCGGGCAATTGCATTTCGCAGATTTCCTCCATTAAAACCGGCAAGTTTTGCATCGTATTTTTGAATGAGTCTCCAAAGAAAACGGGTCAAAATCTTATTCGCATTGCCCCTGTTTTTATGAATGTCATCACCTGAATGGCCTCCTGTTAATCCTGAAACAGAAATCCTGAAAGCTGTTGATTCTTCGGGAACCGGTTCTTTTGTATAACTGAAAGTTGCCAAAGTATCAATTCCACCGGCGCAACCAATAAAAATTTCACCTTCATCTTCCGAGTCGAGATTTAGTAAAACTGAACCCGATAAAAATCCTGGCTCCAGGTTAAATGCCCCGGTTAATCCGGTTTCTTCATCAACTGTAATTAAACATTCAAGCGGGCCGTGTTTTATTTCCTGCGAAGTTAAAACAGCAAGTTGCGCTGCAATTCCAATCCCGCAATCGGCACCAAGTGTTGTTCCCTTGGCTTTTACCCAGCCGTTTGAAATTATCGGTTCAATTGAATCTTTATCAAAATCAAAATCTTTATCGCTGTTTTTTTCGCAAACCATGTCCATGTGGGTTTGCAAAATTACGGTTTGTGCATTTTCAAATCCCGGGGTCGAAGGTTTCAGGATCAACACATTGCCAATTTCATCGGTTTTTGCAGTCAAACCATTTTCAGAAGCAAAATCAAGTAGAAATTGTCTTATTTTCCCTTCCTTTTTTGAAGGCCGCGGTACTTTACAAATCTGTTCGAAATAAGTAAACAGGGGTTGTGGAGCTAATTTATCAAGTACTTTCATTCCAGTTTTTAATTGAACAAATATGACAAATTGTTTAATAATGAAAAAGTATATTTATCATGTTTGCTTTTTTTATTGGGAATTCAATAAGACAATGAAAAGATTTCGTCAATAATGAGAAAAATCATTCCCAGCAAAATACAACGTAAAACCATGTTTACATTTCGACGGGAATAATCAGTCCAATTTTTAAACAGTTACTTTTTCAGGAATCAATTCTTTAAAACCGATTAACCTTTGTCTTTTTTCATCCCACAACCTTAATTTCAATGTTTTCAGGCTTTTTAGAAATGTTACAGGCTCAACTTCTTTAAAAATCGGATTTTCGTTATAACATTTTTCGAGTTTGTAATTTGGAATCCGTGCATTAATATGATGAATATGATGATAACCAATATTCCCCGAAAACCATTGCAACAGTTTTGGGAATTTCACAAAAGAACTTCCTTCAATGGCAATTTCCCTGTAATTCCAGTCACTGTTCCGCACCCAACTCACATCTTCAAACTGGTGCTGTAAATAGAACAACCAAAAACCGGCAATTGCCGCCATATATAAAATTGCTATCTGTATTATCAAAAATTCAAAGAAACCAATACCCCAACTCATAAAAATAAACAAAACCACTAAACCTAAATTGGTTAGTTGAACATTTAGTTTTTCCTTTCTGCTCATTTCCTTATTAGTAACACGGTTTTCGCCAAGAAAAACATAAAGCGAACCTACACCAAACATTGTAATCGGGTGTCTGTAAACGCGGTATTGAAATCGTTTCCATTTGCTGCTTTTCAGGAATTCTTCGACCGTCATGGTCCAAACATCGCCCTCGCCTCTTTTGTCCAGATTTCCTACAGTAGCGTGATGATTCATGTGTTTTTTGTGCCAGTTGAAATAAGGAGTAAATGTAAATATGCCCAGAATTACACCCACAAAAGTATTTGCTTTCTGTGTCTTGAAAAAGATCCATGCCCACAATCATGAAATATAATAAACAGACGCACAAGGAATCCTGCTGCTACAATAGCTAAAACTGCTGTTATCCAGTAAGAAACAGACAAACTTAAAGCAATTAGAACCCACAAAACAACATAAGGAACAAAAGTATTTACTATTTGCCAGATACTCTTCCAAATATCGGGAGTCTGGTATTTTGCTATATTTTTATTGAATTCCGCCCAAGGATTTTTTATCCCATTTTTTATTTCTTCAACCTTCATTTTTTACTATTTAAAACCATTATTTAAACGATTTAAAGTTGAGTATGTTCTGAGAAAAAAATGTTTAATATATAAGAAACTATAAACCAACAAATTATACAGAAATTTTAATCGATGGCTTTAAAACTGAATTACTTATTTAATTCAATTTCCGAAGTATTTTGGTTTTATTTAAAGCATTAATAAATATAGCTATAAACAACACTACCGAAGAAAAAATTGCAGTTACTACTATTGACGGATGAACATGCCATTGTTTCACGGCAATTGCGATCAGAGCCCAAATACCAACAAACGCAGCTTCCCTTAAATTTCGGAAATAGATGAGCAAAAGATAAATTGCCAATGCCGTAATTATCATTACAATTGTCCAGGTTTGCTCATTGAGAAAACCTCCATGCCAATCAATGCTCACTAAAAATGCTGAAATATTGGCTACAGTTGCAACAATTATCCAACCGAAATAAACACAAATTGGCCACCAAACAAAAATTTTAATTTTCATAGGGGCATTCCAAATTTCCAATCGGAGTTTGACAGCCAGAACAATTAATGAAATCAACAAAATCAACATTAAAATAACTGAAACACCAATTTTGCCATTAAGCCAGGCAATAATCCATGTTCCGTTGGCAAGGTTGCTTAAGGCAAACCAAATGCCCGTGTTTTTTAATTCCAAATCATCATGTTGTTTCAACCATGCAACCCATTGTCGGGAAACAAACAGAATTAAAAGTATATAAATTACACCCCAAATTGAAAATGCATAACCGGCTGGTGCAAAAAGTGTCTCAAACTCCGCACTAACCTGACCAACTGTTTTACCATTAAACATCCCTTTGTTTGAAAGACCATTCATAACAAGTGTAAAAAGCAACGACAAAGTATTTAAAACCAGTAAAGTTATTTGTTTCATAATCAAATTTATTTAAGAGAAACTTTTTTCTAAAAACGTTAAAATAAGACTTAAGTTCATCTGATAAGTAGATTCAAATTATGATTTTATTGAATTTGGAAGACCGGAGAATACATGATTTAAACAGGAAAATAAAAGAACATTCTGAACTTTTTGATATAGAATCTGATTTCAAATAGGATCAATGTCCACCGTTATTTTCTTGCAATATGTTACTTCCATTGTCCAATGCTGATGGCAATAAACTCAAAACACACGGTTTTAAATCAAATCAGACTTTTTAATTGCTTCTGAAATCAGTTTTTATTGAAATAACCAGGTAAACAATTTCAAACAAGCTGGTGTTTTTAAAACAGTCTTTATTTGAATTAAAGTAAACTATAAGCATCATGAAAAAGGGAAGACTTGAAGCATTTAGCGATGGAGTACTGGCCATTATTATTACAATTATGGTTTTGGAAATGAAAGTGCCGCATGGCCATGATTTTACTTCGTTGAAACCTTTGATACCGGTAATTACAAGTTATATACTGAGTTTTATTTATATAGGAATTTACTGGAATAATCACCATCATTTAATGCATACTGTAAATCATGTTAACGGCAATGTATTATGGGCAAATCTTCACCTGCTTTTCTGGTTGTCACTGGTTCCGTTTGTTACCGGCTGGATGGGTGAAAACCAGTTTGCTGTTATTCCGGTTGCCTCGTATGGTTTTATTCTGTTAATGGCTGCAATAGCATATTTCATTTTGCAATCTATTATTTTAAAGCAACACGGTAAAAATTCAGTATTGGCAAAAGCAATTGGCAACGATTTGAAAGGAAAAATGTCGCCAATACTCTATATAATTGGCATTTTTGCGTCATGGCTTAGTCCGCTGGCTGCAGGTGGAATATATACACTTGTTGCATTTATCTGGCTGATTCCGGACAAACGGATTGAACGAATTTATAATGAAAATCAGGAAGATTAGCCACTGAAATCCTGTTGAATTCATCCATAAAAAGGTTATTGTAAACCAGAATTATCGTACATATTTTCCAAACCGGCTGATTTTAAAACCCTCTCTCCTGCCCTCGTTGATCATTAAAAATTCTTACTTCATATTCAAGTCTAATCTTTTAATTGATGTATTTTTACTACCGGTTTTTGTTTTTTTAATGATGATCAATAAAATAAAATAAAGAAAATCGATAACAGATATCTCAAAAAAACGCTTTGTCCTGATACTCAAATCTAAAATAAATAAATCTGCAAATATGAAAATCCTACACACTTCCGACTGGCATCTGGGAAAACGACTCGAAAACTTTTCGCGAATGGAAGAACAACAGGCTGTGTTAAATGAAATCTGCGAAATTGCCGACAATGAAAATGTGGATGCAGTGCTTGTTGCAGGCGATTTGTTCGACACATTTAATCCACCAACCGAAGCAATAGAACTGTTCTACAAAACGCTAAAAAGACTTTCAAAAAATGGTCAACGGCCTGTAATTGCAATTTCAGGAAATCACGATTCGCCCGATCGTATTGAAGCTCCCGACCCGCTGGCACGCGAATGCGGGATAATTTTTACCGGCTATCCAAATTCTGTTGTTCCCAAATTTGAATTGGAAACTGGTTTGAAGATCATAAAAAGTGAAGAAGGTTTTATTGAAATTCAACTTCCCGGGAATAAGACACCACTTCGAATTTTACTTACTCCTTACGCCAATGAAATCAGGTTAAAAACTGCCCTCGGTTACGAAAACAACGAAGAAGAACTGAGAAATGTGCTCCAGCAAAACTGGAGTAATCTGGCCAACAAATATTGCGACAACCGGGGAGTAAATATTCTTGTAAGTCATCTTTTCGTGATTGAAAAAGGCGATGAGTTGCCCGAAGAACCTGCTGATGAAAAACCCATTTTGCATGTTGGTGGCGTTCAGGTAGTTTACACCGAAAATATCCCCGGACAAATCCAGTACACAGCTTTGGGGCATTTACACCGAATGCATGTGGTTGACAAGGAAACAAAAGTTTTTTACTGTGGCAGTCCGCTTTCATACAGTTTTGCCGAGGCCAACCAGCAAAAATATGTTTTGATTTTTGACGTAAACCCCGGTGAAAAAGTAAAAGTTACTGAAAAACAGCTGACAAAAGGAAAAAAACTTTTGCGCTATAAAGCCGATGGAATGGAAGATGCTTTGAACTGGCTGACCAAGAACTCTGATTGTTTGGTGGAACTAACTTTGGTTACTGACACTTTTTTAACCGCGCAGGAACGCAGGCAAATCAGCGCTGCCCACAATGGAATTGTTACAATTATCCCTGAAGTTACAAACCCAAATGAGTTTGCAGCCAACAATAAAAAAAGCATCGATTTAAGCAAAAATATGAACGAACTTTTTAGTGATTATTTCAAACATTCCAAAGGTCAGGAACCAAACCATGAGATTATGGAGCTTTTCACGGAGATACTTTCGGAAGAAAATTATACATAAAAGCAATCGACCACGGATTACGCGGATTAACACAGATTAAAATTTGAAATGTTTTTCTTCTAAAATCTGTGCAAATCTGTGGTAAAAAAAATAAAACATGATACCAATTCAACTTACAATACAAGGTTTGTATTCATACCAAAAGAAACAAACCATCGATTTTACAACGTTAACTGCCGCCGGTTTATTTGGCATTTTTGGTTCGGTGGGCAGCGGAAAATCATCGGTTCTGGAAGCAATTACTTTTGCACTTTATGGTAAAACCGACAGGTTGAATCTTTCGGGCGACAACCGCAATTACAACATGATGAACCTGAAATCGAACGAATTATTGATCGATTTCATTTTTGAAACAGGTAAAGATCAAACCGCCTACCGCGCAGTGGTTACAGGAAAACGCAACAGCAAACAATTTGAAGAGGTTAAAAAATTAGACAGAAACACTTACAAAAAAGTAAATGAAAACTGGATTCCCATTGAAAATTCTGCACTTGAAAACGCGATCGGTTTGAGTTACGAAAATTTCAAACGCACGATTATCATTCCACAAGGCCAGTTTCAGGAGTTTTTGCAGTTGGGAAACAAAGACCGCACCCAGATGCTAAAAGAGCTTTTTAATCTTGGAAAATTTGAATTGTACTATAAAACAGTAGCGCTTGAATCGAAAAACAACGAACAAAAACAAAACCTGCAAGGCCAATTGCAACAGTTGGGTGAAATCGACGCTAATAAAATCGCAGAATTGGAAACCCAACTGCTTGAACTTAAAAAAAGTTTTGGATGAACTGGATGAAAAAATAAAAAGCCCACAACAACAAGAAACACAATTTCAACAACTTTTGGATTTGACAAAAAAATTGGAAACGGCAAAAGCCACACTTGAAAACCTGCAAAAGCAAGAACCCGATTTTCTTCAATTGGAGAAAACCACGCTTCAATATGAAAAATGTGTTCTTCAGTTTAAAAACCTTTTTGATGCATTGGAAACAAGTACAAAAAAGGTTGCCGAAAAAACCAAACAGATTGAAACCGACAGCCTGAAACTTGAAAAAGAGGAAGCAGAAATAACAAAAAGCGAAACAACTTTAGACGAAATAAAACCTGCACACGAAAATCGTGAAACCCTGAAACAACGGGCAGGGGAACTGGAAAAACTGCTTCAAATTAAAAAGCTTGACACTACAATTACCGATGAAAATGAACGGCTTTTAAAAGGCGACAAATTTGTGCAGGACACAACTGAAAAAATAGAAACGCTTACAAAAGAAAAACAAAATTTAAACGAAAAAATTAAATCGAATAAAGCTGAACTGCCCGATTTGTCGCAGCTTTCGCAAATAAAAACCTGGCACATTGAAAAACAAAATTTAAACAAACACAGAGTTGAAATAAATACTGAACTCACCAAATATCAGTTTGAAACTGAGAAAACAACCCATTTAATCAATACTATTTCAGACGCCCCGCTTTTTGATGAATTGTCAAACAAAAACGAATTTTCAGAAATATTGATTTTTGCACAATCGAAAATTGAATCACTTAAAAATACCCTTAAAAATCTGGAGTCTGAAGCCGGACATTTGCGTGTAAAAGCGCAGCTCGAAAAGTATGCAGCCGACTTGTCTGAAGGTTTGCCTTGTCCGTTATGCGGCTCAACCCACCACCCGGAAATTTACAATGCTGCCGATATCAGTCAGGAACAAGCAAAAATTTCAACAGAAAAACTGAGTTTTGAAAAGCAAATCGAAACATGGAACGAAACCATTTTGTCTTTGAAAGATTTGAACATTCAACTGAATCTTAAAAAAGGAGTTTTAAGCGATTGGCAAAAGAAACTGGCAGAAAATAAAAAACAGGCAGACGAACACCAAACCCAATTTGCCTGGCCTGAATATACTGAATCAGATAAGGTTGAAGCCAGATTCAAAGCCGCAGAAAATCTTCAGAAAGAAATAAAACTT